>SYJG01000108.1 GCA_005798445.1 Planctomyces sp.
GACGACCGCCCATGCTCTGGCCGTTCAATCCTCTCGCAGGTAAGACCATCAACCGGAGAGCCGGATGCGGGAAACCCGCCCGTCCGGTTCGGAGGGAGGGGCGACTGAACTCAATCAGTCGTTCCTACCCCTATCGTTCGTAAAACCCGGCCGAAACTCGTGCTGACACGATTTTCGGGCAGGGTTAGATTCCCGCCGATTGGAAATTGGATTCGTGATCTTGTCGGAACGGAGTCGCCGAAAATGTGTCGTCGCAGATTTTCTTGGAGTGCGTTCGTCGCCGGATTGTTGAGCCTGTCGGCGGGAACCCTGCGTTCCGAAGGGCCGACGCCGGAGTTTGTTTTCTCGAAGTTTGTCCCTCGGCAACGGGATGTCGAGATCGAGACTCCCAAACCGGCCGAGTACGCGAAATGCACGGTCAAACCGGAGAAGCTCGGCAAGGGATCGGCGTGGCTGGTCACGGGGCCGAACGGACAAGTGCTGCGGCGGTTCGTGGACACGAACAACGACGACACCGTCGATCAATGGCGGTACTACAACAACGGCATCGAGGTCTATCGGGAGATCGACAGCAACTTCAACGAGAAGCCGGACCAGTTCCGCTGGCTCAACATGGGGGGATCGCGGTGGGGGATCGACTCGAACGAAGACAAGAACATCGACACCTGGAAAGTGCTCTCTGCCGAGGAGGCCTCGCGAGTCGCGGTCAACGCGCTGTTGGCGAACGATGCCGACATGCTGCGGCTCGTGCTGGTCACCGCCGAGGATTTGGCTCAGCTCAAGATTGAAGAGTCGGTTCAAAAACAGATGCTGGCGAACGTCAGCAGCCCAGCGGCGAAGCTGCGCGACGTGCTGAGCAAGACGAAGTCGCTGACGCCGAAGTCTCGCTGGATGCGGTTCGACGCGGCGTCCGCGATGCCCAGCATGATTCCGGCTGACGACGGCAAGGCCGCAGGCGATTTGATCCTGTACGAGAACGCGATGGCGATCATCGAAACCGAAGCCGCTCCGCCGCGCAACAGCTTGCTGGTGCAGATCGGCGAGATCGTGAAGATCGGCGACGTCTGGAAACTGACACAAATCCCGCAGCCGATCGAAGGAAACCAAGTGCAACTCGCGGCGGGCGTGCTGATGCAGCCCCCGCAGTCCGGCACGGGCGACGCACCGGCGGCGGCCAATCCCGGAGCGAATGCCGATCCGCGCGTTGCGGCGCTGGTCAAGCAACTGCAAGAACTCGACGGCAAGGCTCCGACGGCCGATGCGTCACCAGCGGCGTTCGTGAAATTCAACGGCGATCGCGCGACGCTTCTCAAGCAGCTCATCAGCGCGACGGCGAAAGATCCGAAGGACCAGGAGAATTGGATTCGGCAACTCATCGACGGGCTGACCTCGGCCGTGCAAACCGGAGCCTACGAAGGGGGACTCGATCAACTGAAGTTGTTGGAAACGCAGCTCAAGCCGCAGCTCAAGGCGGGTGCTCCGTTGACGCCGTACATCGGCTATCGGCGGATGCTCGCGGAGTATTCGGTCTCGGTGCAGACGGCCAAAACGAGTGCCGCTCAGGCGAAGGCCCAGGAAGAATGGATCAAAGACCTGCAAGGGTTCGTCCAGGCATATCCGAAGGCCGAGGACGCTCCCGACGCGATGATCCAATTGGCAACCGGCCTCGAATTCGCCGGGAAGGGGGGTGAGGCTCGTAAGTGGTTCGCTCAACTGGCTGAGGATCACCCGAAGACGACCGCCGGCCGCAAAGCGGCGGGCGCGATGACTCGATTGGACGTGAAGGGTAAGCCGCTGCCGCTGGCGTTCGCTGGCTTGGACGGCGGCAAAGTCGATATCCGCAACTACCGCGACAAGGCGGTGCTGGTCGTCTTCTGGGCGACGTGGTGCAAGCCCTGTTTCGAAGACCTGCCGAAATTGAAGGCTCTGTATCAGCAGTATCGCACACAAGGCTTCGAGGTCATCGGCGTGAATCTCGACAATACACCCAACGGCGTGAAGGGCTACATGCAGCAAAACGGCATGACGTGGCCTCAGATTCACGAAGCCGGTGGACTCGAAAGCCCGCCGAGCCTCGCGTTCGGCGTGATCTCGCTGCCGACGATGTTCCTGGTCGACAAGAAGGGACTCGTCCACAGCCGCCCGGCGTCGATTGAGGATGTGAAAGCCGCGCTGCCGGAAGCGCTCGATTTGAAGAAGCCGATGGCGACCGCCGGAGCGGACTCGAACAAGTGAACGTAGTCGCCTCGTTCCGCGAGGCGAAGCATGTCGAGTACACGCACCATTCTGAGAGCGATTGAGAGTCGACTTTTCACAGCTCCGCCTCGTGGAACGAGGCGGCTACGTTCACACCGTCGTGCGTGATTCGTGGCTGGGGTCGTCCGCTTGGACGATGTCTCGCCACGGGACTTTGCGGGTGCGAGGGCGGCGCGGCAGTGCGGTTTCGCCAGCCAACAATCTTGGTGACTTCGTGGCGGTGTCCACTCGCCATGTCGCGCGAGCCAGTCGCAGCAGACGTCGTTGAGCGGCCTGCCAGAGATGTGTGACGACCGCACCAGTGCGAGCCGCTTCGGGTTCTTCCACGCTCAGGACCAACACCGACGAGAGCAATCTCAGCAGCACGCTGACGGAAAACAGGACGTGAAAGTGCGAGACGCCGACGGCTAAAAACGAAAAATCCCAGCCGGCCAGTGATCGCAGCAGGAAGCCAGATCCAATCGAAGTCGCTCCGCCAACCATGCCGGCGATTGCGGTGCCGGCGGCGATGTACATGGCTCGGTTTTCCGACGGCGAGTAGCTCAGCAGAAAGCCGTGCTGAGCGATCGCGATCCCCGCGTTGAGCAGCGCGTCGAGCATGAACACCGGGATCAGCATCCAGAACGCGACGGTCGGATTCGCTGGCACGAACAGCAGCGCGATCATCAGCGTCGATTTGAATGCGATCGACAGCACCAGCAGCGGCCGATGTCCAAATTTGTCGGCCAGCCAGCCCATGCGACTGGCTGCCAACGCTCCGCCGATCCAGGATGTCGCCCATAGGAGCATCACATGGAACAGGTCCATGCCGACGTATTCCAGCAGGAACAAGCTGATGAACGGCGCTCCGGTCATCGCCGCGAAATGCCAGAAGCAACTGAAACCGATGAAGCGGCGAAACTCACGCTGCTGGAACGGAGCCGACAAGATGTCTCGCAATCGCGGACTCGGAGCAGGCCGCACCGGCGGTTCTTCGACTTTCAGGAACAACAGCAGGTCGATGACTCCGCACACGGCCGCGATCACTCCCAGCACCGCGAATGCCGGCTTGATTCCGTCTGAATGAGCCGAGATGAAGATCGCCGCCAAACCGATCGTTGCCGCTGCCGACCAATGCATCCACAAATGCCGGCGGCCCCAGAAGCGGCCGAGACCCAGCTTCGGCAGATAATCTCCCATCCACGACATCCACAGCGGATGACAGAAATCGGCCATCCCGTAATTCACGGCCGTCAGTCCGACGAGCGTCCAAATCCAGAACTCGTCTGAGATGCCGGGCCACAACGTCGGTCCCAGCGCCGCCGGCAACATCACCAGTCGCTGCACAAGCCCGACCGTCAGCCACAATTTCCGCCGGTACTGGAACCGATTCACGAGCACGCCCGAAACGAACTGCATGAACAACATCGCCGTCGGCAGCGCGCCGAGAATCCCGATGTGCAGGCCGTTCGCTCCCAGCGCGCGAGCAAACTGCACCGTCGCTGGAGAAGTCGTCAGTTGCAAATAGATCATGCCCAGACAGCCAGCAACAATGATTGCCCGCTGAGCCGTTTTTTGAGGCCACACGATGAAAACTCGCAGTGAGATGGCAGGAGGGAACGGTGAGCGTCGAAGGGGACGGGCTTGTAGCCGAAATGAGAAAACGCGCGGAGACCGAATCACTCGCAAAAATAGAACGCCTGACTGTATCTCTTTCCTGATCGTTACTTTCGCCGCTCGACGGCATCTCAGCAAAGCGGGAGTCTCGAATTGAGCGATTTTCCGTTGTTGGTCTATCATCTACCCGGCGTAAGACGCCTTATCCGAATCTTTTGACCTCGGCGAACCACGACATGCTCAAGCCACGTTCCCGATTTGTGTTCCTGGCCATCACCTTTGCAATGCTGCTGGCCGCGTCGGTCCGGTCGAACTTCGCGGCTGACGACACGTTCCGCGATCCGTTGACTGGCAAGTCCGCATCGACGAAGCGAGTCGGTAAGCTGGCCAAGCCGGCGCTGCTGAAAGTTTTGCTGACGGCGGACAAGGACCAACCGACGCAGGAGGCTGGAGAGCTTTTCGTACTGTCGATCAGCCTGACGCTTCCTCCTGGAAGTCACACTTACTCGACCGCTGCGGGCTTCTCCGGAGGAACGAAGATTAAGCTGACTCAGACCGAGGGACTCGAACCGGCCGAAGACAAGTTCTCCTCGGATCACGAACCACACACCGAGTTCCAAGCGGCGCTCGGCGAGACGGTCGAGAAGTTCAAAGATGCGGTGACGTGGACTCGGCGATTTCGTTTGAAGCCCGATGCCAAACGGAGCGACGTTCGCATTCTCAGCCAAGTCCGCTACCAGATTTGCGACGCCTCGAATTGCAACTTTCACGACGAATCGTTTTTCGTGACGGCGGATGTTCCCGCCGAAGTCATCGCAACCGACGCTGCCAAGGTTGCCGAGTTCAAGAGTCGATTCTCACCGCCGGCTCCTGAGAAGCCGTCCGATCCAGACAGCTCAGCCGCTGACCCGGTCGTGACGACGCCGTTTGAAATGGTGCTCGTGCCGCAAGCCGGCAAGATCATCGACCCGATCAAGCTGCGGTTTCGATTGACGCCGGAGAATGCTCAACCGGGGGACTCAGTTCTGTTGTCGGTCGAGATGGAATTGCAACCGGACTGGCACACGTTCGCTCTCGATCAGAACCCGGAAAATGCCGGGCTGCCGACGCAGATCGAACTCACGACGCCGAATGGTCTGAAGGCTTCCGAAAAAGCGTTCGCACCCAGCCTCGCACCAGAGGTCATTCGATCCAGCTTGGGCAAAGAGCAGCGTGTGCATCACAAGCAGATCACATGGACGATGCCGATGACGGTCGAACACACCGGCTACGGAATCTCCGGGAAGATTCGCTATCAAATCTGTCGCGAGAACCAATGTCGCGCGAGAACGGTCGCGTTCGATTTGGGGCACATCGTCAAAATCGCCGTGACTCCGCCTACGATCGACAAGGGAAAAATAGAGACCATCACCATTGATCCTCCCGATCCTGCGGGGGACGACAGTGCTCCGAATCTCGACGGCCAAGCGTTTCAACCGCGCAAGCAAACCGGCAGCTTGTCGCTGTACTTGGTTTATGCGTTTCTCGGTGGCTTGATTCTCAACGTGATGCCGTGTGTGTTGCCGGTGATTGCGATCAAAGTGCTCAGCTTCGTGCAGCAGTCGGGGCAAAACCGCGGTCGGATTCTGTTGTTGAACCTGACGTACTCGTTGGGAGTGCTCGCCGTTTTCGTCGTGCTGGCAGGCTTTGCGGTCGCGGCCAAGTACGGAGCGATCAAGCAATTCGGCTGGGGGAGCTTCTTCCAAGAGACGGAGTTCCAAGTCGTGATGTCCTGCATCGTCTTCGCGATGGGCCTCAGCCTACTCGGCGTCTTCGAGATTCCGATTCCCGGCATGGTCGGCTCTGCGGCGAGCCAGCAGCATCAAGAAGGTCCGCTCGGTGCATTCTTGACCGGCATCTTCGCAACCCTGCTGGCGACTCCGTGCAGCGGGCCGTTCCTTGGCGTGACGCTCGGTTGGTCGGTGCAGCAGGAGGCTCACATCATTTTCTTGGTCTGGTCCGTGATGGGGCTGGGGATGGGGGCACCGTACATCCTGCTGGGCTTCTTCCCGGCGTGGGTGAAGTACCTGCCGAAGCCCGGCAACTGGATGGTGACGTTCAAAGAAGTCTGCGGCTTCATCCTGATGGGGACGATCATTTTCCTGATGAGCAGCATGAAGGGGCACTGGCAGTTGCCGTTGTTGATCCTGCTGCTGTCAATTGGTTTCTCGCTGTGGATGATCGGCAAGCTGTACTCGATCAATTCCCCCGCTGGCCGCCGTTGGACGGTGCGCGGATTCGCAACGCTCGTCTCATGCGTCGGACTCTGGCTGGCGATCGGTCTCGCAGACGACAAGCCAGGCGCGTACGAGTTGCCGTGGAAACCGTTCTCCGGCAAGTTGGTCAAGAACGAGTTGCGTCAGCATCGCACGGTGCTGCTGGACTTCACCGCCAACTGGTGCGCGGCGTGCAAGGTCAACGAACTGATCGCCTTCAACCGCAAAGAGACTCTGGAGCGAATCCAGCAACACAACATCGTCGCGGTGAAGGCGGACTACACTGGCTTCTCGCCGGAGATCAAAGAATGGCTTGAAGAGTTCGAGAGCGCGAGCATCCCGCTGGCAATCATTTTCCCCGGCAACGACCCGCTGCACCCGATCGTGCTGCGCGATTCGATCACGAAGGGGCAGTTGCTTGAAAAGCTGGACGAAGCGGTGCAAGTGAAGAGCGAAGAGACGCGAAAGCTCACCCAGCGCTAAACTTTGGAGTGCGACGACCCAAGTCGTCGCTTTCCAAAACGCTTTGCGACCGGATTCGATTTCGAGGATTGAGGCCGTTTTGAAAAGCGGTGACTCAGGTCACCGCACTCCAAAATTAGAAGCTCATCTGCGTTTCGAACTCGATGTCGTACTTCTTCATCTTCTTGTAGAGCGTCGTGCGGTTGATGCCGAGCATGTCGGCGGTCCCTTGGCGGTTCCAGCCGTTGGACTCCAACGCTTCGAGGATGAGTTGCTTCTCCGGGGCGACCAGCGACGACTTGAGGTTGTTCCCCAAGCGGCCAGCCGGGACCGAGAAGGTCGGCTCGTTGGCTCGCAGAGTTTCGGGCAGGTCTTGACCGGAAATCGTGTCGTTCTTGCTGAGCACGACGGCCCGTTCGACGACGTTCAGCAATTCGCGGACGTTGCCCGGCCAACGATACCGCTGGAGCAACTGCACGGCGGAATCGTCGAAGCCGCGAATCGACTTGCCGTTCGCTTCGCAGAACTGATGCAGGTAGTGCTCGGCGAGCAGCGGGATGTCGGCGATGCGTTCGCGGAGCGGTGGCTGCGTCAGCGAGATGACGTTGATGCGATAGAACAAGTCTTGGCGGAAGGTACCGGCGGCGACTCGTGCCGAGAGATCTTCGTTCGTCGCCAGGATCACGCGAACATCGACTTTGTGAGTCTTGTTGCCGCCGACGGGTTCGAACTCGCGGTCTTGCAGGACTCGCAGCAGTTTGACTTGCAGCGAAGCGGATGCGGTGGCGATTTCGTCGAGGAAGATCGTACCGCCATCCGCTTGCAGGAATTTGCCGACCTTGTCGTGGTTGGCTCCGGTGAACGCTCCGGCGACGTGGCCGAACAGTTCGCTTTCGAGCAACGTGTCGGGCAACGCCCCGCAAGCGACTTCGACGAACGGCTTGTTGGCTCGTGCACTGAGTTGATGAATCGCACGAGCGGTCATCGTCTTGCCGGTGCCGCTCTCGCCCAGGACGAGAACCGTCGTCCGCGTGTCGGCGACGCTCTCGATCAGGTCGTACATCTTGAGCATCTTGTAGTCGCGGCCGATCAAGCTCCCCATGCCGAACTTTTGGTTGAGCTGAGCCTTGAGCGTCTTGTTCTCCTCGACCAGTTTGCGTTGGCCGAGTGCTCGTTGAACGGAGAAGTTGAGTTCGTCGTCGATCACCGGCTTCGTGAGGTAATCGAAGGCCCCCATGCGGATCGCTTCGACGGCCGATTCGATCGTGCCATAACCGGTGATGAGGATCACCGAAGTATCTGGGCAATGTTCGTTCGACCATTGGAGCAACTCGAAACCGTCGCGATCGCCGAGGTTCACGTCGCAGAGGACGACCTCGAAGGGGAACTCGCCCATGCGGTCCATCGCGTCTTTGCAGTTGGACGCGGTCTCGGTCCGATGACCCAGACTGCGGAGATAGTCCGCCATCGCTTCGAGAATGTGCTTGTCGTCATCGACCACCAACAGGGAACCTTGGTTCGTCTTCATGGGTGTGAAATCTCTGTGAGGTTGCGTCGCGATTCTCGTAGGTTGGGCTTTCAGCCCGACCATGTTTCCAGCCGTTTGGATACGGCGGAAAACAGGGGCAGGTAGAAAGCCCAACACGAAGCGGGCGACAGTCTGTGGAACGGTCTGTGGGAAACTCTTTGGAGCGGCGACTGTGGGGACAGTCGCCAATTCCAAGACGTGACAAGCCGCATTGAGCAAGCTCACGCGACCGCACAAGGGGAGATGCGTTCGGCCGTTATCTCCATCCACACGACCGTCGTTGGGGAGGCAACCTCGCCACCCTGACGATGTCTTCCAGCCGCTTGGGGAAGCGGGCGGAATCCAATTCACGTCGGCATGATGCCGAGAGAACACAGCGAACATAGGTCACAGTTTCGCGAAGGCAACAAAATCCTGACGCGTGATGCCGAGTCGAAACTGGTCGCCACTGCGGAATTCTCGCATCTCCGTTGATTTTCTGGGGAAGCGGCTCGACAGTGTTGCCCCGCCGCGACACGACGCGGTGTCTCTCGGAAACAGACGAGCACATTCATGCCGACGATTGCCATTCGCCCCGCCACCTCTTCCGACGAGCAGATCGTCGTCGAGTTCAACTGCCGCCTCGCCGAGGAGTCCGAGGGCAAGCAACTCGACCGTCCGACCGTGCAACTTGGTGTGCGAGCGATCCTGGCCAACCCGCTACACGGCCGTTATTTCCTGGCGAGCATCGGCGATCAGATCGTCGGCCAGATGATGCACACCTGGGAATGGAGCGACTGGCGCAACGGCGAGATCTGGTGGCTGCAAAGCGTCTACGTCCTCCCGGACTTCCGCCGCCAAGGAGTCTTCCGCTCGCTGATCCAACACCTTCAAGCCGAAGCCGTCGCATCACCGAACGTCGTTGGCCTGCGGCTGTACGTCGAGGAACACAACACGACGGCCCAAGCAACCTACGACCGGCTCGGCCTGAAGCTGGCCGGATACGTCGTGATGGAGAGTTTGAAAACCAATTACTGACCTGCCCCACCGGCCTTGTGCCGGTGGCTCGCGGGATTTTGCACTACTGGACTGAGACGTTGCCCCGACTGAGTAGTGCAGAATCCCGCGAGCCACCGGGGTAAGCCCGGTGGGGTGACGGCATGACCCCTTGGCACCAACATGACCTTGTCCACCGCTGACACCCGCCGCGAAATCAATCCCGCGAATGAAGCCGCGACGTCGCTTGCGTGCGACACATCACACCTGCCGCCGCTGCCGTGCGGCTGGACCGTGCGCGAGTACACCTTCGGTGATCGCAAGTTGAAGCTCACGATTCCAGATCGGCCGGATGCGTTGCTGGAAGATCCGGAGGTCTTGGCCGCGAACGATCGTGACGACTACATGCCGTACTGGGCGTATCTCTGGCCGGCGGCGATTCACATGTCGAAGGCGGTGATGAAGGCCGATTGGGTGGAGGGGACGCGCGTGCTGGAGCTCGGCTGCGGAGTTGGACTCGTCGGAGTCGCGGCTCGCGAGAAAGGCTGTCGGGTGACGATGACCGATTACGACGCGAAGTCGGTCCTGGTTGCTCAGCACAACGCGCGGTTGAATGGGTTTGACGATGTCGAGGCGAACGAACTCGACTGGCGCACGCCGCCGAAGGAAACGTATCCGGTGATCCTTGGCTGCGACTTGCTCTACGAGCAGCGGAATCTCCAGCCGATTCTCGAACTGCTGGAGGTCATGCTGGAGCCGGGCGGCATCTGCTGGCTGGCCGATGGCGGACGGAATGTCGCCCATCAGTTTTGGTATCTCGCGCGCGAGCGTGGCTACGCCGTGACGATGCGTGACACCGAAGGGCGCGAGATCATGACACCGGGGTTTCACTACCAACTGTTCGAGCTGCGACGTCCGGCCCGCACTTGACCCGCTCTTCCAGCCACTCGGCCACGCTGTTCATCACGTCGAGCCAATCCGGTTCGTTGTGCAACTCGTGGTAGTGTTCGGGGAACCATTTCAGTTCCTTGTCGGTGCTCGGCACTTTGTCCAGCCACGGTCCAGCGACGTGCGGATCAACGATGCGATCCGATCCTCCCTGAGCCACCAGCACCGGCAGGTGCAGCTTTCCCACGTCGTCCCAAACCGCTTTCAACGCGGCTTTCATTTGGAAGAACCAGCCGCAAGTGACGCTGCGATGAATCAGCGGGTCCGCTTGCCGCGCCATGAGTGCCACTTCGTCACGCGTCGTGTCATTGGGATCGATCCGGCTCTCGAAGCGGACGGACGGCACGAGGAGCGAGACCAGTTTTCCCCAGGCCACGACGAGCGGATTGACATGTACTTTCAGCCGCAGCAGCGGAGCCATCAGCACGAGTGCCGAGAGTTTCTCCGGTCGAGTTTCCGCGAAGCGAGCTGAAATTAGGCTGCCGAAGCTGTGCCCCAGCAACGCCGTGCGAGCCGGGTCCAGCTTGTGATATTTCCACACCGCGTCGAGGTCGCGGAGGTAATCCTCGAACTTGCGGACGTGCATCGGATTGCCACCGGATCGGCCATGACCGCGATTGTCGCCGACGACGACTGTCCAGCCGCGATCCGCAAACAACCGAGCGACATGGTCGTAGCGTCGGCCGTGCTCGCTGGCTCCGTGAACGATCACCAACGAGCGGCCATCGGCACACGGATCGAGCGGCTCGAAGCGTCGCGAGATCAACTCGACGCCGTCAGATGCTCGGATCACATGTTCGACGGGTGGCATGATTGCCCTCCAGTAGGTCGGCCTTTCCAGGCCGACACGATCGGCGACACGCTCTCGAGTCGGGCAGGAAAGCCCGACTTACTTTTCGGCGAGACAGCGTTCGACGGCTCGCCGGAGATCGTTCCCTTTCAGATCGACTTGTGAAATCCGACCATCTCGTCCCACCAAAAAGAGGGACGGGATCGTGCGGACTTTGTATTTCTCTCTGGCTTGTCGGACTTGTTCGTCGTTGCACACCATCCGCCACGGCAGCTTGGCCTGAGCTTGGAACGCCTCGACGGTGTCCGGCGATTCGTCCAAGCTGATGCCGAGGACTTCAAATCCCTCTTCGTGTTTGTCGGCATACAACTGCTTCAACTTCGGAAACTCTGCCAGACACGGCGGACAATTTGTGGCCCAGAAGTCGATCAGGAGCACTTTTCCTTTTGAGTCCGCGATGTTGGCGGGGTCTCCTTTCAAATCCGTCAGACGCAGTTCCGGAGCCTCTACGCCGACCAAATCCAGCTTCCGCAGTCGATTCTCGCAAAACTCACCGACCTGCGGGTTCAGGCCGAAGCGGCTCGACAAGGTTCGATAGATTTCCTTGGCCGTCGCGTGTTCCCCCGCCAATCCAGCCTGTGCGACGAGTTCCACCGCGAGGTCCAACGGCTCGCCAGCCGCCCCGAACCGAGCGAACTGCAACGAGTCCTGATACGCCGTGACGGCATCCTTCAGCTTTCCCGACTTAGCCAAGCCGACGCACAACACGGTCTTTGCGCCAGACTTCGCCGCCGCCGAAGCCGTTCGGCTTTTCAAGCAGCGTTCCGCCAGCGAGATCGCGTCGGCTTCCAGTCCGAACCGTCGAGCCGTCTCGAAACTCCACACGAACGCCTCATCCAAGTCGGTGGCTTCGGGATTCTGTTCGGCGTAGTTCGCGGCATCTCGCAGCAAATCCTTTTGCCGAGCGACAATCACGTCTTGAAAAGTCTTCTTGCCCTTTGGACTTGAATCCTCAGATTGGCCCGGCACGACGAGGGCCGTTGTTGCGATCAGCGCCATCCAAAACACCGACCGACGGGAACATTGTCGAAGCAGCAACATGCGAGTCTCCTCAGTGGTTTTGATCATTCGGCCAGCCATCGTTCTGCCAATCACAGTTGCGGCAGGCAGAACGATGGATAGCGATTCGTGAGGCTCGAAACCACCCCCGGCGACGTCACAATCGGCCCTCGCGAACGGCCGCAACTCCCGATTTGCAAAGTTTTTTGGCCGTTGCCCCGGTTGTGTCGAATGTTTACCTTTGAAAGCCGGTTTTAGCCGTGGTTTTGCCACGTTCTCGGATTTGAATCGAAGGAGTTTTGCCATGTCGCAACCCAGTTTGCCGCAAGAGCCTGAGAATGAGCCAGGCCGCTGGCAGAAGTTCAAGGAAATCCCCGCCTGGGGAGTCAGCCTTGGCCTGCATTCGTTGATCTTCGTGTTCTTCGCTTGCTGGACGTTGCCGATCGTTCGGGAATCGCTGGCCGAGTTGGTCGTCAGCGAAGTCGAAGAAATCCAAGAACCGGAATTCAAATTCGATGTGGCCGCGACCGACCAGATCGGCAACGGCGGCACGGGAGACACTCTCAGCCCGTCTCTGGCGGCGGCCGGAGCATCCAGTGCCTCGCCGCAAGTCGAGACGTCGAAGCGTCTGCAAGAAGAACTGGTGAAGGTCAACCTCACGCCGACGGCCACGATCGGCGACATCGCCGCAGACACGCTCAGCAAAACAGTCGAGGTGCGCGGCGGAACCGACAACCTCTCTGGCGATTTCGGTGGCCAGGGCACTGGTGGCGGAAGCGGCGGTACGGCCGGAACGATCGACCGGCTAACGTTCGAGATCATGGCTTCGCTGAAGGAAAAGAAGACGCTCGTCGTTTGGCTGATGGACGAATCGACCTCGATGAAGAAACGCCGCGACACGGTCGCCGAGCGATTCGAGAACATCTACAAGCAACTTGGCCTGCTGGACGTCGAAACCAAAAATGGAATTCTTAAATCGGCCATCGTCAGCTTCGGCAAGGATTTTCATTTCATCTCGAAGGATGCGACCGACGACGTCGATCAACTCGTGAAGCTAGTCAAGGAGAACATCCCGGATGACGAGTCCGGCAAAGAGAATGTTTTCACCGCCGTCGAAGCAGCCGTGAAGAAGTACCGCGACTACCGCAGCCGCGAGCATCGCAACTGCATCATGGTCATCGTCACCGATGAACGAGGCGATGATTTCGACAAGCTGGATCAGTGCATCCAGGCAACGGCAGCCGCCGGATTCAAAGTCTTCTGCGTCGGCAACGCCGCCCCGTTCGGCCAAGAGAAGGGCTACGTTCAATGGACCTACGAAGACGGCGGCACCGACGAACTGCCCGTCGATCAAGGCCCGGAGACGGTGGCTCCCGAACACGTCAATCTGCCGTTCTGGGGCGTCGCTGGTGGCGATCTGGTCCGCATGACGGCCGGCCTCGGCCCGTATGCTCTGACGCGACTCTGTGCCGAAACGCAAGGCGTGTACCTCATCGCCGAAGACACCGGCCGAGGCGTGCGGTTCGATCCCGCCGTGATGCGAAACTACTTGCCCGACTATCGCCCCATCAAGTTCTACACGAAGGATTTGACCGCCAACCGAGCTAAGACTGTGCTCGTCGATGCCGCTCGCAAGACGTTGGGAGAGCGAACACCAACTCCAGAAGTGATCTTCCGCGCCGACACCGACGCCGCTTTGCGGACGGAGTTGAACGATGCTCAAAAGCCGCTCGCCGTGCTGGACTACAAGCTCAACGAGATCGTCACGCTGCTCGAACAAGGCGAGAAGGATCGCGCCAAAATCAAAGAGCCACGCTGGCAAGCCGCGTACGACACCGCCTACGGCCGAGCACTCGCCATGCGAGTCCGTTCATTCGGCTACAACATGATGCTTGCCCAGATGAAGGCCAACCCCAAGACCTTCGACAAGAAGGACGACAACACCTGGGAATTGATCGCCTCCGACGAAATCTCGACCGGCGTGCAGGTCAAGAAGATGGCTGCGAAAGCTCAAGAGTCGCTCGAACGAGTGGTCAATCAACACCAAGGCACGCCGTGGGCGAAGCTGGCCGAACGAGAACTCAGCAAGCCAATGGGCTGGTCCTGGAAGCCATTCCACAAAGATTACGCCGCGATCGAACGCGCGGTCGCTCAAGCCAAACGGGGCCCAGTCTTCGCCGACGAGAACGAGAAGAAGAAAGCCGAAGCGAAAAAGAAAATGGTCGAGCAACGCAAGAAGCCGAATCTCTAACCGCCGACCGTACCGTCAACGGGTGATTGACTTGAAAACGGCCGCTGGAAAAACTCCAGCGGCCGTTTTTGTCTGCCGCTCGAATGCCGGACTTGAGCAAAGAATGAATCGGCTCAATTGGCTCTGGTGGACTGCCCGATTCGTCTGATTTTTCAGCCACTTTGTGACAACGGCACCGCAAGCTGCGGGTTCATCGGCCCCTGTTTTTTCCCCATTCCGATCCGTATTCTGTCGTGTCCGTCCACTCGAATCGACCGCCGGGAGACGGCTTTTCGAGTTTCACTTTTCTCCTGCACCATGCTGTTCGAGCCGCAGCGAAAATCGGCTCAGGAGTTGATCGTGTTTGAGTCTGTTGCGATTGTCGGGGCCACCGGGGCCGTTGGTCGGATCATGTGTCAGTTGCTGGAGGAACGCGGTTACAAGGCCGGCAGCTTTACTTTCCTCTCGTCAAAGCGGAGCGCCGGGACGAAGCTGACGTTTCAAGGCAAAGAATACATCGTTCAAGAGCTGACGAAGGAATCGTTCAAGGGACACGATCTGGTCATCGGCAGCACGCCGGACGAGACGGCTCGCGACTTCTTCCCGGCGGCGGTCGAGGCGGGCTGTCTCGTCATCGACGAGTCTGGCTACTTCCGCATGAAGCCGGAGGTGCCGCTCGTCATTCCGGAGATCAATCCGCAAGACGCGCTGAAACAATTGGCCGCCGGACGCGGGATCATCTCCAGTCCGAATTGCTCGACCACACAAATGGTCATCGCGCTCAAGCCGCTGCACGATGCGGCGCGCGTGACGCGGTGTATCGTCAGCACGTACCAAGCGGTCAGCGGAGCCGGCTTGCAAGGCTCGGTCGATCTGTTCGAGGGGACCAAGGCCAGCCTCAGCAGCGGCGAGTATGCGTACTCGGCGTTCAAGCACGCGATCGCGTTCAACGCCATCCCGCAGATCGGCGGCCCGAAGGAAGAGGGCTACACCAGCGAAGAGATGAAGATGGTGTACGAGACTCGCAAAATTCTCGGCGACCAGTCGATCCAGATTTCCGCGACGTGCATCCGCATCCCCGTCCCCAACTGCCACAGCGAGACCATCTGGGTGGAAACCGAACGTCCAGTCTCGCCGGAGGAAGCTCGCAAGCTGTTCGAGTCGTTCCCCGGCATCGTGGTGCTCGACGACCTGGCGAACGGCCAATACCCGATGCCGATGAATTGCTCCGGCCGCGACGAAGTCTTCATCGGCCGCATCCGCCGAGACCTCTCGCACCCCAACGGCCTCACCTTCTGGTGCGTCAACGACAACCTGCGAAAAGGTGCCGCCACCAACGCAGTGCAAATTGCAGAACTGCTTGCCAAGCACAAGTAGCCGTCAGCTTTGTATTCCTCGGTGTCCTCTGTGTCTCTGTGGTAAAAAGACTTCACCACAGAGGCACAGAGGGCACGGAGAGCCAATAAACCGAATCTTGATTTCGTCGCGCGACGACAAAGGACATTGACCGAGACACACCATGAACCACTTCCATTACGACAAGGGTGAATTGTTTTGCGAGCAGCAGCGGGTGGCCGAGTTGGCCGAGGAGTTCGGGACGCCGTGTTGGATTTATTCCAAGGCGGCGTTGCTCGGACGGCTGAAGGAGATTCAGACGGCGTTCGCAGCCGTGGACCCGGTGATTTGTTACTCGGTCAAGGCAAACTCGAATCTCAGCATCCTCAAGCTGATGAACGACGCCGGCAGCAGCTTTGACGTTGTCTCCGGCGGCGAGCTGTATCGTGTCAAGAAGGCGGGTGCCGACACCACGAAAGTCGTCTTCGCGGGTGTCGGCAAGACCGATGACGAGATTCGGCAGGCGCTCGAAGAACGCATCCTGATGTTCGATGTCGAAAGCGAAGCCGAGTTGGATGCGATCGCGGCGATCGCGCAGAAGATGGGAGTCGTCGCTCCAGTCGCGCTGCGGCTGAACCCGGACATCGACGGGAAGACGCACGCCAAAACGACGACCGGCAAGAAGGGAAACAAGTTCGGCATGGACATCGAACGCGCCGACGCGCTCGCCGCCAAGACGCTGCGAACTCCCGGCCTGGCGATGAAGGGCATCCACATGCACATCGGCTCGCCGATCCTCACGACCGAGCCGTATGCCGAGGCGGTCAAGAAAGGGATCGACGTCGTCCGCAGCTACCGAGCCGCCGGTCACGACATCAACTGGATGAACCTCGGCGGCGGCTTCGGCATCAGCTATCGCCAAAACGAAGGACCGCCCGCGAAGGCTTATGCCGACGTCATCGTTCCAGGTGTCAAAGAAGCCGGCTGCCGACTGGCCCTCGAACCGGGCCGCTTCATCGTCGGCAACTCCGGCATCTTGGTCAGCAAAGTGATCTACACGAAGCGCGAGGGAGGCAAGCTCTTTGTGATTCAAGATGGTGCCATGAACGATCTCGTCCGCCCCGCGATGTACGACTCGTTCCACCGCATTTGGCCGGTGCAGCCGCGAGTGGCGATGCCGGACAACGTCGAAGGTGAAATCGCCGGCTGTGAAAAGTCCGACGTCGTCGGTCCGATCTGCGAATCAGGTGACTACTTCGCCAAGGACCGCTATCTCCCGCCAGTCCATCGCGGCGAGTTGCTCTGTACGTTCAGCGCCGGTGCCTACGGCACGGCGATGAGCAGCAACTACAACTCCCGCCCACGAGCCATCGAACTGATGATCGACGGTGACCAAGTCCAAGTCATCCGCCGCCGCGAAACCTACGACGACCTGGTGGCAGCGGAGTTGGTGTGAGCCATGACGAAGCCGAGTTTGGTAGTCGCCAGCCGCAATGCGAAGAAGCGGTGCGAGATTGAAGAGTTGCTCGCTCCTCATCACGTCGAAGTGCTGAGTGTCACCGACTTTCCCGATGTGCCGGAGGTCGTCGAGGACGGCGAGACCTTTGCAGCCAATGCGGCGAAAAAGGCGACGCAGACGGCGCGGCATCTGAATTGTTGGGTGCTCGGTGAGGACAGCGGGTTGATGGTCGATGCGCTCAACGGTGCACCTGGGGTCTATTCAGCTCGCTTCAGTGGTGAGGGAGCGACGGACGAAAAGAACAACGCCAAACTCATGGCTGAGTTGGCCAATGTCCCAGATGAGCGGCGCGGTGCGCAGTATCTCTGCCATGCAGCGATCTCCGATCCGTCCGGCACGATTCGGCTGACGGTCGAGGCGACTTGTCGGGGACGGATCATTCGCGAGCCGCGCGGTGCCAACGGGTTTGGCTACGACCCGTACTTTTTGATTCCGGAATACCACCTGACGTTCGGTGAACTCAGTTCGACGGTGAAGCACCACCTCAGTCATCGCGCTCGTGCGTTTGAGCGATTGATCGGGCCGCTTGTGCGATTGCTCAAGTAGGTCAGCCTTTTCAGGCTGACTCGATGTGGGTGCGACGCGGAGTGAAGCGTTGGCGTCAGGCTCGAAAGCCTGATCTACTCGTCGCCGATTTCCAGCGACTCCATGCGGCGATAAAGCACCGGTCGAGGAATGCCCAACAGCTTTGCGGCCAGTGTTTTATTTTGCTTGGCCTTGAGGAGCGCACGGCGGATGAGATCCCGTTCGATGGCGGCGAGATGTTCTTCCAAAGGTGGGATTGGGGGTTCGTCGAGCGAGCGTTGCGGTGGGCCGACCGATTGTGCTTCCAGGCCGGCGCGAAATCGCAGCGGTAGGTCCGACAGGCCGATGACCGGCGCGGAGCAGTTCGCACGAGATTCTTGAATGACGAGCGCCAACTCATCGAGGTTGCCAGGCCAGGCGTACTCTCGCAGTTGTGGCCAGACGAGGTCGGCAAAGCCTCCGATTTGTCGGTCGGCGTTGCGGTTCTGTGATTCGAGGAAGGCTTGAGCCAACGGAATCAAATCGTCGTGCCGTTCTCGCAGTGCGGGAACTTCGATGGTCAACGTCGTGAGCAGGAAGAAGAACTCAGGGAGCAGTCGCTCGTCGTCGACGGCGTCGTGCAGTCGTTCTGTGCTCGACGACATCAAACGGGGTAATGGGATTCGCCGTGTCCTGCTGAAACCTTCGGTGCCGTACTCCGTCAGCAGTCGTTCCTGCAGATCGCGGGGCAAAGCGTCCACATCGGTCAGGAACAATGTGCGGGGCAGCAATGCTCCGACGGGGACATCTTCGGCCTCAGGGTGCAGCAGTCGTTTCAAAGTTTGCAACAGCGAGAAAGGGGACTCGCGGCAGTCAAGCGATACGAACGCGCCGGCTTTTGATTCGTCTTCCTGGTGAATTGCTCGCGCGAGATGCTCTTTGCCGACACCGCGCGGCCCCATGAAATGGACTGGAACTGTCGTGCCACGCGCAACATTGACTTGGTCAAGAACTCGTCGCATGGCCGGACTGCGAGCAACGACAGTTTTCAATCCGTACCGCTGCCGAAGTGACCAACGCAACGTCGACAGTTCTGCGTGATAACGCAGCGCGAGTGACATCGGTTGCGACGTCGCAGGCGTTGGCAGCGGCGAAATGATTCCCAGGACGCTGGTGACTCGGTCAGTCGCTTCATGCACCGGGATAAACCGGATGAGCTTCCCCAACGGGGGGCCAGATTTATTGGGGACGTAGACAGGTACGTCGAGTTCTTTTCCGGCCAAGGAATCGGGAGGAGGGCACAAGGCGGTCGCCAATTCGCGGACTGATCGCGGGTCGGCATCCGACGCGAACTCGACCATTTCGCCGACGATTTCATCCGCCGTCCAGCCGGTCAGTTGCTCGCAACCGGCGTTGAAGAACAGCACGCGGCGAGAGGCCGAGACCAAAAACACCGGAGTCGTTGCTGATTTCAGCCACGTTTCCAGCCGAGTTTTTTTCTTGCCGGTGCGCTCACGCATCGGGAGTCCTTTGTTCGTGGTGGATGCGTTTCACATCCGATGAGAACAGAAACGATTCCAGAAAACGTAGCTGCCTCGCTCCCGCGAGGCAGAGCTATGTCTATTTGGCATCCAGGATGTTTGGACTTAAGAGGTGTTTTCGAGAGTCATTGGAAAGGGCTCCGCCTCGCGGGAGCGAGACGGCTACGTTCACGATAGCATAACGATCCCTTGGAAAATCACTCGCACGGACGATGCGGCTGGATAGAATCTCGCCGTCAAATCTCGATCGGAGGCGGTCATGCCGGAATTTGATCGTTGGGTGCAACGCTATGTGCGACGGATCAGCGTCGGCGAATTCCTGCGCGACGCGGCCGAGTGGCTGGCGGGATTCTGCTTTGTGTTCGGTGTCGCGGTTCTGGCGGTGAAACTGCGCTGGCCGAATCTCTGGCCGCATGTCTTGTGGCTGGTGGCTGCGAGCGTTCCGGTGACCGGCGTGGCGTGGTGGTTGTCGCGACGACGGCGTTTGAGCCGTCAGGATGCGGTTGCGATGCTCGATCAAAAACTGGCGGCCGGCGGATTGCTGATGACGCTGAGCGAACTCCCCGGTGCGGCGTGGAAGGCTCGATTGCCGCAGCTCGAATCGTTGTGGCGGCGGGCGTTGCCGACGTTGCGTCCGGTGCGGTTTGCTCGCGTGTTGATCCTGCCGATCGTGTTTGCGGTCGCGACCTGCTTTGTGCCCTTACGAGACATTCACGAGCCGGTGGTCGAAGGGGCAGTCGCTCAGCAGACGATGCAGAAGCTCGAAGAGTTCATGCAGCAACTCGAAGAGGCAGAGGTCATCAAGCCCGAAGAGAAGGAGAGCGAGCAGCTCAAAGAAGAGATGCAGAAGCTGGCCAACGAAACCAAAGAGCGGCCGTTGACTCACGAGAAGTGGGAGACGGTCGACGCGCTGCAAGAGCGGTTGAAGGCCAAGCTCGAACACCAATCGAATCTGATGTCACAAGCAGCCGACTCGCTGGCCGCGCTGAGCGAGGCTCTCAATCAGCTCGGACAGTCTGGCGAGACCAAGCTATCGGACGAGCAGTTGCAGCAACTCGAAAAGGAAGTCGCGAAGGCGATGCAGGAGTTGGCGAAAAGTGGATCGCTCGGCAAGCTGTCGCCGGCGATGCAAGCCAAGCTTGGCGAGATGGCCAAGTCGGGTCAGTTCAAACTGCCGCAGGACGCGGCCGAGCGTGAAGCACTGGCGGAGGAGCTTCAAAAATTCCTCAACAAGGAATCGCTGAAGCTCGCCGACCTGCGAGCCAAATGCGAGAAGTGCAACAACCCCGACTGTGAAGAATGCAAGAAGCCCGGCGGCACCTGACTGAGCACCGGCAAGCATCTCGGTCGAGATGCGAAAATGCACAATCGTCCTGGCAAGGGTGGAGTGAATGAGGGCCCGGGCCACGCGGATCTCGAATTCGGAGACATGTCGAGTTCCCAGGGAACGAAGTTCAAAGAGACGATCTTGCCGCCGGGATACCTCGACAAGCCGCGCGACGAAATTTTGTCGGTCACAGCAGCTTCGCCGGAGGTCAAGCCGGCGGAATCCGCTCCGCGAAACGCGGCTCGGCCGAACGAAGCGGTCTCCGGCAACGAAGCCTGGAATCGCAACGTCCGCCCGCGACATCGCAACGCCGTGAAGAGTTATTTCTCCGAGAAGAAGTAGTCGTCCAAGCTTGGGGACCAATCATGAAGAAGAACTCGATTTTGGATCTACTAGGAGCTCTGGTCCCTGTGGGAATCACATGCGGGCCGATGGGCATGATTCCTCCGGAATCTCGATCTGGCTTTGCGGAGTACGCAACCTGGATGCTCGTGTGCGGTTTGATGGTTATGTACCTGAAGATTTGTCGGCAGCAAAATTTGATTGAAGAATTGTGGACCAAACTGCGTGACACGCCTCTGTCGTCCTCCGGTACAAACCTTTCCTGAAACCATTTCCGAAATTTGATTGGCAATAACACGGAGCTAATCGGCACCACAAGTTCGACATCTAGAAAGCCACATCTTGCCAATGGACGCACCTGCCAAAGACCCGCTTCTGACGCCGTCCGAAGTGGCGGAAGCTCAGCAACTGCTGCAACGGCTGATCGACGGGCTCAATTCCGCGATCTTGGGACAATCGGAGTTGATCGAGCAGGTCGTCATCTGCTTGTTGTCTCGCGGGCACATGCTGCTGGAAGGATTGCCGGGACTGGGAAAGACCGAATTGGTCAAATCGTTGTCGGCGTTGTTGGGGCTGACCTCGCGGCGCGTGCAATTTACTCCGGACTTGTTGCCCAGCGACATTGTCGGTTCGCCGATCCTTGAAGATCGGAATGGGAGCCGCAAGCTGGTGTTTCATCTCGGTCCGATCTTCGCCAACTTGGTGCTGGCGGACGAAATCAACCGCGCGACTCCGAAGACTCAGTCCGCTCTGCTCGAAGCGATGCAGGAACACCGCGTGACTGTGATGGGTGAAACGCACCCGCTGCCGCAGCCGTTCTTCGTGCTGGCAACACAGAACCCGATCGAGTTGGAAGGGACGTACCCGCTCCCCGAAGCTCAAGTCGATCGCTTCACGTTCAAGATCATCGTGCATGGAGTCAGCAGTGAGACGCTTCAGCAAATCATTAGCACGCGGAAACGGGGACAGGCACCGACTCTCGCTGAGGTCATGTCCGGGACGGAACTCTCGCGGCTGTTCGATCTGACCGATCGAGTTCACCTTCCCGAAGCGGTCTCGAATTACATTGCTCGGCTGGTCACCGCCACGCATCCGCAGCGGCCGGACTCACCGGACGAGGTCAAGAAATTCGTGAAGTACGGAGCGTCGCCGCGCGCCGCAATCGCGCTGGCGAACACCAGTCGCGCGGCCGCGCTCCTGGC
>SYJG01000109.1 GCA_005798445.1 Planctomyces sp.
AGCCGTTGCAATCACAGCCTCTGTCAGTTCTGCATTCATCGTCTCGTCCCTGAGACCTGGATGTTTCTCCCAAACCCTTTCGCGGTCTATAACTCAGCAAGCCAAACTGCCGGTAGATCAATTTCAACTGGCTGCCTAAGTGCGGTTGCGGCAGCGGTACGTCACGCGAAACGCGATGACACTGCCGACAGCCCAGCGAGGCGAACAGTTTTTGACCACGCGCGGCATCGCCGACCGGCAACGGCTTCGGTCCTAGCGGTACGTCATCGGACGGTTGAGTGATCGCGAGTGCGAGTGATGCCGCCTCCTGCTCGGTCAATCCGAAGTCCGGCATTCGAGTCCACGCAAAGTGCCGTTGTGGCTGACGCAGGAAGCCAGCCAATTCGCCCGGCAGGAATTTGTCGCGGGCAAAGTGCAGCGACGTTCGGCGATCAGATGATTCATCCTTCGACGGTTGCAATCGATGGCAACCGATGCATCCGAGGTCCTCCCACAAGGTCGCGCCAAGGCGGGCATCTGCAATCAGCCGGAACGAGCTAGCGTCCGGTTCTTGAGCTTTGACGGAACCGGACACTAGCGCGCTCCGGCTCAGATACGCCGCGAGGTCGGATGCTTGCTGGCGATGCTCGTCAGTCGGCTTGACCGGGAAGAGGCTTGGCATCCGCGCGTCGCTTCGCATCTGTTTCGGGTTGAGCAACCACTGAGAGATCCAGTCGCCGCGCAGCCGCGAACCGATGTCGATCAGGTCCGGCGCTTCGGCACGCAATTCCGGCATTGTTTGTTTGGACCGCAGGATCTCGTCCGTGACACGATGGCAGCGGAAGCACTGATGCCTCGCGAACAGCTCGCGACCGAGCCGATTCGATTCGACCTCATCGGCAAGCGGCTCGCAAAACAACGCGGTCGGCGGGATCGGTTCGGTCTCGAAGTCGACGCCGCTCCACAACAGCCGCAGCGTGACAGGCTCACCGGCGACAACGTGCTGCACGATCTTCAGCCGGCTGTGACCGCGCGGAAGTTCGATCTCGCCTGGCGTGTCGTCTTTCGATCGCCACACGACATGATCTCCAACGTGAACTTCGGTAGCAGAACCGCACTCGGCTGAGACGCGATACCGTCCGCGACGCGGCGCGACGAGATATCCGCTGGCGACGATCTCGCGAGTGCCGCTGAGTTCGTGAGGCTCGAATCGCCAAGCGGCCATACGCCGGATGTGGGGTAGGGTTCCAGCTTGCCGATTCGCTTGGTTTGGCAGGCTGGAAGCCTGTCCCACGAACTCGCACTGAATGCCGGAGATCAGCCGCTGCTGCTCCGCCTCGGTCAGCGCTCCAGGGCGTGGCCGAGATGGCTTGCGTTCAAACTCGTAGTCCTGATTGCGAACGGCTTGGATTGTGGCATCGAGCCGCCGTTCGATCGGCTGATCGAGCAAGTTTCGCAAAGTCATTTGAATCGACAGTTGCTTTACCGGCCGCACGTCGGACATTTCGAGAAACACCGCATCGCTTCCGTTGAGGTTGCGAACAAGCGTCGCGCTGAGCACTTCGACTTCGTCACGGCCCTCCTCGCGCGGGTTCGAGACCTTGAACTCTGGTGAGCCATACGCCGCCGACCAGCGATAGTTCCAGCGCTGCACATGGTAGTTGTCAATGTCTTCGGCGGCTTCAATGTCCAGCCAATCGGTAAATCGAATCAGCAATCCGTTGCGATACGTCTCGAAACCCACGGGCAAATCGAGCCGCTCGGTATTGGTGCGCACACGGTGCAAGCAACCATCTTTGGCGGCATTGCTGACCCAGCCACGCAGGCCGCTGACGTACAGGCTGCCATCCTCGGAACGGAATCGTCCGCGCATCACGCCCGACTCAAACGACGCCGAAAGTGGGACAGTTCCTCCCTGCCAGCGTGTGCCGCCGAGGATCGGGTATTCCTCACGGAGCAGCAGGAACATGCGACTGGTGCCGTAAGAGAAATGCAGTGGCATCCCAGAGAGCGGCTTCCAGTCGAGCCACGAACCGATTGGAACTTGCACTTGGCCTCCCGACGAATTGTCCTGCAATCGTGGAATCCAGCAGATCGGCGGAATGAATTCCATCGGCGGTTCGTCGCGATGCGCCGAGGGGACATAACCATAAAACCCTCCCGGCTCGACGGAGAAGATGGCGGACCCTGGCACCCATTCGCCTTCTTGCGGCGCGACTGTGATGACGTCGAATTCGTCTTCGTCGATTGGATCCCGCCAAATGCCGAGGCCGTTCGCATTTCGGAAACCGGTCGCGAAGACTTCCAGTTTTCGGCCGTCGGGGGACACACGCAACAGCGACCCGTCGTGATCGGTCATGCCGTCACAGTTGCCCTTGAGGAAATAGAACCAGCCATCGCGATCGGTTTCGAGACACGTCACGTACTCGTGGCCGTTGGCGGAGACCTGACCATCGTTGTTGAAGTTTTCGTACCAGTCCGCCTCGCCGTCGCCGTTGAGATCATGCAATCGAGTAATCTGGTCGCGACCGACGACGTAGATTCGGTTGTTAACGATCTTCAAACCAAGCGGCTGAAACAGCCCGGTCGCGAATCGCTTCCACGTGAGTTTCTCCAGCTTGTCGTCGATGCCGCTGACGAGCCACACGTCGCCATGTAGCGTGCAAATCGCTGCGTCCGCTTTCTCGCCCCTCGCCCCTCGCCCCTCACACCATCCCCAAAAATCATGCCCGCCGACAAACATCAGCGCCTTGTACGGGTTGTCGAACGGCAGCGTGAGCGTATCGACGACCAAGGGATCGTCCTTGTCAGAGACCACTCCGCGCGTCGTGATCTCGTGAGTCCAGCGGGCCGGGCCCGGTTCGATGAGTTGTTGCAGCGGAGACTTCTCCGTGTCCTTCTTCTGCGACATCCGCGCAATCTGCGTTTCAACGCTCACCCTTTGAAACGCAGATTGCGCGGATTTCGCAGAGAATGGAAACAGCAGCTTCAGTCTCACCGGCTGATCGTGTTTGGCGACCTTGGCCGTGATCGGACGACCTTCACGTTCTTCGAGCGTTGCGACGTTCGGTTCGCAGATCAGCTTCACGGGTTCTCCCGCCGAGGTCACCAGCAACTCTAACTCTGTGTCGCTCGCTTCGATCTCCAATTCGCGAGAGAAGACTTTCTCGTCGTCGATCGTCTCAATCCATGGGGACTCCAGCACCACGACTTGTTTCGTCTCGACGGTGTACTCGAAGACGACTCGGTCATCGTGCAAGTGCAGGCCGCGATACTTGGCCCACTCGCGCGGCAGCGGGCCGAACGGTTTTGGTCGAGGATCGGTGAATTGACCCTCGCGTGACCAGCCGGGCTGCATTGGTGAATGAAAGGCAATGTCTTGTCCCACTTTCGGCGGGCCAATGATCCCGTAGCGTGCCGGATTGAATTCGAGAAACTCGCCACTCCAACCACAGACGACTCGCAGAAGTTCTGTGTCGAACAAGATCGACGCTTCCGATTTCTCGCCGATACGGACGGCGATCCCTTTGAGCGTCATCTCTTTCGGCGTCCAGATCGTCGCCGAGTAAAACCGGCCGACGTCCATCTGCTGCAAACGATTGTCGACCGAGTCCTGTTCGGTCCAGCGAAAGCCGACCGCGTCCTCGCCCCAATGGCCAGTGATCTTGTTCTGCTGCGCTCGGCGCGGGTCTCCCGACCCCGCCGTTTGGCCTGACCGCAGGTCTCCCGCACGCTCCGAACCGTTGCGACCATTCGGGAGACCTGCGGTCGTGCGAGCGGCGGGGTCGGGAGACCCGCGCCGAGCGCTGGGTTTCGGGTCACGGAGTGACCCGTCTACTTTTTTTTTGCAGATGTCGGCATCCCGTCGGCACTGCCGGGGAGCCACGCTTTGAGCTTGCTCGCCGACAGATCGACGAAGCTGCCCCCTTCGGTCAGCGCGTCGAAGTTCCACAACCCGACCGTCGAATCGTCCACCTTGAGAGCCTCGCTCGGCACGCTGCTGATCGGACGCAGGCCGCGCGAGATGCGCAACTCGTCGATCACACCATCGCTGCCGATTCCCTGATCGACCAACGAGCCGATCGCCAACTCTTCCTGCGCTGGCTTCAGCGCGGCACCGAACGCTCCGTCTTTGGCCTTCACTTCTTGATCGGCCACTTGCTTGCCGTCGACGAACAGTCGGATGCGAGTCGGCTCGAGCTGCATCGCGATGAAGTGCCATTTGCCGTCGGCAATGTCGCCACCACCTCGAACGTGATCGGGGGCCAGTCCCGGTGTGTAGACCGTGAGTTGTCCTGAACCGGGCGACGTGAAAATCTCCCAGTGCGTCGGTGACGATTTCAGTTCGTTCGCGACGAGTATGTTGTACGAGACTTTGCTGTCGAGCTTCGTCCAGAGCTCGACCGTAAACGGCAGCTTGCGGAAGTCATCGCGGTGATTCACGAACGCACCGCCGATGCGCGTGTCGAGAGCCTTGCCGAACTTGCCCTCGGTCATGGCCGAACTGGCTTTGCGCGGAACTTTCTCTTTGGCAGTGACTCCGCCGCGCTTGAGCGAGTCTTCCAGCGTCCACGGACTACCGGCTCGGAACAGCGTGTTCTCGGTGATCGCGACCGGCGGATCGAAGCTGAGCGGATCGCGTCGCGCGGCCCAAACGGTTCCTCGGCGAATCAACGCTCCCGCTTTGCGGATCGAGACATCCGCGTGGCCGAGCACCGTTTGGAAGACGCGAGCTTTCGATTGCTCGTAAGCCCACGCCAGCGGTTCGTTTTCTTTGGTTACCTTTGAGGTCGCGGTGACGAGCGGCACGATCGGCAACGCTCCTTGCTGACGGAAGTAGAGTTCGTCTTCGGTCTCGAAGGACGGCAAGCCGGCGGTGATGGGATGTTTCTCGCCGGCGGCGGTGAGATCAACCTGAAACTTGCCGAAGGCATCGTGGCCGCTGAGTCCTGGCTTGTGATCCCAAATGCGGCGGACGATCTGCGTGCGGAACTCCGGCCAGTCGGCTTCTTTGTTGGGCAGCGTGTCGGTCCAACTTCCGTTCGCGAAGTGAATGATCGACAGCCCGCCGCCGTCGCCGATGAATTTCTTCAACCCGGCCTTCGCGGCGTCACTGAGTCCCGGCCGATCCCAACTGCTGTAGTTCAGGACGAGCGCGTCGTAGGTGTTCGCGCTCGGCGCGGGTCTCCCGACCCCGCCGCTGGCACCGACCGCAGGTCTCCCATTCGGAGCCGGTTGCGATTTCGGGAGACCTTCGGTCGGCCCAGCGGCGGGGTCGGGAGACCCGCGCCGAGCGCTGGACGTGATCTTCGCCAACTCTTCCGGGCTTTCCGTGACCTCGACCCAAACGCGTGGGTCTTGTTCGAGGACCGGAATCAACGCGGCAGTCGTCTTCCGCCAATCGTGAGCCGGATGATTGTGTCCCGTGACGATCAGCACGCGGATCGGCTCTTCCAGCGTTGAGACAACTCCACCCGCCGGAACTTCGACACCCGCCGTCCAGACGATCGCATTGAGGATCGTGCGACGAAAATTGTCGTCCCACCAGTTTTGGAAGAAGTGACCACCGGTCGTGCCGAAGCCTCGGCCGCCGTCTTTGCGTTCGACGGCCCATGCGACGACGTGATCCTTTTGCTGACCGGGAGGTTTCGTCAGCCAGATCGGTTTGACGCGGTCATCGCCGTCTCGAAAGCGGAGGTTGAAATAAAACTCTTCGCGAGCGGTGAACGGCTTCACGCCGCGAGCGACCGGGTGCTCGGTGCTGCCGAGCGTCACGTTCGCGTCCCAGGTGCTGATCGCCGAGAACCATTTGTTCGCGGCCGGTCCCTTCTCGTAGTCGAAGTAGCCGCCGACCCATTCGGTAATCTGGTCGTGGACTCGGCTGGGATTGAACGTGGTCCAGTGAAATTGAACGAACCCGCAACCGCGCTTCATCTGCCGTTCGAGCGTTTGAAATCGCTCGCCGACATACAGCGGATGATCGGTCGCGTTGCGGTCGCCGCCGTCCGAGATCATCACGATCGTCGCGGCATCGTCGAGCGTCTTCTCATCCGTCGGCCAACCTTTGAAATGCGTTTCGACGGCGAACTTGCCCTTCGTGCTCGGCGATGTGTCGAGCAGATGCTTGAGCAGGATCACGCTCTTTTCGTACTCGTGCGTGTGCTTGCCGTGCCCGGTAATCGGTCCCGCGATGAGCACGATCTTCTTCGGCACGGGTTCCGCTGCGTTGAGCCAGCCGGAACCGAACAACAGAAAACTGAATGCCAACAAGCACCGTCGCATTGCCGAGACCTCCGAGACGAACAGGACGGCATGAAGGTAACGCAGCCCGCCTCACAGCGGAATTCGCGGCCAGCGGAAAGCTGATAGGGGTGTGACATCGTCTGCCGGTAACGAGATTCTGAGGGAAAGGGTACGACGAATTGAGGGAGACGACGAATGGGTTCGCCCGACAAATTCGTCGTCTCCCTCAATTCGTCGTACCCTTTCTTTTCCCGTCGTCTTTTGGCGATCGGCTCACGGCGATCGGCCAGTCAAAGGCTGCGCGATCCAATCTTCCAGCCATTCGGCGAGCGCGGAGGCTTCGATCCCGTTGGGAGTGCATAGCACGGTTCGATTCCCAGGTTGCTCGTCGTCGTTCTTGAAGGACAGGCGAACCACAAAGTCGGGCGAGAGTCCGAGTTCGTCCGCGTTGGCTGGTTGATTGGCAAGCTCGACGGCCGACAACTGTCGTCGCGACACCCAGAAGGCTGGCGTGGCATTCGATTCCGGCCAAGTGACCGTTGCTGTGGCGTCATCCAAGATCAGGACCGGGCGCTCTTGGAGAACCAACGAGCGCGTGTGCAAATAGGTGCCTGCGCTGATTCCGATCACCCCACACCAAGTCACCACGAGACCGACGAGATTCTCCTCCCAGCCGCAAAGCACAATGGAGAACGTCGCGGCGAAACTGAGTCCGCCGGCGATGATCAACGTCACCACGAAGGGCTGTCCGTTGGTCGTCGTCACGAGCCAACGACGACCGTCGCGGCGGATGGGAACCGCTTGGAGTCGCAAGATTCGGCGACGCACCCAATTCCAACCGCCAAGCATCACGGCGTTGAACGGGACGACGAACAATCCCATCAGCAGCGGTAATCCGCTCAGAGTTCGGTCCAGCGCCGAATCGTTTGGATCGTTCGGGTTGTAAAACACCTCGACCGTCTTCCCGACGACGAATTGTTCGGCGAGCGATCGCACGTCTTGTTGACGGTTTGAAAAGTTCCCGATCGCAAAGGTCCGTCGATTTCCGGTGAGTTCCCGACCCTCCACCGAGTATCGGAACTGAACGTTCCATCTTGCCGAACCGTCGGTTTCAACGGGCTCGCTGACCGTGATTTCGCCCATGACGCTGGGATACGACTGAGCTGTGACATTCTTCACCAGCAGCCAAACGGCGCAGCCATCGAAGAACAAGACGCCGGCCGACCACAACGCCAGCCACAGCAAAAAGAAAACGGATCCGACGCGACTCATCGCTCGCGACAGTTTCAGGTGCAATCGGCGAAGCGGCCGCTGAGGATCGTTCATTGAGCTCCCAGCTCTTTCGCGACGGCTTCCGCTCGTCGCATCACGCGCAGCACGTTGCCGCTCATCAGTTGATGGATTTGCGATGCCGAGTAGCCGCGATCGAGCAGCACCTGCGTGATGACCGGGTACTTCGACACGTCCTCCAATTGCTTGGGAGCTTTGTCGATACCGTCGAAATCGGAGCCGAGGCCGACGTGGTCGATGCCGGCGACTTTGATGATGTGTTCGATGTGGTCGGCCACGTCGTAGATGTCGCCCGATTCGATCGGGTTCGCGGCGATCCAGCGTTTGCGAGCGGCTTGGTAATCCTTCTCGTTCGGGTACTGGCGATGCAGCTCGCGCGAGACCTCGAACATCTTGGCTCGCCGCTTGGCCGATTCGGGATGAATGAAGCCGGAGTAGAAATTCACCATCACCACACCACCGTTCTTCGCGGTCAGCATCAGGATGTCGTCTGGCACGTTGCGCGGGTGATCGGCGACGGCTCGCGCGGACGAGTGCGAGAAGATGATCGGGGCTTTGGTGACTCGCAGCGCGTCGCGCATCGTGTCGGGCGAGACGTGCGAGAGATCGACCAACATGCCCAGCCGGTTCATTTCGCGGACGACCTCTTCGCCGAATTCGGTCAGGCCACCGTGCTTCGCCTCGTCGGTGGCGGAGTCCGCCCAGTCCAACGTGTCCGAGTGCGTCAGCGTCATGTAGCCGACGCCGAGTTCTCGCAACCGCCGCAGCTTGTCGAGCGAGTTCTCGATCGAGTGGCCTCCCTCGACGCCGATCAGCGAGGCGATCTTGCCGGACTTTTGGATGCGAGCAATGTCATCAGCGGTCTTCGCGAACTCGAAGATGTCGGGATATCGCTTGACCATCGCGTGAATGATCGCGATCTGTTCGAGCGTCATCGTGAAGGCGCGGTTCTCCTTCGAGGTCTCGGCCGGGACATACGCCGCCCAAAACTGCGCGCCGACATTGCCGACTCGCAGACGCGGGATGTCGGTGTGAAATCTCGGCACGCCCGCCGCGATGTCCGCCTTGTCGAACGAACCGCCCGCTCGCTGCCGGACCTCCCACGGCAAGTCATTGTGTCCGTCGAAGACAAACCCGGCTGAATGAACTCGGCGAGCTTCGTCGGTCACGACAACCGTTGGCCGGTCAGCGGCGGAGGCTGTTCCAAACACGATCAGCAGGCCACAAAAAATGCACAGTCGCATCATGCTCCCTTTCAGCGACGTTCTACAGGCAGGCCAAACGGTTCATTCATCGCCAGGCATCGGTAGAGCTGCTGGTGATTGATCCAGAAAGGCGATGAAGTCCTCTCGCCGGGCTCGGAGTGCTCGCGTCCGCAATTGATCGACCGTCTGCCATGCACTGAGCTTTTCCGCCGCCGCAGAATTCAGGAATTGATCCAGTGTGACCCCTGCCGTCGCCGCAGTTTCGCGAAGCTGATTGGCCAAGCCCTCAGGCATTTGAATCGTGATTGTGCTCATGGCCGTTCTCCCATCCAACGCAAAAAGGCACCCGGGGTCAACGCGTCGATTCCAAATTGTAGGCAGCCACAAAAATCGGCGACGTTGTGCGTGATGATATACCGGCAACCTGCAGCCACGGCGAGTTCCAAAACCATGTCGTCATCGGGATCAGTCAGAACCGGACGCCAGAGGTAGTAAATATCCTGCAACTGCGAGACGGACAACAGGAAATCCAGAAAGGCATCCGTCTGGGCAGGACTCCGTTCAAGCAAATGTTCTGGCCGCTTGAGCACGGCTGAGTATTCGGCGAACAACGACACGGAAACTGCTGTCTGAAAACGGACGTCGGGCAACAAACGCAACAATTGTTGCGACGCTTCCCGTGCTTGATCGGGCTGCGGCGACGAGCACGCTGGTATCGAGCACAACCGAAATCATGGGAGACCTTCTGACGACGGACTCTACAAGATTGTGAACTGCGACAGGTCATCGCTGACGGCGACCGGTTCGGCGACGTCTTGAGCCGGAGTTGTCGGCCGCAGGCGTGACGCGACGTCGGCGAGCCATTCGGGAGTTGGTGGGCCGTAGGGGCGGAACTTTTCGTTCGTCCCTTGATCGACCGAATGCAGGATCGCTCGGTTCGGGCCGAGCTTGCTGGCCAGCGGGCTGTCGATCAGGTTGCTCGAATCGGACGCGCTGAGTTGGAAGACAATCCGCTGCTCAAACTCACGCAGCGTTTGCGAGCTGAACCAGCGGCTGACGTTGTTGTAGGTATCGCTCCAGACCAGCGTGTGGATGCCAAAACTGGGACCGTTCTTGAGCAAGTCGGTGAACTGTTTGCTGGGGCTGACCTTCTTCTCGCCGCCGCCGAAACTGAAGCCCATGTCGTCGTCGGACTTTCGCAGGTCGCGGAAGCGGCCGAGGTTGAAGATCACCACGAAGATCGGCGTGTCGTCGCGCGAGCCGGATTGTTCGCGGCGTTTGACTTCGTCGGACAGCATCGTCAGCACAGCCGGGACATCGCGCGGTTCGCCGACTTGCATCGAGTGCGGCAGCGCGGCTTGCAACTCTTTCCACGTTTCGGTCGAAGCTCCCGCGAAGTTGCCGTCGAGGATGATGAACTGCGGGACGGACTGCTCGGAAACCTCGGAGGGCGCGACATCGGCTTTCGGCCTGACCTGGCAAGCCAAACTCACAATGCTGGCGGCCAGCAGGCCGACGGTCGCGAGGTCGCTCTGGCCGACGACCAGCAGGTTCTGGCCACCTTGCGGATGGAAGCTGATCGACGTCGGGTCTTTGATCGCGACCGCCTCGCCGAGCCACGCACCGAACTCGTGCAGCGGCATGTCCCAGGCGGGGTTGTCGATGAGCTGCGAGAGATCGCTGTTGCGACGCGGATCGGCCGGGATGTTTCCCTCGAACACGATTGCGGAAGGCATTCGGACTTGTCGGTTCTCGGTGAGTTGCTGCACTCGCCCGAGATGGAAGTCGCGGCGGTCGTCTTCGAGCCACGCGATCTGAAACGGGTGGTTCCCTTCGAGCATGCCGTTGGCATCGTTGTAGATCGCCTCGCCCGGCCGAGTGAGCAGCCGTGCGGCGGTGTTGTCTTCAGAGAGGATCAGGTGCGCGTCGCTCTCGCTGCACTGCAGCGCGATACGGACGGCCATTTGACCGAGCGTGCTGCGAGCCAGCGAGTAGGCTCCGCCGAGCGTTTGCGATCCGAGCAGCACATGAATGCCGAACGCTCGGCCTTGCCGCACGAGCCGATCGAGCAACAGCGCGGCGGTCTGCGAGTGCTTGTCGTCCTCGACGAAGAACTCCTGGAACTCGTCGACGACGAGCAGGATGCGCGGCATCGACACGTCTGGCCGAGCACCGCGAAAACCGTTGAGGTCTTGCACGCCGAGGTCACGGAACAGATCGCCCCGTTCCTTCAGGATGCCGTCCAGCCGTTCGAGCACACTGACGCCGAACTCGCGGTCGCTTTCGATCGCGATGACACGCGCGTGCGGCAGTTCGTGCGTCGCGTAGGTTTTGAACTCGACCCCCTTCTTGAAGTCGATCAGGTAGAACTGCAACTGATCGGGACCGTAATGCAGCGAGGCGTTCGTGATCAGGATGTGCAGGAACGTCGATTTGCCGGAGCCTGTCTTGCCGGCGATCAACACATGCTGCGACGTCCCCTTGCCGAGCCGCAGGTGTTGCAGCTTCGTCGCCCCCGCTCGGCCGAGCGGCACGTCCAGGCCACCGCGCGTGTCGCCGGTCCACAATTGCGAGTCCTTCGGCGCGATCCGTTCAAACGCGACTTCGACGCGACGCGCGTCCTTCGATTCGTGTCCCGCCGCGCGGACCAGCTTCGTGAAGAGATCCGGTTCCGGTGGCGCGTCGAGCGTCAGCGGCAGTCCCTTCAACTCGTCGTCTGAAGAGGCAAACGCGGTACCGGTCCAATCGAAGACCGTCGCGTTCGTCGTCAGATCGTGCAGTTCGAAATTCAGCGGCAGGCGGAGTTTCGTGTCGACACTCGCCAGCAGGAACACACCGCAGCGCGGGCCGCTGGTCGCGATGCTGATGAGTCGCCGAGCGGCCGCCTCGCTGAAGTTGGCCGGGAAGTTCGCGACGACCAAAATGTGGTACGGTTCGGCGACTTCGCCGGCATGCACGTTGTATTCCTGAATCGATTTGAACTCGTTGCGGAGATATTTCTGGAACACGTTCTCCATGTGCTCAGTGAGGTCGGAGAGCCGTTGCTCGATGTGACTTTGCTCGGTCCAGATGCGGTTGGTGATCATCAATTCGTCGTAGTCGGCGAGGTGCATGAACGCCGCAAAGTTGTCCCCCAGTCCGACCGGATCGAGGATCGTGAACCGCACTTTGCCGCCCGGAAGCGTCGTCAGGAATCGCAGCATCGCGTTTTGCAAAACGGCGACGGCGGCCTCGCGACCTTCCTCGGTCGCCTTCAGTAACAACGACGGCCGATCCGGGAACGGCAGACACGCGGGGAGGTTGAACGACAGCCGCTCAGGAACGAGCTGCGGCTCTTTCGGAACGCCGTCCGGCACATCTCCCAGCGCGACCGAGAACTGTCCGAGCCGCATTGCCGGTGGAATCGTTGGCGGCAACTTGAGCGGTCCGCTGCCCAACGTCGGCCAGTCGTGAAACCATTCGTCAACGATTTGGTTGGCCGCGTCGCTGTCGAGCTCCAATTGTTGCCAGCCTTCGAGCCACTCTTCCGCCATGCGGAGCCACGCCGCTTGAAATCGCTCCGTGTTCGCTGCGACTTCGGCTTCGTGATTCTGACGAAACTTGCTGAGATCCCAGTCGAATCGCGACTTGAGTTTTTCCAGCCGCTGTGGGAATTCGGTGTTGGCCCAGCCCATCTGCTGATCGCGGCGTTGCGTGATGGCAGCGAGCAGAGCTGGGTACTTTTGATTGGCCGCCGCGAGTTCTTGAACGCGGCGATCCTCGACCTTCTGCAACGACGTGGAGAGTTCTCCGTCCGCCTTCCGAATTCCGGCTTCACGTTTCGCTGTGACGACCTTCTGCCACGCGACGAATTTTTCTTCGCGCTGTTTTCGTTCCGCGTCCGCCAGCTTCTGCCAGCGTTGCCGATGCTTCTGAGCCGCCATGTGCCGCTCGAAAATCATTTCGTAAATCGGAATCGACTGACCGCGTCCGACCGACAGCAGAATGCCCATCGTGATGCCGACGGGGAACAACATCAGCACCCCCGCCACGACCAGCCACTCCTTGGGTTCGAGGTTGCTGTCGGGGATCAGCACTTTCGGATTGACGAGAAATCCCGCGACACCCCACAGGGCGGCCCATCCAACCAGCGCGAGCAGGTGCGGTCGCCAGCCCTGAAACAGCGCCGGGATTTTCAATTGGCCGAGTTCAGCGAGGTGGGTCTTGAGACCTTCGCACGCCTCATGGAACAGAGCGGCCGCTGTGTCGAGGTCATTGGTCGGCGCGGTCTTCTCTGACCGGGGAGGCTCGACTTCAACACCTTGCCGCCGCTTGAGCATCAGCAGGTCGGCCTGCATCTTGAGCGTCGTCAGCTCGTTCTCTTCGATCTTGAGCTGCTCGTTCGTCTTGCTGGTGTTGGAGCAGAACGTTTCGTACTGCACCTTCGGGCTGCCCTCGGCTTCCTCGTCGAAATACGAGGTGACCATCCAGCGGTCTTCTTCGTTCTTCTTGCGAGCGGTTTCCGTGTCGTCGGCCGCTCGCTGCTGGAGCGCGAAGACGACCTCTTGAAACTCGTGCTTGGCGACGTCGTGATCTTCGGCGTACTGCGTACCGGCATCGACGACTGCCTTGTCAAATTCGGCCTGCGTCGCGGCTCGTTCACGTTCGTGGGTTTCCGTGCGAGTGCTGACGGCTGCAGCGAATTCCTTTTCGGTGCGTTCGGCGTCGGCTCGGAATTCTTCAGCCGTTTGCTGTTCCGCCTGCACACGCTGCTCGACCAGCGTTCGCAATCGCAGCCACCACTCGCGCTGAGATTCCGGAGCCAATGGATCACCGGCAACAGGACCGGTCGGTGCGAGTGTGCGATCGTCAGAAGTGCTCATGGTCTCAAGCCGAGTCGTCAGAAGTGCCCGTGACGAGGATATCGGCCCGATCAACCGCTCGCTACGCCTTGCGGTACACGACGCCGCAATCGACCTGCTGGAAACCGACCGATTTGAACGTCGCCAGCGCTCCGGAGTTCTCTTCGGCGATGTGAGCCTCCGCCAGCGTCACCTGCTCCTGCCGCATGCGGCGGATGACCTCGATCAACAAGGCTTGAGCGTGTCCCTGCCGGCGCGAGACATCTTTGACGACGAGCTCGCTGAGACCAATCGCACGCTCGCCCCACGGTTCGACGTACAAATCCATGCCGCTGACGGTCATCGTCGCGACCGCCTCGCCGCCCGTTTTGGGGACGAGCCGGAATTGCACGTTCTCCAGCCGGCCCGAACGGCTGAACCACCAAAACGTGGGATGCTCCGGCAACGCGAAGATCATCGTCTCCATCTTGCGACGAATCAGGCTCAGGCGAAAGCTGATCGGGTCGCCATGTTTGAGACTGCGTTGCAAGACGATGAATTTCTGAGCCGGCTGATAGCCTAGCTTTGCCAGGAACGGAGCCGCGTCGGCATTCGATTCCAAAAACCCGGAGACTGCCGCGCCGCCGTACAGGCCGTGATAAAACGGGTCGCACGGCGGAGCCGCTCCGGCCTGGATCGACGTCGCTCCGAGTTGTCGCAAATACGTCTCCGCACGCGACAACAATTCGCGGCCGATGCCGCTGCGGCGTCGCGACGGATGCACGACGATTGCACTGATGGCTCCAGAGTCGCGATTGATCCAATCGCCGGAATCGCTGCTGCGAAAGCCCGCATGGATGAATCCGACGACCTGGCTCGCATCACATGCGACGAGGAATCCCGCCGGATCAAAGTAATGCTGGCCGATCAGCAGTCGATCCAACGCTTCGTAGCTGAACCCTCTGGCCGCTCCGCGTCCCAGACCGCTCTCGTGCCACAGCCGCACAAGCTGAGGCAGATCGCTGTTCCGAAACGGCCGATACTCGATCACTGCGGACTCCTCCGCACACCAACCCGAAGCGGCAGCGAGGGCGAACACGGATCACGCTCCGTTGAGGCAGAGCGTTCTGCGACGTTCGCCCTCGCTGACGCTTCGAGGTTGTGATTTTTTATCAAGCGGCCTACTCGGAAGAAATTGATCGCGCTATAAGTGTCGCATGAATGAATCCGCTTTACCAAATGACGTGTCCACTTTACCAAATGACGTTTCCGTGGTTCGAGTTCGGGTCCAGCGGC
>SYJG01000110.1 GCA_005798445.1 Planctomyces sp.
CACCGTCGTCATCGGCGGAGTCATTGGTGCGATGGTCATGTCGCTGCTGGTGCTTCGAGTGCTGTACCTGTTTTTCGATGCGATCGCTCACGCGATCCAATGGTTTCTGATTCGCTGGTTCCACATGTCCGAGTCGGTGACGGCTCCCATGCTGGGCCTGTTTCTGGAGGGGCGAGGGACGAGGGGCGAGGGGCGAGCGAATGCTGTTGCATCGTTGCCGCCTTTGCCTTCCTCGCCCCTAACCCCTCGCCCCTAACCCCCACGGAGACCTGGAGATGACGACACGAAAAATTTGGACCGCTTTTGGATTGCTCGCGGCGTTGATGTTTGCGGCAAACGGCTGCGGCGAATCGGCTCCCGCGCCGAAACAAGTTGCTCAAACGGATCGCCATGTCGGCGACGATCACGGGCAGAAAGCCCACGACCACTCTGGTTGGTGGTGTGGCGAGCACGGCCTTCCGGAAGCCGCATGCAGCATGTGCAACTCCAAAGTCGCCGCCGCGTTCAAGGCCAAAGGAGATTGGTGCGACGAGCACGACCGAGCGAAGTCTCAGTGCTTCAAATGTGACCCGAAACTGCAGGAGGAGTTCGCTGCCATCTACCGTGCCAAGGAAGGCAAAGAGCCGCCAGCCATTACCGAAGAATCTCATGGCGAGAAGAAGGAAGGGACGTAGTTCACCGGGGATGGCTACAGCTTGTGTCTGACGTCCATCCAGCCAGTGTCGGCGACGAGTCAAAATGGAGTGGCTGTAGGTGGCAGTGAAGCTTGAGAGGAGTTTTCGCAAGCTTCACTCCTTCTCACGACGAAGAAGCCGACCAGCCGCTCTTGCGCGGTTGCCCAGGGAGGGGCGATCATGGGATCTCATTGTTTGGCGAGACGACTGGCTGCGGCGGCATTTGCGCTGGGGCTGGCATTTCTTGCCGGTCCGAACGCCACACGAGCCGAATGGCCGAAGCTGTGGCGTTCGTCCAAGCCAAAGATCACTGTGACGTCCGCTGAATCCCAGCGAATGACTCAAAGCCGCGTGAATACGGCGCAGATGTTAGTTGCTCAGCAGCCGGCCGCAGCCTACGAAGAAGACGTGCTGGTCCCCGTTCCCAAAAGGGTCGCAGCGGATGAAGATGCACAAAGCATTGACGCTCAACCGCTCGACATGCTGGTCGCGCTCGGTTTGGAGCGAAACCCGCGATTGGCGAAAGTGTCGTACGCAGTTGAATCGGCTCGTGGTCAAGCGATTCAAGCGGGACTGTATCCCAATCCCACAGTCAGCCTGATCTTTGACGAATTGTTGGACAAGCAGGGACGGTCGGGTGTGAACCAGCTCCCAAACTTCAATCAACAAATCGTCACTGCGCGGAAACTGCGAATTAGCCAAGCGGCCGCATTGCGCGAAGTGGATCAAGCGTCGTGGCAGGTGATCGCCGAACGGTATTCGTTGCTGGCGGACATTCGCGTGGCGTACTTCGACGCGCTCGCCCTGCAACGCCGAGTGGGCATCCTCGAAGAGTTGGTTAAGTTGGCTGAGAAGTCCGTTGATCAAACCAATCGTCTGCTCGAAGCCAAACAAGTCGCGCGACTGGATTTGATCCAACTGGAAGTCGAAGCGGAACGCTTGCGAGCGGAATTGGAATCCTCGCAGCGTGAACTTCCCGGAGCGTACAAGCGGCTGGCGGCGACCATCGGCGTCAATCAAATGGTGATCCGCGCAGTCGCAGGAGACTTGTTCGCGCCGCTGCCAGACTACGATTTGGATCGCACACAGTCCTATGTCCTGGCCGTGCATCCGCAATTGCAGGTTGCGCAGTGGGGGGTTCAGCGGGCACAGCTACTCGTCAAACGCGCTCAGGTCGAACCGATTCCGAATCTCGGTTTCAGTAGCAGTTTCATTCGGCAGAATCAGAATCTGTCCAATGACCTCAGCCTGGGCTTCAGTGCGACGGTCCCGCTGTGGAACCGCAACCAAGGCAACATTCACTCGGCAGAAGCCGACTTGTGCCAAGCCATGCAAGAAATCGGTCGTGTCGAGAACGACCTGACTGACCGCATCAGCACAGCGATCCGCGATTACGCCTCCGCTCGTCGCCGAGCCGAACGCTATCGAGACGCAATTCTGCCGCGCGCCATAGAGACCTACCAACTCTCCGTGCAAGCGTATCAGGGGGGACAATTCGAATATCTGCGAGTGCTGGAATCTCAACGTGCCGTCGCGCAGGCGAATCTCGAATACATCCGCGCATTGGGTGACGCCTGGAAGGGGGCCGCCACCATCTCAGGCCTCGCCATCGAAGACAATTGGCCGTTCGCCCCCACCAATCCTGCCGTTGTGCCCCCCGCTCCGGCAGCAGCCCCGCAGTGATTCTCGGAATGGAACTTCCGCGCCCATCGCAGCCGTGGTATTTTCTGTCGCGACGGGTTTTGGGGAAACACATGCGATCGTTGGGCTGCAAGTTGGTGACTCTGTTGCTGATCATCGAGATGGCGATGCCAGCGATGTCGTCCCCTGCTCTGCGACACAGTCATGCGAACGGAGACCGGTCGCACCGGCATGACGTCGCGACGCATGACCGTCACGGACATTCGCACGCGAACGGTTTTCGGCATTCGAAAGCGTCGCGACACCGTCACCACCCTGAAACGACGACCGCGAAGCACTCTCGCGGGCATCGCCCGAGTCAGTTTGCCCAACCACAGGTTGAGCATCTGCATGTGTTCTGGTTGGGTTTCGAGTTTTCGATGCCACTGTCTGCGCCAGTCCATCCAGATTCGCCGCGACCGATGGCGAGTACAGAACAATGGGTGCCGCTGATTTCCGAAGTGATTCTTCCGGAAGCTTCCCAAGTTGGATCGGAAAGTCTGGCGTTTGATCGGCTCACGCCGACGGAGTTGACGCCGCGCTTGCCGGCTCGCTCTGAGGTACGCCCGCCGCACGAGCTGGCGGTGACATTGTTGTGTGACACTGCGCGCCGAGCGCGCTCTGGTGTCCTCGTCATCTGATTTTTTGATTGATGATTTGTGATTTTCGATTGAAACGCAGGGGCGGCCTGGCAACCCAATCGAAAATCGAAGATCGAGAATCAAAAAATGAGATGGTGAGGTGTCCCATGAAGGCTCGACGAGTATTCCTTGGCGTTGTTGGTTTCACGCTGGTTGCTGGACTGGCGACAGTTGCATGGTTCTCTCGTGACCAACTGGGGCGCTGGCTGAAGGCACGTGCTCCGGTCGGAGCGATTGAGAACCCGGCCGCTCCGATCGCGGAATCGAACGTGCTCAAGCTGAGTCCACAGGCTCGGAAAAACTTGGGGTTGGTCGCGAAGGCCGCGAAGCCGCAATCGTTTTGGCGAAGCATCCAGATCCCCGGTGTGATCGTCGATCGGCCGGGCCGCTCGGATCGAGGCGTGACCTCTCCCGCTGTCGGTGCAGTGGTCCAAGTCCACGCCTTTCCCGGCGACACGGTGAAGCCGGGCGACCGGCTGTTCACACTACGGCTTTTCAGCGAGTACCTGCAAAACACGCAGTCGGAACTGTTCAAGGCCACGCGCGAGACGCAACTGGTGAAGGAACAGAAAGCCCGGTTGGCGGAGGCCGCCAAGAGCGGCGCGATCCCGGAGTCAAGGATCATCGAACTCGACAATCAAATCCGTCGGCAGGGGGCGGCGATTCAGGCATACCGCCAGGACTTGCTAACTCGAGGACTCAACCCGGAACAGATTGACGCTGTCACGGAAGGGAAGTTTGTCTCGACCATTGAAGTTGTCGCGCCGCCGGCGGATTTTCGATTTTCGATTTTTGATTTTCAATTGAACGACAAAAACGATGCCGATCCAGCCGCTGCCACTTCAATGGTTCAAATCGAAAATCAAAAATCAAAAATCGAAAATCTCCCAGCCTACGAGATACAAGACCTAAAGGTCGATCTCGGCCAGCAGGTGCAGGCAGGGCAGTTGCTGTCGGTGCTTGCCAATCATCATTCGCTGTACCTCGAAGGTCATGCCTTCAAGCAGGAAGCCCCGATCTTGGAACAGGCGGCACGGAACGGCTGGCCGATCCAAGTCGAGTTCGCTGAGGATGACCGCGAACACTGGCCGGCATTGGAGCAGTCCTTCCAGATTCGGCATCTGGCGAATTCCATCGACCCTGACAGCCGCACGTTTGATTTCTTCGTTCCGCTGACGAATCAGTCGCGCGGCTACGAGAAAGAGGGCCAGACATTCGTGGTCTGGCGGTTTCGACCCGGACAACGAGTGCGGTTGCACATCCCGGTTGATGAACTCAAGGATGTGCTCGTGTTGCCATCCGCCGCCGTCGTGCGTGAAGGCCCGGAAGCCTACGTCTTCCGCCAGAACGGCGACCTCTTCAATCGCATTGCCGTGCATGTCCTGTACGAGGACCGGTTGAACACCGTACTGGCAAATGATGGCAGCGTCACACCCGGCTTGTATCTCGCTCAGAGTGCGGCGTCGTCTCTCAATCGTGTCCTCAAGGCCCAAGCGGCGAGCGGTATTCGTGCCGACGTCCATGTCCACGCCGACGGGACCGTTCACGCGGCTCACTGAGAAAGTCGAACATGCTCAATTCGGTGATTCGCTTTTCCCTGCGCTACCGAATGCTCGTGGTTTTGGTGAGTCTTGCCTTGCTGGTCTACGGCTCATAGGCCAAGTGTCAGTCAAAGGTAGTCACCCGCGGCGTTGCGTGGTGACAAAGTGTCAGTCAAAGGTAGTCACTGTTTGCGGTGCTTGTTTTTTGGCTTGTAGTCGATGGTTTTGATCTTGGGGTGGTCATGTGGTTCAC
>SYJG01000111.1 GCA_005798445.1 Planctomyces sp.
CCTGACGACCGCCCATGCTCTGGCCGTTCAATCCTCTCGCAGGTAAGACCATCAACCGGAGAGCCGGATGCGGGAAACCCGCCCGTCCGGTTCGGAGGGAGGGGCGACTGAAATCAATCAGTCGTTCCTACCCCTATCGTTCGCCAAAATTCTTGCCGATCCCCCGCCACATCACGTCCCGAACAACTCGTGAATCGGCTGTCCTTCGCTGATGCGATACGGCCGAGTTTCGGAGTCGTGAATTTCAAGTTCCGGGCTGAGGCCCATCGAGTGAAACATCGTCGCATGCAAGTCTTCGACGCTGACCGGTTTCGTTTTCGGATACGCCCCGTGCTCGTCGCTCGATCCGTAAACCTGTCCGCCACGAATTCCTCCACCAGCGAGCACAGCTGACTGGCAAGGCCCCCAGTGGTCGCGGCCTTTGTTCGGGTTGATCTTCGGAGTCCGACCGAACTCGCCGTACATCGCAACCAGCGTTTCGTCGAGCAGTCCGCGCTCCGACAGATCCTCCAGCAGAGCCGAGTAGCCCTGATCGAGTGACGGCAGGCAGTAGAACTCTTTGAGCATTTGATAGCCGGTGATGCCACCCAGCGAACCGGTGCCGCCGTGGTTGTCCCACACGTTCAGGACGTTGCCGTCTTTCGCGACGAAGTACCAAGTGAACGTGACCAATCGCACGCCCGACTCGACCAGTCGCCGAGCCATCAAGAAGCACTCGCCGTATTCGTTGCGGCCGTAGCGATCACGGACTTTCGCCGGTTCATCGTCGAGCCGAAACGCTCGCTTGGCGTCCGGCGAGGTCAGCATCCGAAACGCTTGCTCGCGGTAGCTGTCGAGGCCACGAGTTGCCTTTTGCTGCTGCATCGCCCGATCGATTCCTTCGACCGTGTTGAGTAGCCCGTACCGCAGTTGCAGCCGATGCTCATCGACACCCGGTGGGAGGTCAAAGTTATGCGGAGCCTTCTCGTTCACTTCGGCGGGAGGTTGCGTCTCGATCGGATCGTACTTCGGGCCGAGGAACCCGGCGTGTGTTCCCGAATAAACGACGCCGTCATGTCCGATCGGCCGCGGAATCGTGACGCTCGCTGGCAGTCCGCTCGGCGGCGAGAAGTAGCCGACGATCGAACCGAGCGTCGGGAAGTCGCGTCGATTGCGAGCGTTCCTTGGCACTGCCAACGTGTTGTTAACTCGGCCGGTGAGAGTGTGGTAGACGCTCGGCTCGTGGTTGTTGCTGGGATGCGTCAGCGAGCGAATGATCGCCATCTTGTCCGTGTGCTTGGCGATTTGCGGCAAGTGCTCGCAGACTTGAATCCCAGGGACGACCGATTCAATCGGACCGAACAGCCCGCGAATCCCTTCCGGGGCATGCGGCTTCAAATCAAACGTGTCGTGCTGCGGCGGCCCGCCCCACAGATAGACCAAGATGGCCGCTTTGGCTTTTCCCGGTTCGTTCGTGGCTGGACGAGTCACACGCTGACCTGACTCTGCTCGCAACAACTGCGGCAACGTCAACGCACCGAGTCCCATCTGGCCGAGCCGCATCATGGCATCGCGTCGATGAAACATGGCGAACTCCTCGTCCAAATAGGAAAGGGCTAGAGGTGGGTTACAGCTTCACTTCCTTCAGCTTCTGAATTTCTTGCTGCAAAGCGGTCACCGGCTGCATGGCTTGGTCGGCCGCTAGTTTGGCGGAAGCGAACTTCTCTTCGATCGGCTTCATCGCGGCGGCGAGTTCGGTGACTTTCGCGTTCGCGGCGGTGAGCACAGCAACGGCGTCGGTCGCTTTCTTCTCCATTTCCGCGACGGCGACTTTCGCCTTTTCGACAGCAGCAGCTTTTTCAGCGAGCGCGGCTTTTTGCGCAGTCAGATTTGCCGTTTGCTTGTCGAGAACGGTCTTCAGCAGCTCGGCGGCGGCGGCGAGTTCTTTGTCGGTTGGCGTTTTCGCGGCCACTTCGGCACCCTTGGCTTGGGCATCCTTGAGCGCGGGCAATGCAGCTTCGAGTCCCGTGACGGTCGTGTTGACGGCGGTGTGCTCGTTGGTCGCGGTGGTCAGCACTTGCTTGGCGGCGGCGACGGCGGCGTTCGCATTGTTGACGTTCGTCTGTGACGTAGCGACCACTTGTTGAGCGGCGGCGACATCGGCCTTCATCTTGTTGACGGCGGCAAGAGCCTCTTCCGACGCGGAGACCAGCGGTGCGGCGAGAGCTTGCTTCTCGCTGAAGACTCGCAGCTTCGTGGCGAAGTCGATCTCGGCCGTCCAGCGACCAACGTCTTTGGTTGCGTTCGCGAGTTTCGCGCCGGCGGCATCAGCGATGGCTTTGGCGGCGACCGCTTTTTCGGTCATCGCTTTGTCAGCGGCGGTGAGGTCGGGAATCGCCTTCTTCACCGCTTCGAGAGCGACATTGCTATCGGTGATCAACTTCTCTTGAGCGACGAGGACTTCTTTGCCTTTGGTCAGTTCGACGACCTTGTCGGCGACGACCTTTTTGTTGTTGGTCAGCGTCGCGGCGCGGTTGTCGAGCAACGCTTTCAGCGCAGTGACGGCGGCGGCGATCTCTTTGTCCTCTGCGTTCTTCGTGGTGGCCTCGGTACCCTTCGTGACCGAGTCGGTCAGCGCAGGAACGACTGGATTAAGAGTCGCAACGACCTTCGCTGCGGCATCGTGTGCGGCTTGTGCGGCGGCGATGACTTCTTTGCTCTTCACGACAGCGGCGGTTGTGTCGGTGACGACCTTCGTCAGGTCGGTCATCTTCGTGTTGGCGGTCGTAAGGTCCGCCTTGGCTTTCACGGCAGCGGCGTTTGCGGCGGTGTAGCCGTCGGTCGCAACTTTCGCTTCGGCGGTCGTGGCTTGGACGGCGGCGTTCGCGGCGGCGAGGCGTTCTTCGAGCGTCGGCGGGTTCGGTGTTAAGTCGCCGATCTTCGCGCCATCGACGGCGTTCCAGACGCGGATCGCTCCGGTCCAGTCAGCTCCGATGACACGATTCGTTTCGTTGCAGATCGCACAAGCAAGAGCCAAGTCTCCCATTGCCTCGAAGGCTCGGACGGCGGTGCCGTTTTGATCCCACATTTTCACGACTCGGTCGCGGCCAGCCGACACGATGCGGCCGTCGCGAGCGAAATCGACGGACGAGGCTCCGGCTCCGTGTGCTCCCCAACCTTTGACGTTGCCGCCGTTTTCCATTTCCCACAGGCGGACAGTTGTGTCTTCGCTGCTTGACGCGAGGATGTTGGAATCGAGGCGCCATGAAAAGCCAGTGATCATCGCGGTGTGCGCCTTGAGCATGTGGAACTCGCGGCCGGTCTCGGCCTCCCACACGAAGACGCCGCCATTGCGGTCGCCCGTCGCGAGCAGCACGCTGTCTGGTGCGAACGCCAGCGATGTGACCCAGTCGGTGTGCTTTTTCGATTCCCACAGCTTCGAGCCATCGGCGATCGAGTAGATCCGAATCATCTTGGCGGAGCCACCGAGTGCGATCAGCGATTGGTCAGGTGAGATGTCCGCCGCGAGCACCGTGTCGAGTTCGTCACCCACTTCGGTGACTCGTTCGCCGGTGCGGACGTTGAAGATCACGACCTTGCCGTTCGCCGCTGCGTGGCCACCGGCGGCCATCAGCAAGCTGCCGTTGCGGCTGAATTTCAAGACCTGCGGGATGCCTTCCGGGTACGGCAGCACACCGAGCAGTTCGAGGGTCACCGTATTGTAAAGCAGGACTTGTTTTTGTCCGGGGACCGCGACCAGCGGCGACCAGGGATTGACCGCGAGACTGGTGATGGCCGTCGTCGTCTTCGTGCGCACGACCGGAGCAAGACTCATTCGTCCCGGCATCGGCGGCGGACCATCCGGTCGGACCGTCGGAGCAGCGGTGAGCTTCAGGTCCATCTTCGGCTTCTTGCTGGCGAGCGCCTTGCTCCCGGTTGTTTCGAGTGCTCCGCCGTCGATCCAATTCTTGATGACGGCCAGCATCTCCGCCGGCAGCTTCTCGCTGTTGGGCGGCATCTTCGGCTCTTCTTCGTGGTTGATGACCTTCCACAGAATGCTCGCGCCGGCGTTACCTGGATCGAAAATCTCGCCCGAACCGCCACCGGCCTTCACGGCGGTGAAGTTCGACAGGTCGAGGCCGCCGCTCTTCTTGTCCGTGTTGTGACAGCTCAAGCACTTGGCTCGCAGGATCGGCAGGACATGGTCGGCGTAGGTGACCTTCGGTGCATCGGCCGCCTGTGAGTTGGTGGCGAATCCGCTCACCAACAATCCGCCCAACGCGACAATGCTCAACCAACGATTCGATTTCGATGCCATGTCTGAAACTCCAAACTCAAGCTTTAACACAGAGGCACAGAGAACACTGAGAAATGACCACGGCGATTCTCCGTGATCTCTGTGCCTCTGTGTTTCAATGACCTACGAAACTCGTCACATTCCAAAAACTCTTCGCCACTTCGTCTATCGGCCTCGACCGGCAGATTTTGCAAGTTGGCCACGCGAGCTTGCCCGACCGCTGGTCTTCGCTCGACCGTTCGAATCGGAGGAAACGAAACGACTCTCATAATCCGCAACGATCCACTTTTTTCCTTTGGCCACGACTCGTTGCCCTTCAGCTTCGAGCCGCACCTTCAGAGCTTCGATACCGCCGGGAAACTTCGGATTGAGTTCACCACCGGTCTTCAATGTTCGCCAATAGGGCGTGAACCGCTTGGCCCCTTCAGTCTCAGCCTCGTCGGTCGCATGAGCCGCGATCCATGCGAAGATCCCACAACAGATCGGGCAAGCCATCGTCGCATGGTGCTTTTTGGCGATCGCCGCCTGAATCTCCTTCGTCGTGATGAGCCGTCCTTTCGGGACTGCCTTCATGACCTCGTCCACTTCCCGCGGAGCCGGAATCGCACTCGTTCCCTCGCCCCAGCGTTTCGACAACTTCCCTTCGATGACGGGGACCTTCGGTAGGTCTTTGTCATCGAGCAGTTTCTCACGCCAAGTCTTGCGAGGCTTCGGCATGGCGACGTTGCTCCGCGATCAGTGGTTGAACACGAACTCTCGCGAGTTCAACAGTGACCAGAACACATCTTCGAGAACTGGCTTGGGGTCTTTTTCGTTGACGAGGACGCCGTTGAGGGCGGCGAGTTCTTTTTCCGTCGGCTTGCGAGTCAGCGTGCGGAGGTACATCTCTTCGATGATCTGCGGCGGGGTCTTACCTTCTTTCAGGCGAAGGTCGATTAGACCACCTTGCTGAATCTTGGCGTTGACTGTGTCGCCATTGAGCAGGTGCAGGGCTTGCGACAGGTTCGGCTCCATCTTCACTTCGCACGAGCAAACGCTGTCGCGAGTGGCTCGGCCGAACGTCGTCAAGAAGTAGGTCGAGGTATTGCCGTCGGCGATCTGAACGGCTCGTGAGCCAAGCGGAAGGCCACCGAACTTGTCTTTGGTTTGAGTCGACAGAGTGATGCAATCGAGCAGCACTTCCGAGCGGATGCGGCGGAGCGTTGCGTGTGAGAAGTTGCGATCGTCGAGCGCGTTTGTCTCGTTGGTTTTTGTCGAGAGCTGATAGATGCGGCTGGTGCAGATGTCGCGGACCAGCTTCTTGAAGTCGTAGTTGTACTCGGTGAATTTCTTGCCGAGTTCGTCGATCAGTTCGGCGTTCGACGGCGGATTGCTGACGCGCACGTCATCAACTTGATCGATGATCCCTTGGCCGAAAAAGTGCGACCAGACGATGTTCGCCAGGTTCTTGGCGAAATACGGATTCTCTTTCGAGGCCAGCCAGGTGGCCATGACTTCACGGCGGTCCTTGCCGGCGACATCAGGCACGGCTCCACCGAGGAGCTTCGGTTTCATCTGTCGGCCACCGACCGGATGAGTCACTTCGCCGCCACCGGCGTTGAAGATGATGATCTCACGCGGGTCTTCCCCCTGCTTGCGGCCGATCTGCGAAAAGAACGCGGCGAAGCTGTAGTAATCGTCCATCGTCCAACGATCGAACGGATGATTGTGACACTGAGCACATTGAATCCGCATCCCCATGAAAACCTGAGCGACGTTTTCAGAAGTCTTTAGCGTGTCGCGTTCGATCTGGTAGTAGTTGGTCGCCGCATTCGCGAAGGTGCCTCCCTTGGCGGAAAGGAGTTCCTGAACCATCTTGTCCATGGGGTAGTTCTTGGCGATTCGCTCTTGCAGCCACTCGTAGTACCGCAGCATCGGCTTTGTGGTGATTTGCTGGTTCGTGCGGATTTGCAGCAGTTCTGCCCACTTCATCACCCACATCTCGACGAACTCTTTGCGGCCGAGCAGTTCATCGACGAGCATGTCCCGCTTCTTTGGGTCGGCGTTGGACATGAACTTCGTGTATTCCTCGACGGTCGGCAGCACGCCGACGATGTCGAGGTAGGCTCGGCGGACGAATTCCTCGTCGGTGCAAAGCTCACTGGGGTTGATCCGCAGCCGCTTGAGCTTTTCGTAAACGAGGTGATCAACGTAATTGTTCTCCGGCAGTTGCGGAGCGTTGTATTGGAACCCTTTCGGCAGGGTGATGAAGTGCGAGCCGACGGTATGCGTCTCGAAGCGGGCCATGAGGAACGCCTCGCCCCGTTTGCCCGCCGTGACGAGCCCTTGTTGTGAGACCGCCGCCGACGTTTCGTTGTTCGTCATGAAGAACGCTAGCGATGTGACGTCGCGATCGGTGCCGTCCGAGTACTTGGCTCGGACGGTGATTTGCTGCGTGGAGCCTTCGCCATCGAGCACCGCATTTGGCGGATAGAGTTCGACCGCGAGCACTTTCGGCACCTCGCCCTGATCGTTCGGAGCACCCACCTCCAGCCAGCGGATCAGGGTTTGATTCAGTTCGCTGTTCGGTTCGTAGCGCTTGCCGCCGGTGTGCGGCACGACGCCGGTGTTCTTTTCGACCATCAAGCTTTCGGCCGGCAATGCCAAGTTGATGCGGCGGCCGGGAATCTCACGAGTCAGGCGATAGTGGTCACCATCTGGGTCAAAGCCGAACAGCGAGAGACGGAAACCGTCTTTACCGCGAGCCGCTCCGTGGCACGAACCGGTATTGCAACCCGCCTTCATGAACACGGGCATGACATCCAGCTTGAACGAGATCAGCCGATCGGCTGTCGCCTGTGCAACCTCGACCGGCACAACGACGGACTTGCCGCCGAAGTCGACTTTCAGTTCGGTCTTGCCGTCGGCGACCGGATACATCGTGTGATTCTCAAATTTCACGAACGCCGGATTCGCGAACGCGAAAGTCGCCGCTTTGGTGACGTCGCGAGTGAGTCCGTCCGCATACGTCGCCTGCACGACAATCGACTGCCGATCCCGAATCGTGTTGATCTGCGCATTCGGTGGATACACCGCGATGGAAACCGGCACGGGGTCTTGAGCGGATGCGCTGGATGCAGCCAAACCACCGGCCAAAAGAAGCGTTGCCAACCCTGACAGTGTCTTAGGAAATCGCATGAGTTCGATCCTCGATGGAAAACTAGTTTGCTCGAGCTTGCGGGTTTGATATTTGGCTTACTTACCTTGCGCTGCTTTCAGCTTTGCGTCTTCGCGGAGTTGTTCGAGTCGGCTGAGTCGCTTTGGCGGCGCAGCGGCGACGGGCCTTGGAGCCGGAGCCGCTGCGGCGACCGCAGGTGCTGGCATTGGTGCGGGGGTGTTCGGCTTTGGCGGCAACGGTACGTCAATACGGAGTTCTGCTCCGCCGACGTTGTGGACGACCGGTTCGCCGTTGGCCGTGATCGTCACGACGCCGAAGATGCCGTGCTTGCCGGCGGGGCTGTCTTTTTCCGTGGTCACTTTGAAGATGAGTTCCTTCGTGTCTTTCGTGAACTTCAACGGCTGTGACAAAACCTTGTTGGGCAGCGCGACGAGCTGCACGTCGGCGTTCCCTTCAAATGCCGTCGGAACTTCGACTTTGCAGACGACCTCGGTCGGTTGACCTTGTTCGACGGCCGCTCGCTGCATGGCGAAGGTGACCCAAGGAGCGCTGATCTCCAGGTTGCCGAGTTGCGTGGATGAGTACGCGGCTCCGCCGATTTCGGCATAGCCGAGCACAAAGACCCGCCATTTACCAACCTGAGCGTTGCTCGCCGCGTTGAGCGGATAGAGCGCTTCGTTCTGGCCTTCGGGAATTGTGACGGACGGAGCGGATCCGACGCCGGGTGGCGCGAACGGGAACAGCAATGTGATCGGAGCCTTGAAGCCCTCTTTGCGAGTTGCCACGACCTTCAATTGCATCGAGCCGTTTTGAGCCAGCGGGACTTTCGGTTCGACCAAGTCGATCTTGAATGGCAACTCATCGACGACCGCCACAGCCAGGCGATCGACGTCGCGCCACGAGTACATCGACTGGCCCGGAGCTGCGATGATGAATTCCGCTCGATTGAAGAAGCCGCCACGAATGGCCGGGTTGTCAGCGTGTCTTCCGATGAAGTCGACCAGTTTGCCGTCGAGCGGTGCGTCGGCAGCCGCCTCGAAGACAACCGGCATTGATGCAAGGTTTTCGGCCATTGGCTCGGCGACGATCGAGATGCCTGCGGGCATGCCTTGAGGTTCGAGCAGCAATTTGCCGCCGAAGTTGGCTCGACTGGCGTTGATGATCGTGCCGAAGCGATTGCCCTTCGCGACGTAAACTTGGCGACGATATTGGCCGTATCGCTCGACTTGCGGGATGCTCAATTGCAGCGACGGCTCGACGCCGGTGAATTCGACGCGGTAGACGAAGCCCGGCCCGCCGCGCTGCAGGTGATCGGTGACGCTCAGCAGGTATTCGCCGTCGGCAGGAATCGTCACGCGGAAGTAACTGTCCGGCCCGCGCGAGTCATCGTTGCCGACGATCCCGCCACCTTGAGCGTTGTAAAGTGTCATCACCGGATCAACAGCCGAACGGATACGGCGGCCGTAGCACTCGACCTCGAAGACTTGGCCTTTGGTGGCGGCGAACTTGAAGAAGTCGATGTCCCCTGGCTCTTGCAAGATGCCGTTGAAGGCGTTCGGCAGAGTCGCTGGCGTCGCTTGAGCGACCGCGTTGTTCGGTTCGACTTCCAGCGAATTGCCGTGCTCGAACAAGCGGTACGGATTTGGCGATGGAGCAATTTCGGCTCCGGCCGTTGCGAACAAACCAGTGAATTCATTGCTGGCGGCGGTTGGCAGTTTGAACTTCTGAGTGAATTCACCCGCCGGATCGCCGAGGAATTTGGGTTCGACTTCCTCTCCGAGCTTTCCGCCAGCCGGATAAACGGCCAATGGTCGAGGGAACGTACCGACGTGCAGCCGGTAATTACTGCCTCCGCCGTAGGCCGTCTCACGGATTTGGACGACGTACTTGCCGTCTTCTGGCGCAACGATCGACGCGACCGCGTCCTGACCAACCAGCGGCGTGTCGTCTGCGGCCGAAAGCTCAAACCGTTTCATATCGAGAATGGCCACATACGGATCGAAAAACGCCGAACCGAGACGCAGTGCTTCGACTTCGGCGCAAATACGTTGTCCCTTCTTGGCATCAACGATGAAGTAATCGACGTCTTCGCCGCCGATCGTACCGACGATCGTTTGGTTCAGCGTGATCGGCTGCGTCTGATCGAAGAAATTGTTCGGTTCCTTCTCATCGACTTGCGGCAACGCCCCGATGTAAAACGTGCGATAGTCCGAGATGCCGGTCTTCGTCCGCACCTGAGCGACATGCTCGCCGAGCCGGCAATCGGGGGCGATTTTGACCGTCGCCTTGCACTGATTGGCGTCGATGGTCTCGACCTTCACGACCTCAAAGCCGGGCGAGTAGAAGAGGATCTGCTCGCCATCGCCGAGCGTTGAGCCACTGAAAGTCAGCACCGCTTCGGTGCCGCGCTGCACACCTCGGGGACTGATGATGCTCAGCCGGGGTGATGCGGCGAAGAGGGACGTCGCACAACAAACGAGAGCGAACGCGGCGAAGAACGCACGTCGGAACATGGAGATTCCTCCGACCAAGCAAGAGAAATTAAACCGACCCTGGTGAGCGGCTGCTTCGGGTCGTGGGCAGGATTGTCACCGTTTGGTATAGCCGCAGAGGACGCCGAGTTAGGAAATCTCCGCGTCCTCTGCGTGTTCGTTTTCAATTCAAAATTAAGCCAGCAGCTCCCTGCGGATCTTGCCACCATCGACGATTTCGATCGGGCGATCGCCGGGGGCCATCAGTTCCTTGTCGGCGACGATTCCCAGGCAGTGGTAAATCGTGGTGGCCCAGTCTTCGACGTTGAGCGCGTCCTCTTCCGGCTCGCTGGCGGTCGAGTTCGACGAGCCATAAACGATGCCCGGTTTCATTCCGCCACCGGCGAAAACGACGCTGAAGACTTTCGGCCAGTGATCGCGGCCGGCGGTCGCATTGATCTTCGGCGTGCGGCCGAATTCCGAGGCGATGCAGACCAGTGTATCCTTCAGCAAGCCACGACCATCGAGGTCGGAGATGAGTTGCGCGTAGGCTTGATCGAACGCCGGCAACTGGCCGCGGATGCTGCCGTTGATGTTGTCGTGCATGTCCCAACCGCCGTAGGTCAGCGTCACGAACCGCACTCCCGACTCGACCAATCGGCGAGCCATCAGCAATCGTTGGCCAGCCGTGTTGCGGCCGTAGGCGTCACGAATCGGCGACGGTTCAGCGTCGATGTTGAACGCCTCGCGTGCGTCGACCGACGAAACCAGTCCATAGGCTCGCTGATAAAACGTATCGACGGCGTCGAGCGAGTCTGACTTCTCTTTCGTCTTGAAGTGGTCGTTAACCGTGTCGAGGATCGTGCGTCGCCGAGTGAATCGGCCATCATCGACTCCGCCGGGCAACTTCAAGTCGCGGACGGTGAACCCATTCGCGGCCGGATCGGAACCGAGGCTAAATGGAGCGAACGACGAACTGAGGTAGCCAGTGCCGGCGAACTCGTTCGGCTGTCCGGGAATGCAGACATACGGCGGCAGATTCTTGCGCGGGCCGAACTCGTGCGAGACCACGCTGCCCATGCTGGGAAACTGCAAGGCTGGGCTGGGGCGATAGCCGGTAAACATGTTGTGCGTGCCACGCTCGTGAGCCGCTTCGCCGTGCGTCATCGACCGGCAAATCGCCAGCTTATTCGCGATTTGAGCGGTCTTCGGCAACATTTCGTTGATGAACACGCCTGAGACATTCGTCTGGATTGAATTCATCGGGCCGCGGTACTCAATCGGAGCATACGGCTTCGGATCCCAGGTCTCTTGATGGGCCGCTCCACCAGGTAAATAGATGAAGATGACAGATTTCGCTGTCCCTTCCTTGCTCTCGTATTTCTTGATGTCGGCTTTGGCTTTCAGAGCGAAGTAATCGGCCAGCGTGAGGCCGATGCCGCCACAAAAACCAACGTGGAGAAAATCACGACGTGAAGGACGCATTCCCATGGACTCGGCTCCTTGGTCAAAAGGTCAAACTGTCGGCTTGACCGAAAAAGGAAAATTGGCTGCGGACAAGGGATTTAGAATTCAACCGGACGGTTCCGGCTGTTGTTCGTGTCTGAAGGCGACCGCGTCAGTCGATCGGCTCACGGAGGGTCGAAGGAGGCAGGTTGTGTGATCGAGCGTCTGGCGGGAGGTCGCAGGTCTTTGCCGAACGTATCGGTCGGCACGCATCAGTTGGGCGATAGTGGAACGTCCGCACCCCCAAAATGTCAACGGGGAGCCGGAAAACTTTACCACATTTCGGCTGAGGATGCCGGAGCCGAATTGATCGCTCGATGCCGGTTCCTGTTGAGCCGATTCTGAGGGCGATACGATCCGCTAGACCGCTTGTATTCGTCGGTTGGGATTCCATTCCGACCTTTTTTGGCGAAACCGGTCGGGATGGAATCCCACCTACTGGGTCAGCAGCATGATCTTCGTTTTGGATAACTACGACTCCTTCACCTCCAACCTGGTGCAGCGGCTCGGCGAGATCGACAAGTCGCTGAAAATGGAAGTCGCTCGCAACGATCAGATTACGATCGAGCAGATTGAGCAACTCCGGCCGGAGCGGATCATTGTGTCACCCGGCCCGTGTACTCCGGCCGAGGCAGGCATTTCGCGCGAGTTGATTCGCCACTTTGCCCCCAAGCTGCCCGTGCTGGGAGTCTGCCTCGGACATCAAAGCCTGGGTGACGTCTTCGGCGGACAAGTCTTGCGAGCACGCCGACCGATGCACGGCAAGACGTCGATGATTCATCACAACAACCGAGGCGTCTTCGTCGGGCTGCCAAATCCGTTCGAGGCGACTCGCTATCACAGCTTGATCGTGCCGGAAGAGACGTTGCCGCCGGAGCTGGAAGTGACTGCCTGGGCCGATTCGGAATCTCCGGGCCTGCCGCGTGAGGTCATGGGGTTGCGACATCGGCAGTACGAGACGCACGGCGTGCAGTTTCATCCGGAGAGCTATTTGACCGGCGAGTGTGGCATCCAACTGCTGAAGAATTTCTTGGCACTGACCGGCGCGTGACGTTGGCTTGCTCTCACAGCAACGAAGGCGGACATGGACACGCTGCGGACCTTTTTGATCAGCGCGTTGGTGGGTGCTCCGCTGGTAGCGTACGGGGTGAGTTTTTTGGAAGGGCGGCTCCCTCGCCGAGCATTGCTCACAGCCGCTCAACTTGTGGTGTCCGCAGTTCTATTGAGCTTGCTCGGACAATTTCTTACGCCTCTGATGCGATCGAGTCCACTGGAAGGATTTCTGGTGAACTCTGAAGAACTCCGCATGATGACGTGGTTGCGGATGCCAGGTTTTGAGGTGTCGCTTGGTGGGCGCGTTGACGGATTCGCGTTCGTACAGATGACGCTCGTTTCGGTTGTGTTGCTGCTCGTGTTGTCGGTTTGGCCAGCGGAGGTTTCTCTGCAGTGGCTGATGTTGGCGTGGTTTGGCGTGACGTTGGCGATCATGGCGGACAACCTCGGTCAAATGTTTGTCGGATGGACGCTGTCGGCTTGGGCGAGTTCGGAATTGGCACGTCACTCCAGCAACATTCTTCGCCCGGTTTGGCTGGTGCAGCGTGTCTCAGATGCTGCGCTGCTGATGGGCTTTGGGATTGTTTGGATGCACTTCGATTCCTCGCTCGCGTTCGCGGCTTGGACGCCGGATGCGATCGGCACGCTGCGTCCGGAGTTGATCGAGAGCATTGCGCTGTGCGTGTTGATCGGAGTGATCGGCCGCTGCGCCCAGTTGCCGCTGACGGTCTGGTTGGAGACCGAAGCGGGCTTCGCAGCCCAATCGGGCAACTCAATGACGAAGCTCTCCGATGTCATGATCGGAGTTAGGAATGTTCCTGCTGGTCATCAGGTCGCTGAGCGGCTCAAATCGGATCCGGCCAACCGCTGGCATGAATCGCATGCGGATGGAGTTGGTCCCGGAGTGCTGGCGTGGTGGCTCTGCGCGGCTTTCTTGCCAGTTGGCATTGGGTTGCTCGTGCGATTTGAGGCGTTGTTCGCAGTGGCGCCGCACACGCGGTTGCTGATGGTGACCGTGGGAGCATTCACGTTGCTGATGTGCTCAGCGAATGCAGCGGCGCAGACAAACTGGGTCCGCGTGGTGAGCCAATTCGCCGTCGGCCAATGCGGATTGGTCTTGGTCGCAATGGGAATGGGAGGTTCCAGCGCGGGTCTGACCAGGGTGTCAGCGTTTCTGTGGCAGAGCGTCTTGATCGCAGTCCTTTTGGTGGCGAGCCAAACAATCCGTCGGCAGGCGTCTTGGCTGATATCCTTGGCTCTGGCATTTCTCGCCGCCGGCGTTTGCGGCCGTCATGCAGTCGCCGAGCGCGTCTGGGAACATGCTCGAAACCTGTTCGATACTCCAATCACGGCGAGCCAGGAATCGGACCATGTGGTGTTGGGGACGACGGAGGCTCGGGTGTGGCTGCTGGTCGTGGTTGTGATCTTTTTGTCGGAGTGTCTGGCGGGCTTCGCTCTGTTTCGAGCTTGGTTCCTGAGTTGCCGCAGAGCCGTTCCGAAACCAGATGAGCGCACGTCTTTGCCGGCGATCATCGTCCTGCGGAGCGTCACGATTCTGGTCATGTTTGGCAGTCTGTGGATGTTGGTTGTCGGCGAAAGCGGGACGACTGACTTCTTGGCGGCACCCTCGTTGGTCGTTGCGATTGGTCCATTTCTACCGTTGTCTCTGACGGGAGCCGTGCTGGCGTGGTGGATGTACTCGAAGCCGTCGTCGTTGCCGGAAAGGATTTCGGCGGCGATGGGGCCGTTCGCTCGGCTGAGTCGGAATCGGTTTTATTGGGATGACCTTTATTTTTTGTTGATCGTGCATCCGGCGACGGTGATCGGTGAATGGCTGCGATGGTTCGATGAGCGAGTCTTGGGTAGCGGATTACGCACCTTGCGAAGCCGACTGTTGGGCTCGCTGGGAGAATCCGCGGAGCCGCTGGTGGCCGGGGCCGCGATGATCGGAGCGTTGACGACGTTGAGTTCAGTGGCGGTTCTGGCCTGGATGCTGCTGTGGCTGAAGTCGTGATCGGGGAGAGTTCGCCGATGTGGGACACGTTGGTCCGACCAATTCACGATCACTTGCCGCTGTGGCTGCTGCTGTTGCCGATGCTCGGCGTGGTGGTCGTCAGTGTCGCGAGGCGAGCGGGCGCAGAAGCTGTGCGGCGGACGATGCAGGTGAATTTATTTTTGTCAGTCGCACTCAGTGTCTGGTTGGTCGTCGCGTATGAGCCTCTGAAGCCGGTGGGTTCGGCAGAGCAGGCGGCGCTCCTCGGTCCCCTCGAGCGATTTCAGTTCCGAGACAGTTTCGAGTGGGTCGGCGAGACGAGGACCGCGTTGCTCGATCGCACGCGCCGCAACGGAGATCGGCAGGTCATTGAGGTTCCGATTCGTTGGGGACCGGATATCCGCTGCGAAGTGGGAGTGGATGGCATCAGCATCTGGTTCGTCGCTCTGAGCGTGTTGCTGGTCGCAGTCGCGGCGAATTCGTCGGTGGCGTGGCTCTGGCTGCAGGCGAGTTTGGTGGGGACGTTCGTGGCTCTCGACGTGGTGCTGTTCGTGGCATGCTGGATGAACACGATGCTGGCGACGGCTTGGTTGATGGCACACGCCGGCGATTCCCAGCGGCATGAAGTGACGCCGCAGTTGCTCAAGCGTGGATGGTGGGGAGGCTGGTTGGTCATGCTGGGCCTGGGTGGTTTGGTTGTGGCGTTCGGATGGTTGAGACCATTTGCCAATCGCCCGGAAACTCCGTTGGTTTTCTTGATCCCAGAACTGCTGGCGGGAATCCGGCAAAGTGCGGTGGCTGGCGAGCACGCTCTGCTATGGGCTTCGGTCAACAATTGGTTGTTCTGGTTGCTGGTGGTGGGCTTCACGGGTCCGCTGTGGGTGTTTCCGTTTCATCGCGGTTTTGTGGAGGCGTTTGCGTCCGCGCCGCGCGGGTTGGCGATCGTGTTGGCCGGAGTTTTGCTGAAGGTGGGTGTGTATGGCTGGCTGCGATTCATTCTGCCAATGTTTCCAGAATTGGTGCATCAGCACGCGGATGGTTTCACGACTCTGTTGGGATGGAGCAGTCTGCTCGCGGCGGTGCTGGCGTTCGGAGCACGCGACTGGCGACGACGCATCGCCTTGGCAACGTGCAGTTCCGTCAGTTTGAGTTTGTTGGGCATGACGACGCTGACCCTTGAAGGATTGACAGGCGGATTGCTTCGATTGATGAGCCACGGTCTCACGGCTGGATTGTTGGTGTGGCTGCTGCCGTGTTGGAGAGGCGAGGGGCGAGGGGCGAAGGGCGAGCAACTCAAAGACAAGAACTACTCTGAGCCACTGCCTTCCAACTCGCCCCTCACCCCTCGCCCCTCGCCCCACATCTCCCTTCGCTGGCGCGTCGGGCTAGTGCGGTTCGCTCTTTTTGCTTGGATCGGTCTGCCGGGACTCAGTGGCTTCGTGGCGGAATTCGTCACGCCGTTTGGGTTGTTTCAGCACGAGTTCAATGCGGCGGCGTTGAGCCTTGCGACCAGTGGCGCGATCGCTTGGATGTGGGTCCGTGCGGAACGTGATCGTCCTGATTGGTCACATTCGGGCTGGTCTCCGCGCGACACGATCGTCGCTACCGTGCTCGTCACGCTGAATATTGGGTTGGGTGTTGCTCCGCAGTTTGTTGTGGATCGCGTGCAGCCGAGCTTGCTGTCGCTAGTGCCAATGGATCGCGAGATCTCTGCAGAATCTTCGGGGACGATTCCTGTCGCGGAGGTGCGCTGACGTGGAGACCTGGCGTGATCTGTGGAACCCGGCGGCGATCTTCGCGGTGTCGGGAACGATCGGGATGGCCGCATCCACGTGGCCTGCCGCGCGGCGCTGGATTGCGTCGTGGTGCTTGCTGGCGCTGTGGCTCGCCCTGTGGAGTTGGTCCGATGCGGCGAGTGACGATCTCTCGCGTGGGACGATGACGGTCTCACTAGTTTGGGCCGCGTTGTTGCTCACTCTTCAATCGTCCTCCCGGTTTGGGCTTTCTTCACCACTGGATTTGCCGTTGCAGTTCGTGTTGTTGGCGGGGCTGTGTTTGATGGCTCAGGCGGGCGATATTGTGACGTTGTTTCTGGGGTTGCAACTGATTTCTGCTGGCACTCGCGCGCTGGCATCGCCGGAACGGGTGAGGGAGCGGCCGGCGTTCGATGGTCGTTCTCCGTTGCCGTGGTTGCTGTTGCTCGGCTTTGTGCTGCTGATGGCGGTGACAGGATCGACGCGGATCGAAACGATCTCCGAGGCATTGCGAACGAGCTACGTGCATCAGGATTCGGCGAGCTTCAAGATCGCAGGTGGCGGTTCGCGCGTGTTGACGATTTCGGCGGTCCTGGTTGGATCGGCGTTGGCGGGTTACGCGGTGTGCGTGCCGTTTCATTTTCCATTCTGGCCGACGCGTCGCACATCGGAGCGAACCGACGGCGGCGAATACGAGATTCATCCGCTGCAACTGTTGTTGCCGCGAGCGGCGGTGGTGATTGTGTGGGCAAAGTTGTGGCCGGCGACAATCATCGCTTCGGAATCGACGGCACGGTTATTCGTCGGAGTGCTGGCGTTGATCACAAGCATCGTGCCGCTGGTGCAAGCACGCGTCGAGCGGAGCCTCGTGCGGCAATGGTGGCTGTTGGCGGTGGCTCAAGGAGGCTGGCTACTGCTGGCCGTCACGGCGTGGTCATTTAAGAGTCAGGTGCCGGGAGAGAGAGCGGCGCGGGCGATCGTCGAATGGAACTTGCCGTCGCCGATTCAGGGGGCGTGGCTGCTGTTGCTGATGGACGGCATCGCATGGATTGGTCTGCTTGGTGTGCTGACGTATTTGCGCCGTCGCGAGCGGCCGCTCGATTTCGTGGATGACCTGCGTGGCCTGTTGCATTCTGAGCCGATCGCTGCGGTGAGCGCCTGCGTCTGCTTATTGAGCCTGTCAGGATTGCCGCTGTTGGCCGGTTTTTGGAGCCGGCTGTTCATTGCGTTGCAAGCGATGAACGTGCGCGGCGAGTGGGGGCCACCACAGGTGTTGGTTCCTCAAGAGGGGCTGCTGGTGCTGACGGCACTTCTCGGACTCAGCACGGTTTGGTCTGCCTCGATCGCCATGCAGTCGGTGTGGCCGATGTTGTTCGGCCTGCCATTGGGTCAGCCTCGTCCGACCGGGTCTGTCTCGTCGTTGTTCTCGGCGGTGTTGGCCAGCATTGTCTTGCTTGGCTGCGGAGTGTTGCCCGGACCGCTGCTGAGCTGGCTGTGCTCGCCGCGCGTCGAACAACACTCGCGACCGGAGTCTCCGCTAGTACCGGCGGCGGGCAACGAAGGAGTCAAGCGATGAGTTTCTCGTTTCGTTCGTGTGAGCTTAGGAACGGGGACGCAGTCACTTCCCGAAGTCCCGTTAGCACGACGCGCAAGCGAGTGGCTCCGACCACGGCCACTCGCTTGCGCGTCGTGCTATCTTCCCGTTGGGTTCGGGAAGTGATTGTGTTCCCGTTCCTTAGCTGCCTCCCGTTTGCAGCCGTTGTTTGGCAGCTTACCGCGATGTCGTGCGTGCTGGCCGCCGACAAAACTCGCGTCACGGTGTTTGATGCCGATGGCCGCGAGACGAGCGGTTTGCTGCAAGCGATCAGCCACGAATCACTGAGCGTCGCTGGCCACAAATTGGACTGGTCGGACGTCGTGTGGCTCCGATTCGTGGGGCAGGTTTTCAACCTGCCCGGCTCGGACCGAGAAAAAAAGACGAACGGGCAGGTTGCAAACCTGCCCCACGAACCGCGTGGCTCGGCGATCTGGTTGGCGAATGGCGATCGGTTGGTCGCGCGGGCGACCGGCATCGAAGACGAGCAGCTTCGCGCGGTCTGGCGGCAGTTCCCGGAATGGCCGGAGTTTGCGTTGCCATTGGAATCGGTGCGCGGCTTGTCGCTGTCGCTGCCGTACGCTCGCGAACGGCGGGACGAGATCGCTGTGTGGTTGTTTGACCGCAAGGAGGCTCGCGACGAACTGCGGTTGCTCAACGGTGACGTGCTGTCCGGTGAGCTCACTGGTTGGCGAGGGGAGTCGATCACGCTGAAGTCGGGAGGCGCTGACGTCAATCTGCCAAACTCGGATATTCGCGACATCGGGTTCAATCCCGAATTGCTGGTGTTGTCGCAGCCGAAAGAACTCTGCTGGCTCGTGTCGCTGAAGGATGGTTCGCGAGTCACCATCGTTGCGTCGAAGAGTCGCGTCGTTGGTGAGACGCTCAGGGCCGTACATGTGTCGGACGATTCATGGGAGATTCCACTCGACGCAATCATTGAACTGCGGGTGCTGCACGGGCGAGCGGTGTTCCTTTCCGATTTGAAGCCGCTCGAAACGAAGTACACCCCGTTCTTGCCGGATTCACGCGAGTGGCCGTTGCAGCGAGACCGCACCGTGGCTGGACTGCCTCTGCGGCTGAAGGGCCGCGAATTCCCGAAAGGCTTGGGCATGCACAGCCGTGCGACGGTCACCTACGATTTGGCGGGAAAGTACCGAGCGTTTCATGCGGTCGTCGGTCTGGACGACACAACGGTTGGTGACGGGACGGCGGCGTGTGCTGTTGAAGTCGATGGCCGTCGCGTCTTCGAGCCTCCTGCGTTGACTCGTCTCCAAGGGCCGGTACGGCTTCCGATCATCGACGTGTCCGGTGCGAAGCGACTGACGTTGACGGTCGATTTCGGCGAACTCGGCGATTCACAGGATCACGTCAATTGGGGTGATGCCGTGTTGCTGCGATGATTCGAAAAATGAAAATGGACACCTCGATGACTCTTTTCTGCCGCCGACTGCGACTGGAAATTGATTTGCAGCGATGTGACATCGCCGAGCCAGTTTTGTCGCCCGGCTATCGTTGGATGGAGTGGTCTCCGGAGTTGCTCAGCCGCCACGCGGCGGTGAAGTACCGCTGCTTCGAAGCGGAAAAAGATGGTCAAGTCTTTCCGTCGCTGCGAAGCGCCGAGGGGTGCCAGCGGCTGATGGATTACATCGCGACGAATCCGCTGTTCGTGCCGAGTGCGACTTGGTTGTTGGTCTGTGAAGACTCCGCTCAAGGTGTCCCGACGGATTGCGGCACGATTCAAGGACTCGCGTCGGTTCCAGAATCGGGAGCGATCCAAAACGTCGGCATCGTGCCGAAACATCGCGGCCGCGGCTTGGGCCGGGCGCTCGTGCAAGCAGCGCTGTGCGGCTTTCGCGCGAGCGGACTGACGCACATTTCGCTGGAAGTGACGGCTGCCAATTTGCCGGCCGTGAAGCTATATCAATCGCTCGGTTTTCTGGTGACGAAGACGCTGTATCGGTCGGTGGAATGATCGGAGCGCAACAAAAAACCACGGCGACATGGTTGCTGTGGGAACTGAGATTCAACCGCCTCAGTTGTTTGAATCGAATTCGATCGTCACTCGTCCTGGACGATGATCGAGTTCATATTCATAGCGGTACGTTTTGACGCGACGGCCGTTGGACTCGCTAAAAGTCACTTTCGGCTCGGCCTCAAGACGCTTGGTCCCAAGACTCTCGAATTGACACGATACCACTTCGCGAATGACTCGCGGCGAAGAGACCACCGAACGATCAACTCGCCCCGGCTGTGAATCCGGAACCTCGTCCGAAAAGACCACCGGTTGAGAGGACTCCACAGTTCGGTACGTCACGGTCGGCTGATAGATGACACTCGGTTGAGCCGCCACGAAGGATCGAGACGACACGACTCGCGAGGACACAACCGGCTGCGAGACCACCACGGTTTGAAACGAATCGACCGGCTCGACAAAAGTGGTCTCAGGCAAATATCTGTTTTCAACATACACCGCCGGTGAGGATCGCCGGTTGTTCCAAGCTTGCGAGTGGGACGAGTTGGAACCAAAGGTAGAATCACCGGAACCAAATCGAGCGTAGCCAGATCCGTAGGAATAGTTCCGTCCAACAATCGTCCGTGTTTGCACCACGGTTTGTGAGACCGGCACCGAACGGAAGCTCGACGTCTGCACGTACGACACTTGGGCCTGAACGGGAACTGCCGCATTCAGAAATAGTCCCGAAATCAATCCGGTGCCAAGTATTTTTCGAATGCGTTGCATGACATTCTCCTTTGCGAAAGTCACGGAATCCGGAAATGGCAACGCGCGTCAGTCCGTTCCACCAGGCTGCGCAAGTCCTTGAACGAGAACTGGGGCCGACTATACTCCGGCCAATCTCTGATCGTCGAGTACTTGAATACCCCTCGCGGCCCGATGGTCCTCCGCATGTCCCAGCCCAGCGGTTCTTCTGTGCCATCGACTTCCGCACCGAACCAGGTTTCGGCGACGAGGATCTTTCTGCGCGGACTCGCGATTTCGTTGCCGCCGATCCTGACGCTGCTGATCCTGTTTTGGATTCTGCATGGAATCAACGATTTCGTCGTGCAGCCAATCAGTTCGGCCGTGCGTTTCTGCATCGCGCACGCCGTGAATGACGCGCGGCCGTTGGAGGGGTTGGTTGTTCCCGATGGCTTGCCCGCGTTGCCATTTTGCGAACGCAACTACCGCGTCCTGCCGATGCATCGAACCGAATTGCTGGGGAGGCTGACCAAGGCCGATGAGTCTTCGCGCGAAATGGCGACGGCGGAAGTTCGGATCCAATTGGAAGACTTGGCATTCGTTCCCTTCGACAAGCAAGCGTTGCCGTATTTGGATTACCGCGATGTCGTCAAGCGGCTGGGGCCGGTGCAGATGCCCAAGACATCCATTGGCGTCTACATGGAATTGGCGGCGACGCGCTACTTTCAAAGTCTGTTTCACTTGAGCGCGGTAGCGGTGTTGATCTCGATCACGATGGTCTATTCGATCGGCCGGTTCGTGACGCATCGACTGGGTACGTGGTTCGTGATGCGAGTAGGCTCGTTTGTCACCGGTGTGCCGTTGGTTGGAGCCATTTACATCGCGGTGAAGCATGTCACAGACTTCTTTCTGGCCGAGAAAGACCCGAAGTTCCGCCGCGTGGTGGCGGTTGAGTACCCGCGTCCCGGCATTTGGTCGCTGGCATTCGTGACGGGAACCGGAATGTCCGAGTGTGTTCGAGCCGCTGGCGAACCGCTGGTCAACGTGTTGATTCCCAGTGCCCCGATTCCATTTGCTGGGTACACGATGAATGTCAAACGGAGCGAACTGTTGGACCTCGACATGTCGCTGGATCAGGCCATTCAGTACGTCATGTCGTGCGGCGTGATCGTGCCGACACCAATACCGCCGTCGATGAATGCCAAGAACGGAATCACCGAGCCTCCCGCGCTACCCGGCCAATCGACTTTGCCCGCGTTCTAAATCCGAGGTTTCAAGGATGACACTTTGCGAACGATCGAGGATGGCAGTTCTCGTTCTGGCCGCGAGCGTTTTGGGTTGCGGCTCGCCGGTCGTCGATCCAGATCGTGCGAAGAATTTCGCTCCGCCGCCGATTCAGCAACCGGCGAATCCGTCCGGACTGCCGACGTTGGAATCTCCAGAGATTCAGCAAGTCCCCGCCGAGTCAGTGCTGAACTTGCCGAGTGAATCGAGCTCAGCGAAGTATCACACGGTTCAATCTGGCGAGACTCTGAGCAACATCGCCAAGCGATACGGCGTCAGCACGGACAAACTTCGTTCGGCGAATGGACTGGATGCGTCCGCGCCGCTCAAGTCGCAACAGTTGCTGTACATTCCCAAGTAGTTCGCGGGTGAGACTGCGGATTCCAAAAGGACAATCAACTGTGTCACACGAAACGTTGTGGGCTCCGTGGCGGCTGAATTACGTCGTCAACGCGGTGGACAAGGACGCGGTGGATGAACCGAAAGAAAGCTGTTTCTTGTGCCGCTACCGCGACGACACCCACGATGTGCGGAATTACGTCGTCGATCGCTCCGAGCATTCGCTGATCGTCCTCAACCGCTTTCCGTACAACAACGGGCACCTGCTGATTGCCCCGCGTGAGCATAAAGCCGCGCTGGAGGAATTGAGCGATGCCGAACTGCTCGATTTGCAGGTCCAATTGCGGCGCATGGTCAAGTTGTTGAGCCTCGTGATGGGCGCGGAGGGATTCAACGTGGGATTGAATTTGGGGCGCGTCGCCGGCGCGGGGTTGCCGGGGCATCTGCACTGGCACATCGTCCCACGCTGGAATGGTGATGTGAATTTCATGCCGGTCATCGCCGATACGAAAGTCATCCCCCAATCGCTGGAAGCGTTGTATCAGTTGTTGCGAAAAGATTTAGCTGTTGCGAAATGATCTGGCGACGATCTCTTAGCCGCTGACGATTCGACGGCGGTTGCATCGCTCCGTTGTCAGAGATTATCGTGTGCTCGACGGTTCTTCAGGCTCCTGATCGATGACCGAATCGTCCATCCTCCGCAATCGAATGTGACTCATCCATGTTTCTGATCGTTCTTCGAGCCGCGTATTTTTTGATTTGCGCCAGCGCGATCGCGGCGTTCGTGAATACCTGGAGTGATCCCTATGACGTCTTCAAAGACCGCCAGTTCAGCGCATTTTTGGTGATGCTGACCGTGTCGCAGGTGGTCACGCTGATCGACATTTTCACTCCGCGCAAGCGGATTGAAGTGATCTCGGCCATTTACTTTGGTTTGTTGATCGGCGTGCTGTTGAGCTACATGCTGATGCAGACGACAACGCCGCTCCTCGAAGCCCTGAAGTTGTTGAAATACGAAGGGCCGATCAAGTTGGTGCTCACGTTGATGGTCACGTTTTTGAGCACCTCGCTTTTGATCCAGACGCGGGACGATTTTCGATTTGTGATTCCGTATGTCGAATTCGCCCGCGAGTTGAAGGGAGTTCGGCCGCTGATTCTCGACAGTAGTGCGCTGATTGACGGCCGCATCGCCGACGTGGTCGAGACGAAGATTCTCGATTCCAAGATGATCGTCCCAGATTTTGTGCTCAAAGAAGTGCAGGACATCGCCGACTCACAAGACAAAAACCGCCGCATGCGCGGCCGGCGTGGGCTGGAAGTCCTGACCAAACTCCAGCAGATGCCACACGCGGAAGTGAGTGTCTACGACACCAAGAAAAAGGAAGTCGAATATCGAGGCCTGACGGTCGATCAACGGCTCGTCGAACTCGGCAAGGACTTGAACGGCCGCGTCGTCACGAGTGACTTCAACCTCAATCGAGTTGCTGCCGTGCAGGGAGTCGAGGTCATCAACTTGAATGACGTGGCCAGTTCTCTGCGGCCGAGATATCTGCCCGGCGACAACTTGAAGGTCCGTGTGATCCGCGAGGGTGAGGCTCAAGGCCAGGGAGTCGGCTATCTCGACGACGGAACGATGGTCGTCTGCGAACAAGCTCGCGACATGATCGGTAAAGAGGTCGAGACGACCGTGACCAGCGTGCTGCAAAGCAGCACCGGCCGCATGATCTTCGCTCGGCCAAACGGCGTCCCGTCGCGAGTTTGAGCGTCGGTGATCCTTCACCGCCGAATGATCAGTCTTTGGACGCGCCGGTCGCCACGCTCTCCAAGAACGTGGGACAACGCAGGGGTAGGTTTTCAATGGGCCTTTCACCTTGCTGCGTTCCAAACACGCGGCTGGCGGGCCGTGAACCGCGTCATGTGCTGATCGATATTGCGACGCCTGACGGCCAAGCTTCCGGCCTGTGGATGAATTCGGTCGTGAATTGTTCGCAGTTGGTCACCGTCAGTGATGATCGAATCGACCGCCAGCTCGGCGATCTGCCGCCATCGTTGATGCGACATGTCCGTTGCGCTGGCAACCCGATAGCTAAAGGCTCTCAAAAGAATCTTTCGGCCACAGCTTCTGGATGTCGGATGGCTTGAAAAACCGCCGTGAACCACGTCGAACCGTGAGCACCACGGCCACGGAATCTCGAACGGTGTAGAGAATCCGGAACTTGCCGAAGAATAATTCTTGCAGCTTGCCGGGAGCATATCGGCTCTCTTTCGCCAAGCCGAAACGATCCGCCATGAACGTCAACAGATGGAGCTTCTTTTCCAGCCCTTTCCGCCACTTCACCGCATTCAAGGGCGCGTCGGCGTGGATGAACTCAAAGATGCTTTCGATGTCACGAATGGCCTCGTCAGTGAGTTCAACTTGAAATGCCATGTTTCTGGTCGAACTCCTGAAAGAAGACCTCCATCGGCGTCGTTCGACGGTTCAACATGTCGTCCCAGCCTCGCTGAATGGCATTCATAGTTGCGTCGTGGTCCTCATCGGATTCAAAGCATCCGCGAAATCGCTCGGCACTCATCACGACGTAGGACCGATGCTCGCCAACAACCGACGCGATTCCGTCGCAGGCTTCGACGAATTGTTCGAGTTCAGGAGTCAGTTTCACAGACATTGGTGGCACCTTTCCCTCGGAGAACCGTGGCCTCAATCGCTCGCTCGGTCAACGATGTTACTCAGTGTGCGCCGGCCAGCCAACCGGACTACGGACACCGGACGACTCAAGAGGCATCCGGGCCGGCGTGGCGGATCAGGTGATCGGTGTCGATGTCGATCACGAGCGTTTGCAGTCCGTTGGCGGTCGGGTAATAGACGGTGCATTGATAGTGGCAATGGTGCAGTCGGACGGCGGGGATTTGGCCCAGGTTGGAGAACCAGCGCGGTGGGTCAACGCCGTCATCTTTTGGCTCGACGACAACTGTCACGTCCGGGCCGTCGGGGATGTGTGTCAGACGCAGAATGTCGTCGGGTGTCGGTGGATCCAGGCAAAACAGCGGCGCATTTTCGCCCTCGATTGGGTCCAGTGCCGGCACGGTGAAGGGGGACCAATACATCCACGAGCGGCCGAGCGTATCGTGGGCGGTGATGATGCCTTCCGCGTCGAGAGAGATCGAGACGGCGTCAGTGCGCAGGATGCGCCAGTCGTAGCCGGCCTCCAAGCGTTTCAGGTCGTGGTTTGTCGTGAGCGTATAGACATTGCGGAGTCCGTTCGGGGCCACGAGGAACGACTGCACGTCGGTGTCGATGCGGCTCCAATGGAAGCCGGGTGTTGAGCGCAGCAATTCGTGCCGGCGGTTCAGAGCGTACAAGACTCCGTCGGGATCGAGTTGGAACGATTCGATTGCGGTTCCGATCACCGACCATTGGGCGATCGCCGACGAAATGAGCCGTTGAGGAGCGGCCCATGTTTCCATCGGGATCCGGGCCCCCGCAGGTTTCGGCGGATTGCCAAAGCGTTTGAGCTGCCCCGACTGATTCAGAGTGTAGATCGAGCCGTCAGCCGCTTGTTGCAGGTGGGTGACTTGGGTTTCGATGCGTACGGAGCGGGTGCTGTTGCCGGTGAAGCGGTGGAGTTCGTTGCGGTTGTTCAGCGCGTACAGCACGCCGTCCGACGTCGCGGCATACGATTGCACGCTGGTGGCCAGCGTCGTGAGCGTCCGTTGCACGGAGCGGGGCACGCGCTGTTCCCGGATCAAGCGACCGTTGGCATCGAGCGCGTACACGACTCCGTCCTGGGTCATCGTGAAGGACTGCACGTCGGAGGCGACCGTGGTCCACTGCGTGGCTCCGGCAACGAGCCGTTGCAGCTCATGAAACTGGTTCAACACGAACTGGGTGTTATCGGGAGCGACCGCCGCGGAGTACACGCGATTCAGCAGCGGCGATTCCCAGTTCCCGCCGGGTGGCAGCTTCCACAGGACCAGCGGGACCGGCGGCTGTCCGATGAGGTGGTTGCCGTTGTAGTCTCCGCCAAGCCTGTAGATGGTTCCGTCCGGTCCGGTCCACAGTGAGTGGATGTTGTCGCTGCGGGTCGGATCCGAGACCGTGGCGATCGACGCCGCCATGTCGGCGGCAACGCGGGGTCGGTTTGCCGCATGTCTCGCCGAGTCCTGGCCCGGCACAAAGCGGCTCAGATGGTCTCGGTCGAGGTAGATGACGCCAATCAACTCGCCTTTGAGTGCCGTCGAGTAATAGACCGTGCATTTGTAGTGACAGTGGTGCATCCGCGCCAGCCCGATGTTCGGGAAATAACGCGGTGGATCAATCCGATCAACAATCGGTTCGACGATCATCCTGAGGTCACGAATGTCTGGACCTCTGAGTCCCAAAGCGTCAATGACTTCGTCTGGCGTTGGGGGATCCAAGCAGAACAACGGCTCATCGCTCTCTTCGATCGGCTCCTCGACGGGATCAAGCAGCGGTGACGTGAGTGACGCGTACAGGGCAAAGTTCCCAGGTCCGCCACCGTCGCTCAAATCGTAAACCGTCCCGTGGAGGTCCATCGCAAACGACCGGACAAGCTGTCCAATGAGATCCCCCGCATGGCCGGCTTGGGACCGGAGCAGGTCGCCGCGGTCGTTCAGCCAGTAGCAATAACCGTTGGGAGCAATCTTGAAGCTCACGACGAGATCATCCAGGAAGGACCAGTTGCTACCGGGGACCTGTCGCAACAGCAGCCGATCCGGCGTGAGCGCGTACCGAATTCCATCGGCTGCGGTGACGATTGCCTTTCGTGGCGGAGCGTTGACCACAGACGGTTGCGCTCGCAGATCGTTGGCCATGAAGCGTGATTCGGAGTCGTCGTCGGACGGGAGGAATCTCATCCTGGCCAGGTCGCTGACCGTGGAGTTCGACAACGACAGGCTGCCTAGATGATTGAAGAGCTGAGTCCCCTGCGTGCTGGAATTCTTCCGCACCAGGCTGTCAGTCACATCGACCACGCCCAGGTCGTTGTAGATCGCGGCCCCTTGCCGCGCGACGTTGTTGGTGATCGTCAAGTTGTTGACGTCCAGCCCGCCGTTCCGAACGAAAATCCCGCCCCCCATCGTGGCTGTGTTGGACGAGAAGACCGCCCGTTGTATTGGTAATTCCTCCGGAAGAAACGGACGTTGGGAGAGAAAGCCTGGTTCCGACGTGTCGATAAACAGGCCGCCTCCTTGCAGGGCCTGATTGCGAGAGAATTTACAGTCGACGTTTCGGATTCCCACGACGGCGACCCAGTAAATGCCGCCACCACGATGTTGGGCAGAATTCCCTGTGAACGTGCAAGTGTCGAGGGTGAGATACGACTCGCCGCTTCCTGGGGCACCAACTTGGTTGACTCCATTAGTCGAACCCCCAACTGAGAACCCGCCAAAAATGGCACCGCCATCAATCGCTTTATTCCCAATGAATGTGGAGTGGAGCAGCCTTGCGTCACCACCGTCGGCAATGGCCCCGCCTTGATGGGCCGAGTTGTCGATGAACCGGCAACCCGTCAAATCGGCACCGCTGCCAAAGAGCGCAATCGCGCCGCCTCGATCGGCTGCCATGTTCTCACTGAATAGGCAATTGAAGAATGTGGCGGCCACCGGACTATAGGTCTGTCCTCCGTTATTAAACGCACCGCCGTCATGAGCTCGATTGCCCGAAAGCGTGCAGTTGGTGAGCGCCAAGGCTCCAAAAACTTGGTAAATCGCGCCGCCTTGGGAAAGGGCCGAGTTGTTTGAGAGCGTGCAGTTAGTCAACGTTGCGATGCATTGCGGCCCGAGGGCGAGAACTCCACCGTTCGTGTCTGTCGCCCAGTTCGTCATCGTCAGTCCTTCGAGCGTGAGGTGGCCTCCCGCCAGGACGCGGAACAATCGCAAGTCGCCGGTCGGCCCCGTCCCCTTCAGCGTGATGCGACTCCGATCGGCGGCTCCCACAATCGTCACCTGGCTGTTGATCGCAAAGGCCGAGTTGTCTGAGGTCGTATCTCCGACCAGCGAGAACGACAACGTCACCGGCCGACGCGCCGTCAAACTGGGAGCAAACCGGATCGTCGTGGGAATCGACCCGACGGCGACGCTCACGATCGCCTCGTCGGAACTCACACCGTCGTCGTCACGGACTCGATAACGAAACTGATCGGTGTAATTGCTCGCCAGGAAGATCGCTTCCCGCAGCGATAAATGACCCGGCGAATAATTCCCATCGTTCCGATCCACCGGATCATCCACCACTAGCTCGGCCCCCAAACTCGGATCGGGCGTGTAGAGCACCGCCATCGAAACCACGGGACTGCCAGGGTCGTCGGGATCGGCATGAACCAGCTGCAAACTCACCGTGCCTCGCGCCGGTGCTGAGGTGATCGTGAGCGCCGAGAAATCGAGTGGTCCTTCCGGATCATTGTCATTGCCCAGAACGTCGATCACCACCGGCGTGTTCTTGGCCGTGGAACCGGAATCGTCATTGGCCACCGGAGGCTGGTTGATCACCGTGACCGTCACCGTCGCGGCGTTCGAGACCTGCTCCTCGTTGTCTTGCACCGTGTAGGTGAACGAGTCAGTGCCGTCGAAACCTGGATCGGGCGAGTAGAGGATTCCCGCTGGCGTCCCCAGCAGCCCCAGCACTGTGTCCGGCGCACCGCTGCCAACCGTGTTGTCGATCCACACCATGAACGGCGTCCCCGCCGTCTGCCCCGGAATACGAAACCAATCGACCTCGCCAATGCTCAGGCTGTCCGTGAACTGAAAATCAAACACCTCCGCATCGAAGTTCGAGAAGTCCGACTCACCCAGCCGCACGAACAGCGCGTAGTCCCCCGATTGCTCATGAGCGCCCGTGAAGTCCCCATCCAACAAACCGCTGACGACCAGATCGATCGAGCCATCCGCATCCACCTCGCCGCTCAGAGCCGAACCGAAGCCATCCCCGACCGGACTGCCATCGTCGCCGAAACCCAAGAAGGTTTGTTGCACTCGCGCCGTGCCATGCAGCGGCCCCGTGCCGACCATCAACGACAACGCATCCAGCGTCCCATCGGAATCGACATCATTGGCCAACACGTCCACCGTGACCGGCACATTGGAATTCGTTGTGGCATCGTCGTCATTCGCTATGGGAGGTTCGGGTTCGGGATTGTCTTCTGCCACACCGCCGATGCTGATAAGAGCAGGCACTAGCTCGAATTATTCACGGCTAGAGACAAAAGCGGCCTCCTCTCGCATCTAAGGCAGCCGGTCTGAAATGTTCTACCGGTTATTGCGGGCGGATTGTCAGGCTCCATTTGGGCAAGGTGTCGGAGCGTTGGATGTGAGGAGCGTATTTTTGGAGGGCGGTCTTGGTGAGTGTCACGCCGCGTTCGTA
>SYJG01000112.1 GCA_005798445.1 Planctomyces sp.
AACGCCTGAGCCATCGCCGCCGAGTACTGTCCGCCAATCTCGTTCCGTCGCAACTCCCGACTGATCGAACCGGGATCGCGCCTCAACGCTCGCGCGATCTCCGCCTGTGAGAACTTCTCGCCTCGCAACTCCTCTATCCGCCGTATCGGGCCGTTTCAACGGCTCACGACCGAGCTGCTCAAGCCGACTTCGTTTGTCGATACGAAGATCAACCTGAATGAACCGCAAACGATCGAAGGTGAACCAAGCTTCGACCGGCCTCTGCACAAAGAACATCTCGACGAGTCTGGCCGCGAGTATCGCAAGGCGGTCTTCGCGTACCGCGTTCGCTCCGTCGATGACGCAAGTCACGAAAGCGGACCGTCGTCCGCTTGGTTCACGATTCCGTCGTCACCGCAAAACGTCTTCAGCCGCGAGGAGGGAATGACCTGCCATTTGAAATGGTCGCCGAACCCCGAACGAGGCATCGCCGGCTATCGTGTCTATCGGATGGATGGCCGCTACGACAAAGCCCCGGTCTCGCGACTGACCGCTGAGCCAATTACCGCGACGACCTTCCAAGACGAATCCGCCGGCAAGCAAGCTCGGCGGTACTACATCGTGGCTGTGGACGCGCTGGGCCAAGAAGGTTTCCCGTCGTCCCCCGTTTGGTTCCAGCGCGAGTGGCGTGATTTTTATCTGCCGTTCATCGGCGATTGGCACCAGTAGCCCGCCGATCGCAGAATTCCCCCACTAGTCACGATTGCTCGCGAGACGATCTTCTCGGCCACGCTGAGGCTCCGTTCGATCTGCGTCTGATCGAAGAACAAAGCGACACCGAGCCGATCGAACCCTTCGGTCTGACCGTCGCCGGGCAACTCCTCGATCAACGGCCACACGATCAGTTCATCGAGCTTCAGCAGATCGCGCACGGTGTTGGCGTACTCATCGCGGTTCAGCCGCCGCATCGGAATCCGCCCGCCCGCTTTCTTCGCAGCAAGATCGACTTGCCGAAGTTCCGATGCAATACAGATGCGAGTCCGTGCGGTAGATCAACTCGTTGCCGGAGATCGCGGGCGAGGCGGTGATGCGTTCGACGAGTTCGTTCGTGGCCAGCAATTCAAACTGGGTTCCCGCTTTGACCACGAACGTCTGGCCGTCGTTGTTGCTCAGATAGATGCGGCCATCGCTCGCCACTGGTGACGAATTGCAGTCGCCACCGAGCCGCTGTCGGTAATGCTCTTGACCAGTCTTTCCGTCGAAGCAGACCAACACGCCGTTATCCATCAGCACATAGAGCAGCCCTCGGTAATACAGCAACGACGGCTCCACACCACCCGGCTTGTCGCTGGCCCAAACGGGTTCGGGAGGTTTTCCGTCGGGCTTCAAGCGAATGGCGTGAATGCGACTCTGCCTCCACAGTTGCGTAAACACGATCCCGTCGCCAAAGACCGGACTGACGATGATCTCGCCGTTGTACGGTCCTTCGCCTTCGCCGTACTTCCACAACTCGGCGCGCGTCTTGGCATCGAAAGCCGTCAGCCGATGCTTACCCGGAACGAGGATGTCTTGTTGCCCATGATGCTCCACCAGCAGCGGAGTCGCATGAGCGGTTCCGATCGGCCGTTCGTTCTTCCAGGCGATCTCGCCGGTTTGGGGATTCAAGCCAATCAGAAAACAGGGACCGGTATGATGATCCCACGGGAACAGGATCGAATCCTCTAGCACGAGCGGGCTGAGAGCATATCCCCAAGCCATCTTCGGATCGCCAAACCGCGGGATGTAGCGATTGACCCACAGCAGTTTTCCCTCGTGCGAGTACCGGGCGATGTCCGCATTCCCAAACGCCACATACACCGCCTCCGCCGTGACGGACGGAGTGTTGACGGCCAAGTTCGATTTCTCGTGAACTCGTTGATTCACACCCAAACCAAAATCGTGTCTCCAAAGCTCACACCCATCCGCCCGATCAAAGCACAGTGTGAGCAGCGACTTCTTGCCCTCCTGATTGAATTCCGAAGTGACGAATATTCGGCTGCCATAAACGACTGGCGAACTCGTCCCCCATCCCGGCAAAGTCACCGACCAACGAATGTTCTCGGACGAACTCCACCGAGTCGGCAGCTTTCGGTTGTCAGCCACACCATCCGCCTTCGGCCCTCTCCACCGGGGCCAGTCCCGGCTTAGCTCATTGGCGAATGCAGTCGTCAGGAAGCAAACGATCCCCACAGCAGAGAAGACGATTCGTGACATCAGGACTCCGAAATCCATCGAGAAAAGACGGCAACGAGTTGGAGGACTGCGCTGAAGGACGTCTTTTCATGTGCGCATCCTAGGTGTTTCTTTCGACAACCACACAACGAGTGCTGCCATCTTTGGCCTCGGCCCCTAAAAGTTTGAGATTCAAGGAACCGCCACTGAACAGCATCTCTTCGATGGCTTGTTCAACATCAGGCAATTCAATTCGACCAGTACCGTTTCGTTCCAAATGAAATTGCACGGATCGCCGCATGAGCTCCTTGATAAACGCCGCGCTGACCTTGTCCGTTCGATTCACAATGACTCCCACCACGTCATCCGAGACTTCAACGCCTTCCGAGTAGAGTCGGACAAGCTTCTCGCGTCCCTCGTCGTCCGGGAGTGGAAACTCAATCGCTTGATCAATACGGCCGGGTCTTGAGGCGAGAGCTTGTTCGAGTGCTTCGGGACGGTTTGTGGTGAGGATGAAAAGGATATCGGCATCCTCTTTAAGACCATCCATTTCATTGAGCAGCTTGTTGAGCAGGACTTCCTCGCAGGCACTCTCCATGGTCGCTCGATCTCGCGCAATGAGATCGACGTCTTCCATGATGACGATGCTTGGCTGAAGCAAACGAGCCAGTGTCATGTACTCCGAGAGCAGTCCGACCTGCTCGGCCGAGATGAGCAGAGTCGTGTGACCTTCCAACGCTTTGGCGAGGTAATGAATCGTGTGCGTCTTCCCGGTGCCGGGGGGGCCATAAAAGAGAAGGCCCTTTTTTGTGGCCTGCCGAAACTTGGCCAATCGAGGGCGTTGTTGGACAAACTGAATCGTGTTGCGATCGAGTAGATCGAGCGTCTTTCTCGGCAAGATCACTTGCTGCCGTTCCACGTTTCGCAACTTATGGACAGTGATACCCGTGGAAGCTCCGGTGTAGGAATGCTCGGACTTCTCAAGGGAAAGGATTTTGCCTCGGTACGACTCGGCTTTGAGAACCGAGTCTTCAAGATGCTTGAAGAATGCCTGGGTGATCCGTGTCCCCTCTGGATTGTTGAGGACAGCGATTTGAAATTGCATTCCGCTGATTTGCCCGAAGTGGCCGACCGGAGCAAGCAAGACCGCGTACTTGTTCTGTCCTTGCTCCAAAAACCACAGGCCATTTTTGAGGCACCGGATCGGTTCATCGTCTCCGATGCTCACCTCTTCATATTGCGGCGGAACGGATACGGCGGGACTGTGTTGACTCACCACGATGCAGTCCGACAACGTGAGCGCCTCGTGGGAATACTCCTTTCGCACTCCACAGAAGTGGGAAATCGCCGTGCTTGAATCGAACAGTCGGTCGATCGCCCGTTGCAGATCGGCTCGAACACGAAAGGGAAACTGGCGCTCGGAGATCGTGATTTCCTGGAGAGGCGTCGGCAAGAAATGCGATTGCATCAGCTTCGAAATCAGCGTGACGTTTCCATCTTGAATAGCCTGATTCGCCAGCGTGGTTTGAGACCGTCGTAACGCTGCGAAGAGAAACACGGCAACGGTAAAGGCAACACCGAATAAGACCCAACCTGAAACCGAAAGAGTCTCTCCCATTTTGTCTGACTCCTGTGTCGGTGGTTTCTGGATTTCGCGGTCCATTGAGTTCAGAGTTGCAGATTCTCGCACTCGCCGGGCATCACCGCCAACTGCTCAGGTTTGGCCAATCGGAGAATGTGAGCGGCTTCATTGGAATAGCAAGCTGGTCTCGTAGAGTTCATTTGGACTTGGCATTCGCAATGACAAAGTCGACTAACTCTTGGCACTGGAAGAAGCCGGACCACATGTTGTGACCTTGCCCGGCCGGAATGATGAGCTGCATCTCGCCACCAAGAGTTTCATAGCGCTTCCGCACTTCGCCCGAATTGGCTTCCAGCGGGACGACTTTGTCGATGTCGCCGTGGATTGCGAACAGAGGCACCTTAGCCTTGGCCAGCGCGGCGAGGCGGTCGATCGGATTGTGTTCGGCGAGCTGCGCTGTGAGTTCCTCCGGCTTCAGGCGGTAAGCACCGCTGGCTTGTGGGACTCCTGGATAGCTGGCGATGTTGCAGACCGGATAGATGCCGGCGAAGCCGCCGACTTTGTCTGCATTCTCGACGGCCCAGCTCAGAGTCATCAGTCCCCCGCGACTCCGGCCCAGCAGCACCGGCTTCGGCGCGAAGCCGCGCTTCTCGGTCAGCTCGCGATGGAAAGCCGAGAACAGCTTGCGGCCATCCGGGCTGCCGAACGACTCGCCGACGTCGATCCCTGCGATTGCGATGCCGGCCTTTGTGAAGCGTTCGAATATCCAACGCTCTTCGGTCCCCGGCAAGTTGGGAAGCGTCGGCGCGTACCAGACCCACGGAGTTGGCCCACCCGACTTCTTGTCTGGCGGGATCACAAACGCGGTTCGTCCCTCGACACGAAAAACCTCGCCCGGCATCGGCAACTTCTTGTCGGGTGGTGCCGCCTCTGGGTTCTGAGCGTCAGCTGCGCTCGCAGCCATGCACACAATCAGCAAGGCCAGAATGTACTGTGGGGTTTTCATCATTCAGCCTTTCGTCTTCTCCGTGTTCTCTGTGCCTCTGTGTTGAAGAGTTCAAACACAGAGGCACAGAGAGCACAGAGGACTGAAGAATTACACGAGACCACGAAACACGTTCTTCGCGTTCTCAAAGAGGATTTTCCGTTCGGCGGCTTTGTTCGGAGCGAGCTTCCGGATGGCGGCGATCGTTTGCGAACCGGAGCACTTCGGCCCCATCCCGACATGATCATCGCAGTCGCTGCCGTAGAGGATCTTGTTTTGATGTCGGTCGAGGAAGCCGCGCGTGTGATCCTCGTCGCGCGTCAACGCATTCAGGCCGGAGCCGGCTGACATGTCGGCGAACATGTTCGGGTAGTCGGCCAGATAGCGATCGGTCAGTCCGCCGGGGGTCACCTTCCCCTTGGGATACAGCACCGTCTGATCGGCGTGATTCTTGTCGATGTTGGCCCACCAGGTCTGAGCGTGACCGATGAACGTCGTCTTCGGATACTTTTCGAGCATCTTGTGCAGTCGCTCGAAGCCCAGGTTGTAGGTGCCGTGCTGGAAGTGCATGAGAATCGGCACTCGGTACTCACCCGCCAGCTTGTAGAGGAGTTGGCTTTCGGCCGAATCGCATTCGACTCCGAACTTTTGCTCGCCGATGATGATCGCGCCGCTGTCGAGATACTTGACGATCTCCGCGCGAGCTTCCGGCAGATCGGTCACCTCGTTGGCTCCGAAGAAGAATCCTTTCGGATGCTGCCGAGCCATCGTCAGTGCGGTCTCATTCCCGCCGGCACCCACTCCACCAAGGGCATTGTGTTTGCCGTCAGCGGTGGAAGGTCGTTTGACAGCACTCCCCGCTGGCAGCAGGATCGTCTGAGTGACTCCCATCGCCCGCTGGTGAACGATGAGTTGCTCGGCCGTTCGCTCGCGATAGTTGGTGTGCTGGTGGATGTCGATGATCGGCTCAGGTGCCGCATCGTCCGCTCCTCGCGCCAACGACGACCGAGCGACGATGCTGCCCGATAATGAAGCCACAAGGAAACCACGACGAGAAAACTGGCTCATGGCGAACTCCGAACGGGGTTGAGTCTTTTTGTCGGTCATTCCGATGCACACCGAAAGCGAGGCGATCCTCGACCTTTCCTCGATTGCTGAACAGACTACCGAGGGAGAGCGGATTTTCGTAGCAGCGGTCAATGCGTCAGGCCGACAGTGCGACACTGAGAATGTCCAAGTTCAAAGGGGACGATTCATGCGAATTCGATTCGAGGCCATCGGTTGCTTGTTGCTCTTGTGTGTCTGCAGGACGGCTGATCCGGCGGAACCGAATCGGCCGAGCGCGCTCATTGGCTACAACGAGCATCGCACGAACTTACCGGGTGGACGACTGCCCAATGTCAGCACGAATCGCGCGATGCTGGTGAAGGGGGATGGATCGGAGCGACGGCTTTTGGCTACCGACCTCGCCGACGAATCCGGCGCTTGGACGCAGTTTGCGGGTTGGTCGCCAGATGGCAAGACGGCCATCATCGGCCGCGGATGGGAGAGTGTCGAGAACGCCAAATGGGAAGAGGAACACAAGACGTTCCGTTTCACTCCAGAGGGCTGGCGGTACGACACGTACCTCGTGGATGTCACGACCGGCAGAGCGGAGAACGTCACGGCGGTCGAGCGAGTCAGCTTCTACAACTCGGGGCTGTTCTTCTGGCCGAGCGATCCGAAGAAGCTCGGTTTTACGGCACTGATCGGCGGCAACTCGCAGCCCTTCAGCATGGATCGCGATGGCCGCAACAAGGTCGATCTGACGAAGAATTCCAGCGGCTTCGCGTACGGCTTCAGCAGTTCGCGCGACGGTTCTCGGATTTCGTACCACGAGAACTATCAGGTTTATCTGGCTGACTCCGACGGTTCGCATCGCGTGCATGTGCAGACCGGGCTGCCATTCAACTTCGCTCCGGCCTGGTCTCCGGATGGGCAGTGGGTGCTGTTCGTTTCCGGCGAGCACTACAACTGTCATCCGCACATCGTTCGTGCGGATGGGACGGGGCTCAAGAAGCTCGCCGATCGAGCCGGTTATCGCGGCGTGACCGAGTTCCTTGACGTCCCCGATTTTCACGGTGGCAGCAGTGATACTCCGGTGTGGTCAGCGGATGGCGCTGCTGTCTTCTACACGGCGAAGGTTGGCAACAACGTCGAGTTGTTCCGAGTCACGCTCACGGGGACGAGCGAGCAACTCACTCAATCCGCCGAGGTGACTTTGCACTATCACCCGAAGCCGTCGCCCGATGGAAACTGGATCGTCTATGGCTCAAAACGGAACGGCATTCGGAACCTCTTTCTGATGCGATTGAAGGATCGTTCCGAGCATCGCCTCACTGACCTCCCGTTCGGCCATGCAGCGATGCATGCTCACTGGCAGCCGGCGGCACTCACCGAATGAACTTGCGATTGGCAACATCGGCTTCGGTGTAAGAGGCTCTCCGAAAAGTGGTTCTTTCTTCTGTAGCCCGACCCCTTGTGGGTCGGAGGATTTGATTTTCCTGAGGAATTGACGCTCATTCAAAATCCTCCGACCCACAAGGGGTCGGGCTAGTGCGTTTGCAAGTGGATTGAATCAGTGAGGTGTAAGTCCTCGTCGAAGTTGGTTTGAACTTTGTATCCGA
>SYJG01000113.1 GCA_005798445.1 Planctomyces sp.
CCGGCTCGCAGGACTTTGCGTCTCGTCATCTTCGTCACTTCCAAAGAGTGATTGTTGGCGACGGGATGCGGCTTGAAGTGGGAGGACGGTTTGTTGCTCGGAACCCTCACCCAGCCTTCGGCCACCCTCTCCCAAGGGGAGAGGGGCAGGTTCGGAGATCGGAACGAACCACGACTTGCCAGTTTCCCACGCAAACGTGAGAGCGACGATGTCGGCTTGCGTGGGGTTGGGAGACGACGCGATCACGTCGAGGCAGAACTCGCGTTGTGTCTGCAATTGCTGGAGGAATGCGGCGAGCTGTGTGTCGGTCTCGATGATCTCGCACCGATGAGCTGGTTCGAACGACAAGCTCGTCTGCTGAGACGTCGTTGCAGCATCGCCCTCAGCGGCGAGCTTGAACTCGCTCGGCAGCGACTTGGCGTCGTCGATGAAGCGACGGAATCCGAACTCTTGGAACAGCGTAGCGAGCCGAGCGACATCGACTTGGCCGACCTGCAACGTGTCCCAGTCGATGGTCAAGTCGAGATGTTGATTGAGCGTCACCAGCGTGCGGCTGAGCCGCGCTTGATCGGCGAACTCCTTGAGGTTCGATTTGAGTTTTTCACCAGCGACCTTGTCGGCATTCAACAGCACCTCATCGAGCGAGCCGAATTGTTCCAGCAACGCGGTCGCCTTTTTGGGACCGACCAGCGGTACACCCGGCACGTTGTCGACGCTGTCGCCGACCAACGATTGGAAGTCGATGGCTTGGTCCGCACGAATCCCCCAGTCCGCCTGCAAATCGGATTCGTCAAACCAACTGTCTTTTCGAACGTTGTAAATCCGCACGCGCGGACCGAGCAGTTGGCGAGCGTCCTTGTCGTTGGTGACGATGCGGACGTCGTAGCCGCGTTCGACCGCTTGACGAGTCAGCGTGGCGATCACGTCGTCCGCTTCCCAGCCGTCGCAACGCAGCTTCGGGATGCCGAAGCCATCCATGACCTGCTGTACCATCTCGATCTGCGGCCGTAAGTCTTCGGGCATCTCGGTCCGATTGGCTTTGTATTTGGGGTACAGAGCCTCGCGTGTTCCCGGCCCCGGCGAGTCCATTGCGCACAACCAGTGCGTCGGCCGTTGAGTCTGCAAAATGTTGAACAAGTCCCGCGTGAAACCAAAGACCGCGTTCGACGGCAGCCCCTTGGGACTGGTCATCGAGGGGATCGCGTGGAACACCTGGAACAACAGCGAGAAGGTGTCGATCAGGAAAAGCGTGGGATTGGTCATGGGTGATCGGCGATTGGCGATTGGTGATTTTCAGCCGCAATCTAGCTGGTGCGTCTCCCAAATCACCAATGACCAACAGCCAATGACCAATCAGCAATCTGCTTTCTCTCTCCGTACAATCGCCACGCTCCGCATGTTCGCTCAGGCTTTCGGCCGAATCGACTGCTACGATCGCTCTTCTGGCCGCGTCTTGACCCGGCTCGATGGCCGTGTAGAGTTCCGTCGTCACGTCGATCTGACTCCTATTCCGATATCTCGATCACTCCATTTCTTTCTCCGAGGTGTGTCATGGCTGCTCCGCAAAATAAGCCAATCGGATATCAAGTCTCTGTTGGCGTGTTGTTGATGGGTTGGGTGGTTCTCGGCACGCTGGTCTACATGGACCAGAAAAACATCCGCCAGGTAACGGCGGAAAATCTCAAATCCACCGCGGAGCGCCAGAAGATCGAGAAGATCGAGCGAGATATGCGGGCAGATTTCGACGATCTCAAGAAGTTGACCGGCAATCCCGGTGATGAGTACGGGCTGGGAGACGATCAGAACGTCAGCAAAGTCCGTGGTAGCAACCTGGCGGACATCGCCAAGGCCGGTGTCGCTGAACCGACACACAAAGCGGCGATCAACACGCTGGTGCAGCGAGCCACCGCCCGCGAACAAGAACGGGACGAAGCCCGCGCCAAACTCGACGAGGCTCAAAAACTGATCATCGATCTCCAGAAGCAGTATCAAGTGCGAGTCGATGCGCAAGACGCCGGCCGCGTGAAGGCCGAAGGCGATTTGAGCGTCTCCATCAAGAACAAGGATGAAGAGGTTCGCACCAAGCAGAAACGGATCGATGATCTCACACAAGCAGCCAACGAGGCGGCGGCGGAACTTGAAAACGAAAAGGCAGCTCGTGCGGCTGAAGTCAAAGAGAAGGACGCCCAGATTTCCAAGCTCGCCATCATTAACGGAAAGCTGTCTGACGAGATCGATGAAATTAAGAAGACCAGCTTTGAGGTCGCCGATGGCGAGATTCGTTGGGTTGATCATCAAAATGGCCGTGTCTGGATCAACCTCGGCGAGGCGGACAACTTGCCCAAGAGAACGACATTCAGCATTTACACCAAGAATCACAATGGTGTGGCTCGCGGCAGCAACGACATCAAGGGTGCGATCGAAGTCACCCGCATCATTGACGCACACACGGCTGAGGCACGCATCATCAAGGACGATCTGTATCAGCCGATTGCCAAGGGTGACCCGATTTTCACGCCAATTTGGAGCCCCGGCCGCAAAGAGAACTTTTCGTTTGTGGGCATCATCGACCTTGATGGCGATGGCCAGAGTGACCGACAGAAATTGCATGAACTGGTTTCTGGAGCAGGGGGCACGATCGACAACGAAGTCGATGACGATGGCAAACGGATCCGGTACATGAAGTTTCCCAACGACTTCATTGACCACGGCGAAGGCGTGCCCGGCATTGATGTCAACACAAAGTTTCTGGTCATCGGCGAGATTCCCGATATCGCTCTCGCAATCAAGGACGAGGACAAGGATCGCTTCGGGCGGATTGCGAAACACCGGAAATTGTTGGGCGACGAGGCCAAACAACAAGGAGTGCGCGTTGTGAGCCTCAACGACTTCTTGTCTTGGATTGGCTACCAGCCGCAACGCCGATTGTTCGTGCCTGGAACTGAAAAGAAATACAAGCTCAAGGCGGGCGAACGGGAGCCGCCCGTTGACAAGGTCTCCGGCCAAGTCTCGGGAGCGATCAGTGGCAACAAGCGGATCAAGCCAGCCACGTCATCCGGACAAACCAGCCCGGTGTACGGCAAGTAGGCCCCGTCGATTGTCGAGACTCACCGGACGGCACCGAATTGAGCGGGAGTTGCAATCCGCACGCGAACGGCTCTCGCTTGTTCCGCGAGGGCATCGAGCGTTTCGCAGTCCGAGTGAATGTCCCGGCAGACTTCCTCCCACGCCGGGAACAAGCCTTCGCTGATCCGCTGCCGAGCCAAGTCTGCCGCGAGTTGATCGACCTGTCGCTGCAATCCACGACGCAAACGACGAGTGAACATCATCACTAGCAGCGTCGCCCACAGCACGAAGATCACACCGGCGTTGATGTAAAACGCTCCCGACAAATACGGGTCATGCTTCAGGTCATCGGCGAACATCGAGTCGTAGAAGAAGCTCTTCAGCACGCGGTACAAGACGAAGCCGACGAACGAGAGCAGCAGCGTTTCATACCACGCGCGAATCAGCTTGCCCGATCGTCTCTTCGCAACATCTTCGACCATGCTGTCGATGCGCTGGCCGGCATCGCCCAGAAACTGACCTTCGACACGAGCGGCTTCCTGACGCAGTTCCTGCACTGTCTTGGAGTTGCTCGACAACGTCGTGAGCTTCGCGTCGCGCAGGAAACCGCTCAGGACCAACTGCGACTCGCGCAACAAATCGTCTTCCAAGCCGAGCGAGCTGGCCGCTCGTTGCAGGCTCGTTTCGGCTTCGCGTTCCTGCTGCTTGCTCGACAGCCAGCGAGTCCCTTGCACGACACCGATCAACGCCATTTGCACAGACGAGCGTGCTCGCCACAGCGTCGCCGATGCGATCAAGTTGCCGAGTCCCGAATACACTCGCAGGATCGACGAAAACGGACTGACACCCCAACGCTCAGTCACTGCGGTCAGCAGTCGCCGCTCCCACAGGCCTTGGCTGGCGACCAACTCGTCGCGCAGCCGAGCGGTCATCGCGTCGTGCAGTCGTTGTCGCTGTGTCTCCAAGGCAGCCTCAAGCTTTTCGATCGCTGGCAGGTTCGCAGCGACGTGCTTGCGGCAGTGAGCGATTGCGGTGTGAATCAAGTCCAAGAGATTTGCTCGTCGGACTTGAATGCGCTGCGACGAGGCGATGCGGCTGGTCAGCAAGTCTTGCAATCGTGCGAAGTCGCCGGACGGTCTCCGGCCGAGCTGTTGATCCTGCAACGCTCGCACCGAGTCGACGAAGAAGACGTCCGGCACGGCGTACTTTTCGGCGAGTTGCCGACGCCAGTCCTCGCGGATATCGCTGTCACGGTCGGCGTGCGTTTGGACGAACAGCAGTCGGCAACCTTCGGCGGCCTGTTGCAATTCGTCGCTGACGCGGGCCGAGCGATACTTTTGCTGCGTCGAAACGAACAGCAACACATCGCAGTGCGGCAGCATCTTTCGCAGCCGAGCCAGATTCGATCCGGCGGTTTCCCCTTCCGAAGTATCCGGATCCGGGCAATCGACGACGACGATGTCCCGCAAGATCGGCGAGTCGATGCGCACCAGCTCGAACTCCGGCAGCGGCAGTCCGAGCGAGTCGAGATTCGTGTCCGGGTGCGCGATGAGCACGGGCAGTGTCGTTGTCGGACGTTCGCGCCCTGAGCGTGTGCACTCGCGACCGACCAGCGCGTTGACGAGCGAGCTTTTGCCGACGCCGGTGCCGCCAAATGTCGCGACAACCAGCGGAGCTTCCAGCCGAATCCGCAACGTCTCGACGCGACTCAGCAGCCGACGCAGGATCGCTCGGCAATGACCGAGCGGTTCCCAAGAGGAGTCCGTTTCGGCGAAGTCGCGCAGACGACGGACCAGTTCGTCGATTTCCGCGAAGAGTTCGATTTGTGCCAGTTCAGAATCAGCCATGTTCGAGTTCAGTCGTTGAAGTTCCTGCGGAGGCGAGTCCTTGAAATCACATTCGTTGGCCCGGTTCGCAGCAACAGCCTAAAGGCTAGATTCCAGCAAGCCCATCGTCTCACGCACTGTTTGAAACGTTTCTGACTGCGGAACAGCGGTTGCCGACTGCAACTCGTCCGGCAAGTCGCCGAACAGATGCTCTTTCAACATCCGAGCCAACCAACTGGCTCGTTTGGCCGCGAACCGTGCGTGCAACCGGCGGAACCGAGCCTCGAAGAATCCCGCGCTCGTGGCGGCTGCTCCACTGATCGCCGATTCTCCGGCGACGGCCGAAACCGTCCCCCCCGCGATATCGACCGCGAACTGCAGCGCGGTGCTCGCAGCGACTTGATGAACCGCATGCCCCGCCGGGCCGAAGCCGGTGACGAACAAACAGATGCTGGTCACTGGCCGCACCGCCGCTGCGCCGTGATCGATCCATTTCATGAATTGAAAGGATTGCGGACTGTCCTGCCGGAACCCTTCCATTTCGATGGCAACGAGATCGCGGATCTCATGTTCCAGATCGGTGAGGTCGTGCCGAGTCTTCAGCAGCTCTAGCAGATCAACACGCGACTTGCCGCCGAGCAATTTCTCGAAGCGCGGTTGCAGCAACGGATTGCCCAATTCGGCGAACCAACGCAGCCGTTCGTAAACCGATTCGACGGTGTCGAGGATCGTCTGCCACTCACGCTGCCGGTACTGTTCGAGTGGCGGCGTGCGTTCACTCTGCCAGCGATTCCGCAGCAGCGAAAACGGCTTGAGCAGTCCGCTACCGACCGCGTTGTAAAAGTCGTGAACCTTCTTCGTCCAACCTTCACGCTGCTGTTGCCACCAAAAGCGAATCTCTTGAACAACGACGGAATTCGGCACCGGAGGCCAGTCCTTACTCTCGGCCAGTTGATGCGTCGAAAGGAGTTGGGACGCGGATTGGAATTCCGCACTACGCCGCACAATTTCCGCGAGATACGCCGGCAATCCAGACTCCGGGTTGAGTACGGTTCGCAGCGATCCCCGCAGCGTTCGCAATTTGATCTCGCGGAAGTGCAGGGCGGAGATGTCGTCTTTCAGGCTGCATGTCTCGTGGGGCAGGTTTTTAACCTGCCCGTCCTGTCCGGGCAGGTTGAAAACCTGCCCCACATAGAACGGCAACCGATTTTCTTCCGCCGCGCGGCGGTCGGCGGGAGCAAGGTACACGAACTCCGGCTGCACGCCGGTCTCTTGGCAGAACGTGCGCAACCAAATCGGCCAGAATGTTTCGTCGTCCGGAATCAACACTTGGTTGAAGACGATCAGCACGGCTTTGTCTTCTTCAGCCGCCTTGCGAAAGAACTGTTTGACGGCCGCGTCGTTGTATTTCTGCTGCGTGAGCACGGCGACCAGCACGTCGGCGCAACGGCGAATGTTGTCGGCTCGCTCCCAGTTCACACGCACGTCGCCGTCGATGTCGGGAGTGTCGAGGATCAGCAGGTTCGACGGCGTCGCATCACTCGTCCGCCAGAACAAGCGGTGTTCCGGGTGATCTTCGAGAGCCGCGTCAGCTTGCGACCACTCGTGCAAATCGAAGCCACGAAAAATCGAAGGGAGGTCGTGGTGCTCGGCGAAACCCGGTGGCACAAGACACACGGGATGCTTCGTGCCTGAAGCGAACGGAGATGTCGCACTGGCTCGGCAACCGGCGAGGTGATTGAAGATCACGCTCTTGCCGATATTCGTTCCGCCAACGACCGCGACAACAAGAAACGCATCGTCCGTCATTTGTGGCAGCAGCTTGCGTTCAAGCAGCTCAAACCATTCGCGTCCAGCGAGCGGCGGCAGTTGCAGCAGTCGGCTCTGAACTTCCAACTGCCGCGCGGCCGAGTGCAATCGTCGGACGTGTTCGGCGCAGGCGGCGTAGGTCGAGCTCATCAGGAGGAAGCTTGCTTCAAGGTTTCAACGTAGACGTCACGTCCGCTGCCGCATCCGATCGAGCGCACGGTTCAGAGTCGGACCGATCGAGTTTTCGGGGATGCCCAGCGACGCGCTGATCTCACGATACGACTTCCCTTCGAGGTGAAACTGTCGGATGACATCCGCCTCGCGCGGCGGCAGAACGCGCAGCAGCCGTGTCACCTCTTCGCGATCTTCGATCCGTTGCGACTCTGGCGTTCCGGCACCCGCTGCATCCAGCGAGGAGCCGTGAGCCGGCACATGCCCGAGTGCCTCGGACAACCGCCGCTGAGTAATTTCCTTCACGACGATCCGTCGTGCGATCACGGTGAGGTACGTTGCCAGCGAACTCTTGCCCCGGAATTGCCGCAACGCCGCGTAGTTGTTCGACAGCAGCGTCACGAACACCTCGGCACACAGGTCTTCGACATCGTCCGCCGACAGCGGCACGCTGCGAGAATGAGCCGTGTGGTTGATGACATGCACGAACAGGCCGATGAAACGATCGACGAAATCCTTCCACGCTCCGTGTTCCTCGGAGAGGCAGCGTTTCAGCAGCGTTCGGTCGATTTCCGTGAGTGCCACGATTCAGCAACCGTCATTGAAAGCGGAGGAAAAGCCTCAAAATCCACGCTTTGCACTCTAGTTCGATCCCCGAAACGGGACAAGACGGCATTTTCGGCGATTCACGGCTTCAGAACGATCCGCTGATTGGCCGCGACGTCTTTTTTCGTGAACTTGCCTTTGCCGTGCGGGAGTTCCACTTCGACATCGACTCGATCGGACTTGCCCAAGCCGAACTGCACGACCGCCTCCTGACCGGAGCAGTATCCGTAACCGATGCAGATTTCTCGCAAGCCGATACGCGGTACCGTGTCTCGCTTGCCTGCCGGGTAGACATGCACCTTGGCTCCAACCCCCATCCGATTGACGCCGCTCTGGCCCTCAACGCGGACCTGCAACCAGTTGCCGCCGGGCGTCTCGTTGTGGAATCGTGGCAGACCATCGCTCACGCCGAGATTCTTGTAGATCAGCGGATGCGGCTGCCCGTCTTTGAATTTGACGATGCTCACCAGAATGTCGGGCCAGCCGTCGTTGTCGAAGTCTTGCAGCTCGACGTGCGGAGCCTTCATCAGTAGCGGCTCCAGGCCGGCCGTTTCGGTGATGTCCTCGAACGTTGGCTCGCCGTTCTTCACACCGCGATTCAGGTACAGCCGAATCGGGATCGGCGTGATCCACGGCAGCTTGAAATGATGGCCGATGACGATGTCCGGTAGGCCGTCCCGATTCACGTCCGCGACGCACGCTCCGGCCGGAGTGTCTTCTCCCTTCGCATTCGACCATCGCAAGACTTCAGTGACGCCGGTCGCCTCGCGGAACTTTCCTTTTTGGTCGTTCAAGTACAGCCGATGCTCGCCCGCGCCGCTCGTCAGCAGGATATCCGGCCAAGTGTCACCGTTCATGTCGGCCGCCAAGCAACACAAGCCACCGAAGCCGAGCGGCAGTCCGACCTTCTCCGAAACATTCTCGAACCGATGCCCGCCGAGATTGCGATACAGCGTCGCGCCGAGCTTCACCTTCGGCGAGTAGTATTGCTCGCACGTCAGCAGATCGAGCAGCCCGTCGCCGTCGAAGTCGAGAGCCGCGACGCCGCGCCCTTCGTACAGCGGCGGACAGGTGCCGCTCTCTTTCGAGATGTCCGTGAACTTGCCGCCGCCGTCGTTGCGAAAGAAGACGTTCGGAGTCGAGAAGGCCGGATCACCTTTCTTTCCGTGAGCACAATTCGAGACGTACAAATCGGGCCGTCCGCTGTTCGTGAAGTCGGCGAACAACGCACCGCTCCCCATGCCCGATGTGTGCAGATGCTCTTGCGGGTCGAGACGAAAATTTCCCGTTTCGTTCCGCAGGAACAGGCTCGGCTTCGATCCGGCGTTGTGAAACGTGGCGATGAACAAGTCGGACCAGCCGTCCCCATCGACGTCACCCCACGCCGCACCATGCCCACGCAGCCCCTCGGCATGTGGGAAGATTCCCGCAGTCTCGCCAACATCGCGGAAGACGAACGGATCAGCAGCGAGAGCGGTGACAGACACGCACACGATCAACGCAGACCAAAAATGTCGCATGGCAGTTTTCCTTGGTGGTCGATTGGCCTTGTCTTCCGGCCGATGGCTGTGAGCCGAAAGCCGATGGCCGTTATCCCAACCCAAACGACTCAGAAAACGGATCACGGCCTACGGCATTCGGTCGGCTCAGGGTCGTCGTTCGGATTCAGGAATGTGAATCACGGTCAACGCGCAACAGTCCCAGCTCCTGCCGCCACGGTTGGCGTTCCAGTTGATGTAGAGCTTGCTGCCGTCGGGATCGACCGCCGAACTGAATGTTCCCGCCAGCGTGACGCCGTACTTCTCTTGGTAGAACGGATGCAGGAATGCGATCACTTTCCGAGTCTTGGTCTTCACATCGAACTGGATGACCGCGCTGCCATCTCGTTCGCTGCCGCCGTGAGCACCGGGGATGTAGTAGAGATATCGGCCGGTCGGATCGGCATCGATCGTCGTGATGTAGTTCATCGAGCCAACCTGCGCGGGGCCAAGCTCGGTGGCTTTCTCGGTCTTCGTGTCGAAGGCGAACAGCAGCGACTCGCCCGCTTTGCCCCCCTTCGAGACTGTGTAGACGATGCCCTGCGGCGTCTCTTGAGTGGCTGCTCTCATGCCGATTTCCGTGTCGATCGGCGTTGGTGGGCCAGGCTGGTCGGGATCGAAGCGCACCAACTGACCGACTCCGTCTTCTTTGCCAGGCGTGTAATAAATTTTCCCCGTGGACTTGGCGAAGATCATGTATCGAGCCGGCCCATCCGGCCCGTCGAAGATCACTTTCTTCTTGTTGACGTCGTAGGCGAAGAACCGCACGCTGCCGCCGTCGGATTTCTCGCCCGCTGCTGTGCCGCCGTAGAAAATCTTGCGATGCGGATCGAGCACGCTGTTCGGGATGCAATGCTTCGGCACCGGCCCGCAGGCGAGTACCTCGGTTTTGCCGGACTCCGGATGGACGCGAATGATCCAGTCCCCTTGATAGTGGAACTTGTCGACCGTCACCGTGGTTGAACCGCGATGCGTCGAGAAATACAGCCAGCCTTCGTCGTCCATGTCCAGCCGCCCGTGAATCTTCGCCGGCACATAGTGCCCTTCGGGCATGTTGAGCAGCTTGCGAACCTCGACCAACTCGCGGAAGGATTTCTTCTGCGGGTCGTATTCAAACACGAAGGCGTTGCCGATCAGGTTCGGATCGCCCTTCGACGACAACTGCGAATAATGGTCGCCGATCGATGCGTAATACTTGCCGTTGATCGCCAGGCTGTTCCCCCAATTCGACCACGGCTTCCCCTCGTAGTCCTGCCGAGGGAAGTAGAGGAAATCGACCGTCGACGGCGTCTTGGCAATCGCGATCTCCTTGCCAATCGTCTCGCTCGGCTTGAGAAACGCCTCGCTCTTGTCGGTGACGACTCTTTCGCCGTTGGGCAACGTCGGCGGAAATTTGAGTGGCGGCGGAGCTTCCTTCTTCGCGGCCGGTTTCTTCGCCGCCGTCTTTTGAGCGTGCGAGGTGGAAGTCTCCACGCAGAAAACCGTCAACGCACAACCCAGAACCCACCATCGTTGAACCATGACGAGTGCTCCCAATTCGACAGAAAAATGGCTGACAGAAGGATGAACTCGCCCGCTCAATTATTCTTGCCGGCCTCGACGAGATTGGCCGCGCAGTCCGATGAATGCGATCCCGCGCGGCCTCTCTCGAATCAACGCCATCAACTCTCAGAACTCGTTGGCTTGCATTTGGTGGGAAAACGTAGATGCTCGCATCCCGATTTCCAAGTGGCTCGCCAGGCGACTCCAGACACCCGAGTACCCACAATGCGCAGCCGCAAGATCACAATCGCTACGTGTTGTATCGTGATTGGCATACTGACGCTTGCGGTGCCGATCAGCGTACGATTCATGCAACTAGTTGCCTATGCCCGACAAAGAGCCGCTGGGGCGGAACTAGTTGAATCACTTCGCGGCCGGCACCCCGCGGCGGTGTCGGCGAAAACTTGGGACAACGCGACGGGATGGGCAATTACCGCGTACTACAACGTGTGCTTCTCGGAGGAGCACGTCACGTTCGACGAACTCGTTCGATTCACGCATGACGCGAAGATCAAACTTGCTGGAGACGTAGACCTGAAAACAGTCGATTGGGTATGGGCACGTCTTGCCGAGACCGGACGACATGGGCAACGGTACGTAACCAGATTTGAACCCCAATACCGAGCGTTGGTTTATGGAGCCCTGTCCGAAGACCCGCCACGGCAAAACGACGTTGGCACTAGGCAGTAGGTGCGATGTACCACCATTTTCGCGATTGCGTACGAGACGGCCGCTTGATTCGGTCCGTGAGTTTTGAGAGGGCTGACTCGCAGAATGTTGCGACTCGCAGAGGCTCAACTACGGACGACGCACTCGCGCGACGAAGTAGGGTTGGCCGTCGAGGTTGGACGGAAAGCGGCGGCCACCGTCGGTCGTCAGCACTTCGACGAAGTACTGAAAGTCGTCACGCGACAGGATGTCTTTGCTCGACACGGTGCCTTGAAACGAACCGTCCGCCGAATTCCGTAGGTTGGGACTCCGTCCCGACTTTGCGGTTCGTTTCGGAGCGGTCGGGACTGAGTCCCAACCTACGTTGGACGCGGGGTGCAAATTCGTCGAGCCACGCGGCGGCAGCGTAGTGGAATTCGCCCGGTGGGACGTGGGCTTCCGTGGGATTACGGGCGATGTATTGGCGGAACCAAGATAGCTCTTC
>SYJG01000114.1 GCA_005798445.1 Planctomyces sp.
ACCGTCACCTGGGCCGAGCTAGAACGCGTCGCAAATCTTCTGAATAACCGCCCGCGCCGCTGCCTCGGCTACAGAACCCCCAACGAAGTCTTCCTCAAATAATCTGCAACCTCAAATTGCATTTGAGATGACGCAGCGCCGTCCTCAAATCATAGAATTAAAGTCGCACGTGCCGCACTGGCATTCCTGACTGCTGTTGTTTTCGGTTTGGGAATAGTCAAATACGAAAGCAACTTCGCTGGTGCGAAGACAATCAAAGATTTGGGCGGGGAAGTGATCGTTGACCCGATCTTTCCAGGACAATACTTGGGGCCGATTGTAGATGACGTCCTCGCGATTGCCGCGAATCGATTGTGGCACGTCTACTTGACTGGACAGCATGTCGATGATGCTGCACTTTCCTCTCTGAATGGATTCCCGGACGCTACAATTCTGAACCTCCAGCGCACGGCCGTCACTGGCGCATTCCTTTCGCGACTTCCCCGTGCCGGTCGCCTGCGTGACTTATATCTTATCGGCTCTCCGGTGAATGATGCGGGACTCGTGAATTTGGACCGGTTTCCAGGGCTACAGAATTTAGCGCTGTCGTGAACGAACATCAGCGATGCGAGTTTGGAGCACGTCGCCAAATTGCACTCACTCAAGTCCCTCGGCCTAGATGACACAGCAATCAGCGACGAAGGCGTTGCCTGGTTGACGTCTCTTCCCGCACTGGAGGCTCTATCACTTGGCGAGACGCGAATAACGAATGAAGGCGTGCGGCGATTGGCGCACATGAGAACGCTTCAATCGCTCTGGCTGCGGGGTGCAGCGATCGATGATGAGGCGTTGAGCGCGGTGGGTTCGCTCAGTCGATTGACCCATCTTGATCTGTCGGCCACGGCGATCCGTGGGACGAAACTGTCCGAATTGCAACGCCTGAAGTCGCTCAAGTATCTGGCCATGTTCGATGTCCCTGTCGGTGACGAAGCGGCTCGTGACATTGGTGCCATTCCAAGCATCGAGACGCTATTCCTTGCCGATACGAAAATCGGGGACAGAGGAGCACGAGAGCTGAAGGGGCCGTACACATACCTCAACTTGTCGGGCACACTGGTCACCGATCAGTCACTTCTTCATTTTGCCAGCATCCGAACGCTTGGCCTCTTGGATTTAAAGGGCTGCAACATCACCCATGACGCAGCCGCCAAGTTTCGGACAGTACGCCCGGACGTAACGTTGATTTACTGAGAACTCGGAAAGCGCCTGGACCACAAGATTCCGGCAAGATCGCCGTAGTTTTGGAACACGGAATCAATCTGGCTGGCGTCGCGTCGGGTGGCCGCCGGGCGATTCGCGGCGAATGTCGTTGCGGCTGGGTTGAGGCGGAGCGTGATGTCACCGCTGGCTGACTCATAACCATTGACCTGGATTTGATATTGCGTGCCGGCAACGGCATCGATGGTCACTTGGCTGGTCAGTGTGCCTGCGGAGTAATTTGCGTCATCATTCTCGGCGACCAATTGCAACGACGTCACCGAGCTGCCCGTGTAGACGCCGAGCGTCGTGTCGAACGAACTGCCAGCAGTGCTGAGGGTGAATCTGCCAGTGGCCGTAGCGGTCCAGGTCCACCAGACGGACTTGCTGCCGGAGACTCCGGCGATATTCGGCTCGCCGGACTCACGAGTGGCCGTGCGATTGTCGCCTGTCGCAGTGACGCTGCTGCCCGTCAGCAATTGTCGATCGGCGAAGTTGTCGTTCGTGCGAGCGGCGGTCTCGTTGTCTTCAATCGTGACCGTCGCTGTACCGCGAGTCCCATCGATCGAGTAATTCGACCGCGTCGCGAGTGTCAGCACAACACTCTCGGTTCCCTCGGTCAGAGCGTCGTCCACCGGGCTGACCGAGATCGTCGCCGATGACCTCCCCGCGGGAATCGTGATCGATCCGACGAGTCGCGTGTAATCGGTGCCGTTCGTGGCAGCGCCAGAAACGGTGTAGAAAACGGTCAACGACGACGCCGTCGAGCCGGTGCGAGTGACTTGATACTGCCCGCGATTCGCGACTTGGCCGGTACGTGTTTCGGCGGCAACGGCGTCGGTCGCTCGGATGCTGATTGTGGGAAGAGTTTGATCGTTGTCGGCGATCGTGACAGTCGCGGCCGACCGAACACTGTCGAGGTTGTATGCTCCCGACGATTGCAACGTGGCGATCACAGACTCACTCGATTCCGCGAGGCTGTCGTCCAGCGGTGTGACGGTCAGCGTGACCGACGACTGTCCGGCCGGAATCGTCACCAGAGTCGGCAGGCTCGAATAGTCCGATCCAATTGACGCGGCACCGCTGTAGCTCAGCGACACGACCAGAGCGGCGTCGGTCGCGCCGGTGCGACTGATCGTGTACGTGCCCGTGTTGGTCGTTTGGGTGACGGTCGTCTCGGCAGCGGCGGCATCGGTCGCAACGATGCTGAGCGTCGAGAGCACATCGCCTCCTCCACCTCCGCCAGTCACACCAGCGATGCTCGTGATCCATGCGGCGTAGGCATCGACGCGAGTGTCGAATGAGTGATCGCCGATCGACGCATCCGGCGAGTCTCCGCCGGAGGTGACTCCCGCAATGTACTTGATGCCGCCAACGGTCACGAAGGCCGGCCCGCCGCTGTCTCCCGGAGCGGTGTTCGCTTCGGTGTTGTTGTCGAAGTTCCACGAGATCAACGTGCGCGAGACCTCGTCGATCGGCGTCGTACCGACCCGCTTGATGCCGAAATCGCCATTGGTCCCCGTGGTCCCGTTGCCGCCGCCGCCAAAGCCGACCAGCGTCAACAGTTGGCCGACCTGCGGAATCCCTCGGAAGATGTCCATCGGCGTGATCCCGACGACAAGGCTGCTGAGCTTGTAGATCGCGATGTCGTTGGCCGAATCGCTGCCGATCGCGTTGCCGTTGTAGTTGGGATGCAGGTAAACCCGCTCGGTCTGATACGACTGCCCGCCGACCGTGAACGTCCCGGATGTGTTACCGACCCCTTCGGCACAATGCGCTGCCGTCAGCACATACTGCGGAGCGATCAGCGTCCCCGTGCAGAAATGATCGCCGCTCTCCCCAATCAACCCGACCGCCGGGTAGTCCGATGTCTGTGTCCCGTTGACGATCCGTGTTGAGACTGCCAATTCACTGTGCTGATGTAATTCCACCGCACCGGACTGCGACATGCTGACTGCCGACAGCACGACGCGCGGCTCGAATGTTTCTGCCGGAGCAAATCGCCCCGCTTGGACAAGTTCGATTTGACGGCGACGACTTCGACCAGTCCACAACTTCTGCCACGACGACGACCAGTTCTTCCGCATGATGTGACCCTTCCAGCAAGGAGACGTGTGACGTGAGGCTCGCACTTGCGATCACCTCTGGCCCGTCACCAAGTCAGGTACGGGACACACGCCAACTTCTTGCACGCGAAATCACCGCCGTCGAAAAAAGCGGTTCACCACCAACCGAGTTGAAACCTTGAATCAACCTGGGTTGTCACACAAAGGGGCATCGAATTCGACGTTGCTTCTCTTCGTGTCTTCGTGTGAGGACGGCTTCAAAACACAGCACGACGTGCCAACAAGTGGTTGTTGTCCGAGATTCCGGCCACTCGCTGGCGCGTCGTGCTGGACGATGACTGGCTACCGCCACGCGAGCGGCTGCTTCCAACTTTGCTTGAGTTCGTCCAGCCCGGTGTCGATGACGAACGCTCCCGCCGCACCGCGAATCTGAACGCGATCGGTTGAAGAGACCTCTCCCAGTTTGACCACTGGCACGTTGGACGAACTGCAGAGCGATTCGACCGCCGCTTGTGCCGTCGCGGGGACTTCCAGCACGAACCGCGAGTTGCTTTCCGAGAACAGCAGAACCGCGTCGTCGCTCAGACCGCTGGACTTTGCGAGCAATTGCAGATCCAGCGACACACCAAAGCCGCCAGCGAACGCCATTTCGGAGACGGCGGCGGCCAGTCCCCCTTCGCTGAGGTCGTGACTGGAGAGAACCAGTCCCTGCCGAATGGCCTCGTGGACGGCGGCAAAGATGCGCGGCGCGAGTTGCAGATCGACGTGCGGGACCGTTCCCCCTTCGAGAGCGTTGACCAGCGCGAAGTGGCTGCCGCCGAGTTCGTTGGCAGTCGGGCCGATCAGCAGCAGCACATTGCCGGCGGCTTTAAGGTCCATTGTGATCGCCTGCTCGACATCGTCCAGTTGTCCAAGAGCGGAGATCAGCAACGAACTCGGAATCGCGACTGTCTGCTTCTGGCCGCTCGCGTCGGTGAATGAAAACTCGTTGTTGAGGCTGTCCTTGCCGCTGATGAACGGCGTGCCAAAGGCGATTGCCGTGTCCTTGCAGGCGAGTGCCGCTCGCACGAGCGTGCCGAGCGTCTCTGGTCGGTCGGTGTTGCCCCAGCAGAAATTGTCGAGGATCGCGATCCGCCGCGGATCGGCTCCGACGGCGATGACGTTGCGAACCGCCTCGTCGATCGCCGATGCGGCCATCCAATACGGATCGAGATCGCCGAATCGCGGATTCATGCCGCAGGCGACGGCCAGGCCGCGCTTCGATTTCAGGGTGGGCCGCACGACCGCAGCGTCCGACGGGCCATCGTTGCAGACACCGACCAGCGGCTTTACGACGCTGCCGGCTTGGACCTCGTGGTCGTACTGGCGAATCACCCACTCCTTGCTGCACACGTTGAGCGAGCCGAGGATCGATTTGAGGGTTTCGTCGAACGTCGTCGCGTCACTCCGTGACGCGAGTTTCGAGTCACGGAGTGACTCGTCTACCTTGGGCGTGAACACCGCCTCACGCACGATGGGCGGGCGGCCGTCGTGCAGGAAGCTCATCGCGAGATCGGCGACTTGCTGTCCATGATATTTCAGGACCAACCGGCCGGTCGGTTGGAATTCGCCGAGGATCGCGGCTTCGACACCTTCGGATCGGCAGAGCGATTCAAACTCCGCCCATGTCGATGGCGGCACGGCGAGAACCATCCGCTCTTGCGCTTCGGAGATCCAAATCTCCGTGTAGCTCAGGCCGCTGTATTTGAGCGGTGCGTTTTCGAGCCAGACTTCCGCGCCGATGTCTTCCCCCATCTCACCAACGGCGGACGAAAAGCCGCCGGCCCCACAGTCGGTGATCGCGCTGTACAGGCCGCAGTCGCGGGCTTGCAGGATGACGTCGGCCACCATCTTCTCGGTGATCGCGTTGCCGATTTGAACCGCACCGCCGGAGATCGTCTCGCTTTCGTGAGTCAACTCGGCGGACGAGAACGTCGCTCCGTGAATACCGTCGCGGCCGGTACGTCCGCCGACAGAGACGATGTAGTCACCGGGCTGCGCGTGCTTCTCACACTTGTCGACCGGGATCATGGCGACGTTGCCGCAGTAGACCAACGGATTGCCGAGATATCGCTCATCGAAATAAATCGCACCGTTGACGGTTGGGATGCCCATGCGGTTGCCGTAGTCGCGGACTCCGCTGACCACGCCGCGCATGACCAACTTCGGGTGCAACGTCCCCGGCGGCAGCGAATCGTGCGGCGTGTCGGGAGAGGCGAAACAGAAGACGTCGGTGTTGCAGATCGGTTTTGCTCCGAGTCCTGTGCCGAGCGGGTCGCGGATCACACCGCCAATGCCGGTATTCGCTCCGCCGTACGGTTCGAGAGCCGACGGATGATTGTGCGTCTCGACCTTCATACAGACGTTGTCGGTCTCATCGAACTTCACGATGCCGGCGTTGTCCTTGAAGACACTGACGCACCAATCCGCATCGCCAAGCCGCCGACGAATCTCGACCGTCGCGGCGAAGATCGTCTCCTTGAGCATGTTCTGAAAATAAATGTCGTGCCGGCCGTCGCGGTAGTGAATGCGGCCGGCCAGCGTCTTGTGCGAGCAATGCTCCGACCATGTCTGCGCAACGGTTTCGAGTTCCACGTCGGTTGGGTCGCGGCCGAGATCGACGAAGTGCTGACGAATTGTCTGCATCTCCACGAGATTCAGATAAAGCTGACCTTCACGACTGAGCCGCATCAGGCGGTCGTCGTCCATCGCGCGGATCGCGACGTGCGTGAGCTTGAATTGGTAATCGCCGCCGATTCCGATCGTCTCCATCGCCAGCGGGCCAACGACGACATGCTCAATCGCATCGTTCGCCAACACCCGCTTGATGAGCCGCTGAACCTCGGTGTCGGAAGCTCCGTCGTTGACCCAGTATTTTCGGACCGTCGCGACGGTCGTCACCGGGATTTTCAAGTCGGTCAGCGCGGCCTTCGCGCTGAGCGCGACGTTGTCTGTGACGCCCGATTTGAGCATGACGTTCAGTTGGGATAATCCGCCTGCGGCGGATCGGCTGTCGGCATTCGGCTGTCGACCGAGCGGATGTACCGAACACGTTTCAACGACCGAATCGACGAGCAATCCCAACGCTCGCTGCTCGATCGCGGTGGCATCGGCGTCTCCTTCGATCAAGAACGATCGCGCGGCACGGACGGAGTTGATTGAGCCGAGTCGTAACGCTCGTGCTTCGCTCAGCACGCGAGCACCCTCGCGGTCCATTTGCCCCTGTGCCGGATGAATCTCCACTTCCCACAACATGCCAAACTCCCTTGCGTGATGACTCTGACACGACGACGTGGTTGAATTGTAGGGGGCAAGCTCATGAGCCGGCAGCGTTGACGACTCGTGCAGCCGTCGCTTTTCATCGAAGATAGCACGGCTATAATCCGCTCCCCTTGCGACGGCCCCACGGTCGCCGCTGGTTTTGGCGAGGTAGCTCAGCCGGTTAGAGCACAGGCTTCATAAGCCTGGGGTCGTGGGTTCGAGTCCCACTCTCGCTATTAGTCCGTACCCTGAGGGGATGATTTGTCAGGGCGACGATTCAGGCTGAAATGTCGAGACTACTCTTCGTTCACAACGCCCAGCTTTTTGCTTATCGTCAACTGATTGCCTTTGTCGTTGTATTCAAAGCCGGTCATGAATGAGCGGATGAGCATAATGCCACGCCCACCGGGTTTTTCGAGGTTGTCATCCTCGGTCGGGTCCGGCACTTCTGCAATCTTGAAGCCGTCTCCTTGGTCCTCGATCACAACGGTAATTTCATCAGCAGACAACTCGCAGGCAATGTAGACTTTTTTGTCCGGATCCATGCGGTTGCCATGTTTGATGGCGTTGACTAGGGCTTCTTCGAGCGAGAGCCGCACGCCAAAGCAATCACGCATTGGCCAAGCGTTTTGTTCCATCAAGCCAACGATGCGTTCCTGAACTTCGCGCGCTTCCGCCGTATCGTTCGGAATCCAGACATCGAATTGTACGGTTTGGGCCATGTCATCCCAGATTCAGGCGACCGTGAATACGGAGTGCCCGCAGGTTTTGCTCGCCGTGGCTCCATCAGGACGTTGCCCGAAACGTCTCTGATCGTCAGCGGAATTCGGCCCCAGACCCGGAGCGAAGTCCCTTAAAGCCCTGCCAAGGCAGCTTCCAAGTTGTCCTTCATATCGAACAGCTTGTTCAACTTGGTGATCGCGAAGACTTCGTAGATGTCCGGCCGGATGGCACACAATCGCAGCTTGCCCTTCGCGGCCTTCACCTTCTTGTCCATCGTGATGAGCTTGCCCAGTGCAGCACTGGAGAGGTATTCGACGTTGGAGAAATCCAACACGATCTTCTTACGCCCATCCTCTTCGATCAGTGCGAACAATTGGTTGCCGATGATTTGGATGTTGCCCTCATCAAGGATTTTTTTGTCAGTGAACTTCGCGACCGTGACGTCGCCCACTTCCTCGAGCTCCAATCGTCGGCTTCCAGTACTCATGGTTTGTTTCCAGTATTCCTATCAAAGGGATGTGACTGTCGACTCGCCAAAATGGCGCAAATGATGATGGGCATTGCCTAGAACAGTGTCAAGCATGTCTCTCGCGGGCCAGTCCACGTCGCTAGGGGAGTTTCGATGAAAGGATGACTCTTCTACCAAACTTCGAGGCAATCGCCGATCAGAGCGTTTCGTTTTCGAGACGGTCTCGATGTGGTGAATCGGCAACAAATCTGGTGTCCCTGTTGCCTAGACGCCTCGTTTTCTCACACAAAGGGGGTTGATTTGGGTGGTCGCTGCTTGCGGATTGATTCGCCCACAGCGCTGGTCCGGTGTTTGCTGCCCATCGGCAACATCTCGTTGCTAGATTCTTTGGAGGCTCGGACTCATGAGTCGTCGGACCAAGTTCATCGCCGCGTTCGGCTGGCTCTTGCTTTTCGTGAGCGGAGTCCCGTCGTTATCGGCGGCAGACGTGGAGGTCCGACTCAAGGATGGCCGGACGCTCCACGGTTCGGTTGTGGAATCGCAAACAAACCAGAAGCAGCTGGCTTTGGAAGTTCACTCATCCGGCATCACGGTGCGCCGGACCCTCTTTTGGAAACAAATCACTTCTACGAAGATCGTCGTGAGATCGAAATTGGACGTTCCACAAGAAGTCTCTCAAATTCAATTGGGGCCAGTTGACGATCATTACAACCGCGGCGAGAAGTTTGATGAAGTGGCGATTCAAGGAAGTGCCAACGTCTCAGAGTTGCCGCTGTTCGAATTCATTGTTGCCGCTCAGCCTGTCAGCACATTTGGCAGGATGGATTGGGATTCGCTGCGTCTTTCGGTGCGAGGCTTCGATCAGACGGGTACTCCGGTTCCATTGTTCGGTACTCTTCAAGTGACATTGTGGGGTCTTCGAGAAGAGACCGGACGCCCGTATCGAATCAACACACCCACCGGCCCACTGGATGTGACATCGTCGCGCCGACTTGAACTCGACAAGATTCAAACGTGGTCGCGCAGCTTAGACTCGACGATGCAGCGATTGCCTGGGATCGGCGTACCAACTGGAGGGCGGCCCGGTAGCGGCGGAATCGTTTACGAGGATGTGACGAGCTATCCCTGGAGCGCGAGTGGTTTTGGAGGTCAATCCGTTTCGAACTTTTCGGGGCGACAGGATCGCGGCCGGCCTGTTTATACGCGCAATCCATCGGACACCGTGCAGATGATCCTTCCGTTGCCTCGACCGTTGCTCGATTCGGATGCTCAACGCTGGCCGATTGGCGAAGTCAGTGTCGAACTGTTGATGCCGGGAGTGGGAGTGTTCTACGCGGCTTCACCGGGAGTTGTCTTGGTTCATCAAAGCCCGCTTCGGCAAGAGCTGCTCAACCAAAGCGGCTCACGGTTCTTCCCGAATGAAACGACCACGGAGAGTCGAGGAAACTGGAAGGAGCAAGGCCGCCCCTCGCAACTGAGGCAAATCACTCCACCGTTCCCAACTGCCATCGGCAATAATCCGCTTCCGGTGCATGTTGTGCCGTAATCAATTTGTTACGGCCACTGTGCGGCGTCCTCTCCATCCAGCCGTAGCGTCAAGCACTTCGCACTGCCGCCAGCTTTGATGAATTCTCCAAGTTCGGTCGCGTGTGGTGTGTAGCCGTGATCGCTCAAGCTGCGCTCCAGTTCGGGGCAGCCGGTGTTGAGCGCGACGTGCTTGCCAACGACCACGGCATTGCAGGCGAATCGCTGCGCCTCTTCCGGGCGAACTTCGATCAGAGTGGAAATGTGCTGATGCAACGCGGCCTGACCATACTCGTCGAAAGCCGGAGGGAAATAGATCGCCTCGGTCGGGCTGAGCGGGCAGAAGCAAGTATCGAGGTGATAGTAGTAATCGCTGACTAGTTGCAGCGGGATGACCCGACAATCAAGCTCCTCGGCCAGCCAGTGCTCACCGCCGACGTCGCTGCGAATGAGGTATCCGGCGAAGAGTGTGTCGCCACAAAACAGTGCGTCGCCAGCCCCCTCGAAATCCCAGCCGAGCGGCAATTCACGAGTCTCGAATCCCGCCGCTTGAAACCACGCAGCATCAACGGCCGTCTCCGGCTGCCGAGCCGCGTGTCGAAATCGAGCGAGGTACGCGCGGTTGCGCCACATCAGCGCGGCATTGGCGGTGAAGACCAAGTCGGGCAGACCTTTGACGGCCTTCAGCAAGCGGATGTCAGCACCGACGGAAATCAGCACGTCGCGAAGTTGCTGCCACTGCGATTCGGCCAGTGAGCGATCGCTCTGCCGACTGCGGTTCATCCACGGATTGATTTCGTACTCGATGCCGTAATGGTCCGGCGGACACATCAAGATCGTTGGTCGGTCGAACTGTGGCATGACGGCCTCCGTTTCCAAAACACTAACCCGAAGCGCCAGCGAGGGCGAGCGCTCCAGGCGGCTGGCATGACGAGGCTCAGGGAAGCATTCGCCCTCGCTTGTGCTTCGGGTTCGTCTGACGTGATTGCTTCGCTGTTGCTCGCGGGCTAACGTGCCGCGCGAATTCGATCCCTGGAATCCGGAGAGCAAGACATGTCCGACGTCACGATTAAGACTCGCGAGAACGGCCCGTTGCTGGTCACTGGCCCGATCACGCTTTGCGATCATCTCGGCAACAAGTACGACCTGACTGGCAAAGAGAACGTCGCCTTGTGCCGCTGCGGAGCCAGCCAGAAAAAGCCGTTCTGTGACGGGACACACAAGACCTCCGGCTTTCAAGGGGCGGAGACGGTGCAGTAACCGTGGGGCACGTTTTCAACGTGACCGTACCAAAGGCACGTTGAAAACGTGTCCCACGCGGGGACGACATCATGCGCAGCTTGCTCGCTTCGATCGGATTGTTATTCGGCGTCACCAGTTTTACGATCGCGCAGCCACCGTCGGAGTCGGATGCAGCAGCGATTCGTTCCGGCATGGCGGACCTGCAAAAGGCCGTCGGCGAGTTGAAGAACGCGAAGCGGGACGAGCGGCTTGTGGCGGACGTCGAAGTCTACGCCAAGGCCATTGAGTGGGCGCTGCGGCACAACGAATTCTATTTGCCTCCCGCTCCGAAAGATGGCTCGAAGCCGAAGACCGAACCGAAGTCGAAATATCCACAGTTCGCGTTGAATGCGGTCAAAACGGGACTCAAGCGGGCCGAGGAACTCGCGGGCGGCAAGTCGAGCTGGACGGCGCAGACCGGCAAGAGCATTCGCGGCTACGTCTCGCGCGTCGATGGTTCGGTGCAGCCGTATGCCGTCACATTGCCAGAAGGGGCGGGTGCGAGAACCTCGAAACGCTGGCCGCTGTACGTCGTGCTTCATGGTCGAGGTGGCGACCGCAACGAAATCCGGTTTTTAGAAGATCATCACGACAAAGCGTGGCCGAAGGACGGACCACTCAGCGCGGCGGACTTCGTACAGCTCGATGTCTTCGGCAGGATCGACAATTCGTACCGCTGGGCCGGAGAGACGGATGTCTTCGAGGCGATCACCGACGTCAAACGCCGCTACCGCATCGACGACCGGCGCGTTGTTCTGTGGGGCTTCTCGATGGGCGGAGCAGGAAGCTGGCATCTCGGCGTGCATCATCCGGGCGAGTGGTGTTCGGTTGGGCCGGGAGCGGGGTTCGTCGATTACCTCAACTATCAGAGTCCGAAGTCGCCTCTGCCGGAGCATCAGCGAGACGCGCTGCATGTCTACGACGCGCTCGATTGTGCCCTCAACGCCTTCAACGTGCCGATCTGCACCTACGGCGGTGAACTCGACAAGCAAATCGCGGCCAGCCAGTTGATGGTCGATGCGGCCAAGAAACGGGATGTCGAAATCAAGTTCCTGATCGGGCCAGGGGTCGAGCACAAATTTCACCCCGATTCGTTCAAAGAGTTCATGGCGTTCCACCGAGCGAACGTCGAACGCGGCCGGATGACCTCACAGCAGCGCAAGGAAATCCGCTTCGAGACTTACACGCTCAAGTACAACGAGTGCGACTGGCTGACGATTGAAGAACTCGACGACCATCTCGACGCCGCCACGGTTCATGCCACGGTCGCGAAGGACGGTGTGCTGCACATCAAGACGGAGAATATCACCGCGCTGCAAATCGCTCGCGATGTCGCCGAGAAGATCGAGATCGACGGCGACGAACACCCACTGTCGAACGCCAGCGGCAGCCTGTTGCCCGGAGTGTTCTACACCTGGAACGGTAAGCATTGGGACGTCCTCAGCTACGACGATTCGCGAGCCTTCGCGGCGAACCCTCGGCTTCACAAACGCCACAACCTGCAAGGCCCCATCGACGACGCCTTCATGGAGCCGTTCGTCTGCGTCCTGCCAACCGGCAAGCCGTGGCACGAGAACCACGCCGCTTGGGCCAAGTGGACCTACGACCGCTTCGACCGCGAGTTCGACAAATGGATGCGCGGCCGAGTCCCGACGATCAAAGACAGCGAACTCACCGACGAGCAAATCGAGAGCAAGAATCTGATCCTGTTCGGCGATCCGTCTTCGAACGCGGTGTTGGCCAAAGTCGTCGAAGACTTGCCGGTGACATGGACGAAAGAGTCGCTTGAAGTCGGCGGCAAAACGTACGACCCAAAGACTCAGGCGGTCTCGCTGATCTTCCCGAACCCGTTGAATCCGACTCGGTACGTCGTCATCAACTCCGGCCACACGCTGCACGACGCCGAGTTCATCGGCACCAACGCCTTACTCTTCCCACGATTGGGCGACATCGCCGTGCAGAGCTTCGAGCCTGCCAAGGCCGGCTTCTCCGAGAAGACCGAATGGGCCACGTCGTTTGATTCCAAGTGGAAACTGCCGAAGTAGCGAACTCCGTCACTGTCGCCACAGCCACAAAGACAGCCGATTAGCGATGATCTCAGAAATGACCGCACCGCTGCATAGCAAGGTCGCTGAGTTCCGAAGGCTTGGTTTGTTTTCAGGCATCAAGGATTTTTCCGAGCTTGAGCGGCGAATCGAGGCACTGACAGACGAGAAACGGAAAGGTGACGCCTTCGAGATCTTCGCCGAGGCGTATCTCGCCACGCAGCGTGTGAGAATGGCCAAGCACGTTTGGCCGGACAAGGCGATCCCGCCTTCGATCCGCAAACGGTTGCGACTGTCGCCACGTGATGTCGGTGCGGATGGTGTGATTGAGACCATCGCTGGCAACTTGCCGATTCGCAAGCGGCTGTTCCTGACGGCGACGCCTCGGCATTACGACTTGAAGCGGCGCGATGCCGAGGGCGAACCGGTTGAAGTCTTTTCGATGAATCGGCCGGAGATTTACGGCCCTGTCGTCCACACGCTGTCGTTCGCCGAGGCTGCGAAGCAGAAGATCATTTGCAACTACAAGGTCGTGATCGCAGTCGTCACGTCCGCGATGCTTCCCCGTGTTGTGGCCGGTCTCCCGACCGAGCCACCCCGTTTGACCGAAGGTCTCCCCGATCCAGTAACCGGCGTCAAAGTCAGAAAGAATCCGGCCGCTCGAAAGAGGAGACCTTCGGTCAACGACCAGTGGCTCGGTCGGGAGACCGGCCACAACGTGATCAGTCGGCAGCAACTGCGTCACGGCACCGTGCTGGTCAGCGGCGACGAAGTGACGGCACAGCAAGTCGCCCATCAAATCGCGCTGGCACAAGCCGTCGCCGAGCACCGGCTCAAGAAGATTTTCACGTTTCATCGCAACGTGGCCACGGCGAGATCATTCACCGGCGAGGGGAGCGAAGGGATTGGGACTCACCTTCCCGATTTCGCCGCGTTGCATGTCAACGGAGCCATGTCCACGGCGGCTCGCGACGGCTTGATGGCCGAGTTCAAAGCGGCTCGGCAGGTCCGCCGTGGCGGATCGAACGCGCGCTGCCAGACGGAAGGGATCGACGTGCCGACGGTGGACATGGTCGCCTTCCTGACTCCCAAGCGGAGCAAGGTGGACATCGTGTCCGCCGCGGCGGATCGGCCGAGCGATGCGGAACGCACCGTGCAAGACGACCGGCTACCCGCCGCGGCGGGGTCCCGCTGTACATAGAACAGGCGGCGGGCGAATCGTTGGACGCCGCCGTCGCGCGGGCCGAGTTCGACGAAGTCTGGGCCGTGTTGCAGGCCCTGCAAGAACAGGACGAAGTACACGACGACCTCATCCACCAGATGCAGGCCGAGCGTCGGCTGCCTTCCCCATAGGTTCCGACACCTTTGGCCGCTTCTTTTCCTTGTACACGTCAACGTCGAACCCGCCTGACAGAAGGAAGCCCAGAAACGATTTGCCCTGAAAGCGGCATGTTTGAGCAATGCCCAGCAGCCGCAGGTAGAAATCGGCCACTCGTTTGAAGAAGCTCCCTGAAATCTTTCGTTGCACTGCCAAGTGGCGAATTGCCCGTTCGGCCATGTTGTTGTTCCAGGGAATGCCGTCCTCTTTCAGGAAAGTGAAAAGACTATCTCGGTGTCGGAGGAACCGCTTCTGAAATGTCTTCGCGGCTTCACACTTGAACTCTCGCCCCAGGATCATGGAGTTGTAGAAGCGATTCACGGATCGCTCGTGTTTCGCGAGGTGTCGTTTTTTGAGACCATATTTCGCGACATCATCCATGATTGGCGAAATGAGATCCTTGAATGCGGCGACAAACTCCTCCAGTTCAGCGTTGAACGGATTCTTCCAGAGTGTAGTGCCCTTTTCGAAAATGGAGCGTCCTTGAAACTGGCGTGTTGTAGAGTCACACCAGAAAGGACGCATGATGAAGAAACCACGACGTCAGTTTTCAGCGGCGGACAAAGTCGCGATCGTCAAAGCTCACGTGGTC
>SYJG01000115.1 GCA_005798445.1 Planctomyces sp.
ACTTAATCTGCGCACACATCGCTGGGACTCCATTCCCAAAGGGCCTTTCCAAAACACACCCAATGAGAACGTCCCAGCGATCTTTTCCTCTACTTCTGCTTTGTTCAGAACCGTTGCGTTTGAGATGAGCGAGCGCCCACGGACGGCGTGTAGCCCCGCGCGCTCGGCGGTTCACCGAGGCTCAGACCCAGCTCTCGCTGAGCCATTGCCAGTCGCGTCAAGCTGTCGAGAAAGAACAGCACGTTCGCTCCACGGCTGCGAAACGAATCGGCGATGCTGATCGCCGTCTCGACGGCACGAATCCGCATCATCGGCAGTTGCTCGCTGCTGGAGATCACAACGACCGACTTCTTCAGACCCTCTTCACCCAAGCTGTCTTCCAAGAACGGACGCAGTTCGCAACCACGCTCTCCGACCAGACAGATCACGTTGAGGTCCGCTTCGGCCGTCTTGGCGATGTTGCCCAACAGAGTGCTCTTGCCGACGCCGCTGCCGGCGAAGATTCCCAGTCGTTGACCGCGACCGCAAAGCAAGAAGCTGTCGATCGCCTTCTGACCGGTGACGAACGGTCGCTCGATCCGTTCGCGTTCCAGCGGTGACGGTGCCGCGTTACGCACCAGCCGTTTCTCCGCCGGACGAATCGGGCCGCGACCATCCAGCGGTCGGCCCAAGCCATCCAGCACTCGACCTAACAAGCCGTGTCCGATGGGCACCATACGTCGTTCCGGGAGTCGCACGACGGGCATTCCCGACCGTAACTCTTCGGCGAATTCAAACGGCGCGAGCCGTGCAAGCCCGCGCGTGAAGCCCACGACTTCGGCAGGCACTTCGCGGCCGTTCGGTTCGAGGATGCGACACTGATCGCCAACCGCCGCCGGCAACGCGCACGCCAGACCGTCCTCGGCGATGCGCAGACGACTTTGCACGCGGAAGCCGTCATGGGCATCGACCTCGCGCTTCAGACGTTCGAGATTCACGGCGATCATCGGGTTGTCCTGCCAGCACGACGCGCCAGCGAGTGGTTGTATTGATCAGGAGACCAACCACTCGCTGACGCTTCGTGCGAAGTTTCAATAGGTTTCACGACACCAGTTGCTGCCGCAGTTCTTCAATCTGCCGGCGAAGTTCATAGACGATCGAAACTTCGCCGGAGGACGCTTGGCAATCGCCGCGAGCCAATGCCGCGTCCGCCTGCACTCGGACTTGATCACCCAAAGTCGTCGCGGAAACATGTGATTCGACATGCTGCTGCCAGACGGCGAGATCGGCCGGATGCAATTTCACGACAATCGGCTGATCGGTGTTCAATCGCTCGACGACTTCCCGAACGACGTTCTCGATGGGGAATTGGTCGCTGAGCACGCGGTCAAGCACGAGCTTCGCAGCGATCGCATGAGCCAGTTCAATGGTGGTCTGCTGCAATTCAGGCAGCACGATATGCTGCCAATGGGTCTGCATTGTCTTGGCCGCAAGTTGCAATTGATTGGCCGCCTGTTCGACTGCGGCGATCTGCTCACTCAGGCGAGTATCCAGTTCCGCGCTGGCGGCAGAATTCGCCGCTCGGTGAGTTGTCGAGGCACCGGCTTCCGACAATGCGAAATGCGCCAGGCGGCGATGATGCCCCTGAAGCCATTCCGGCGGCGGAGCGGATGGGTCTCCGAGCACAACACGACGAATCGGCAGCTTGAGAGTGATTGTCGTTTCGGTCATCGGAGTTCCATTCCGGCGTCGATTCGCGAAATCCATTTCGCGCGCAGAGCCATCGTGATGCGACGACGATCCGCTTCTCGATTCTTCGGTGAAGACTGCTACGAGAGTTGTATGAATATCGCTCCGAACTCCACGATCAGCGCACTCGACATCACGGGCTTACCCAGCTTGCTCAGTCCCGGTGCGCCAGCGTTGTTTCCGGCAATCGCCCCACCGGCTCTTCCCAATGGCGGTTCGCTGCCAGACCCATCACAGTCTCCGGAGGTCGGATCGTTCGCGGCCGTGCTGGCGATGTTTGGCCTGACGCAGAATCTGCCGCAGCCACTGCCAGAGATTTCGTCGGCAGTCGCGGTGAAGTCGTCGGTCGCAGTGAAATCGTTGGCCGTTGTGAAGTCGTTGGTCGAGGTGAAAGAGTCCCCAGTGACACTCGCGGTGCCAGCAGCGAAGGGGCCACTCGTCGCCATCCAGATTCTGACGGAGCAAGTGGCTGCCATCCAACCACCGTGCGACTGCATCGAACCTGCGATCACCGGCATCGAGCCTGCGATCACGACGGCGTCCGAGCAGATTCCAAACTCGACGGGCGACATCAGCCGACCGTTCGTGCCGCTTGAGCTTCCGCAGCCGACGGCTTCCATGTCACCCCAAGTTGATGTCGTGCCACCGACGGCTCCCACCCAGCCGCCGTCTGAAGTCATCCGATCACCGAGCGGTCCAGCCATCGTTCCGACTCCAAAACCCAGCGAGAACGATGCTCCATTGAGCCAATTCCATGACCAGCCGATTGACTCGCTGCCGGAAACGCCATCAACACGGCCAGCCCGCGCGGAACGGTCGTTGAGTTTCAGTTCCCTCGACATGACCGCTGAACCTGCGACCGCACTCGCGCCGGATCGCAAACCCATTCGCTTTTCAGAACCGCTGCCGGCTGCCTTCGAGGAAAAACCTGCTCGGCATCGCCGTATCAACAACTCCACGACCGCCATCGCGGAGCCACCGCCGCCGAGTCCTCCGTTGGTTGAGCCTCCAACGACGTTCGATTCGCACGAGCTGTCCGAACAAGTCGGGAACGTCCTGCAAAGTCACCGCGCGGAGCTGGCCGGCGGCAAACCGTTGGAAATTCAGTTGCGTCTGGACCCGCCCGAACTCGGCCTGGTGCGAGTTCATCTGCGGCTGACCGACGATGCCGTGTCGGTGCGATTCATCGCCGGCGACGAGGCGGTCACACGTATGCTGCAAAGTCAGCTTCCCGACTTGCGGCAATCGTTGGCGGAACGCGGTCTCGCCTTCGTTCAATGCGACGTTGCCGGTCATTCCGGTCAAGGATCGCAATTCTCGCGGCAGCAGGACTCGCACGCGTCGCCCTTCAAAGTGTGGAACATCGGGAAGCCTTCGTCACCGCACTTTGTCGCTCAATCGGCATCCGCGCGGCTCTCGACGGCCCGCGCGGCTCAATTAGACATCTTGGCTTGAATCAACCATGAGCACTGTCATTGCTTCGATCGCCGGTCTCGTGTTGGGCGCGGTGTTCGCCGGGTGGTTCCTGTTGTCGAAGCTGAAAGGCTGTCAGCGCGAACTGGCAGCGGCCAAACAGGAACAGTCGGAGCGACAACCGAAGTTCGATGAATTCCTGCGGCAGATGCTGCTGGTCGCCACGCAGATGGACGGCAATGTCGAGCGGCACACCGAGCAACTGACGGAGATCAATGATGGTTTGAAGGAGATCACCGGCAACGATGCGTCGCTGGTGATCGGCGTGACGACGCGACTGATCGAAGCCAACGCACATCTGCAAACCGAACTGCATCAGGCCCGGCAGCAAATCGCCGACAAGCAACGGGATTTGGAGACGTTTGCCAACCAGGCGCGCATCGACACGCTGACCGGATTGAACAATCGCCGCATGTTCGACAGCGAGTTATCGCGTCAGTTCGCTCAGAGACAACGACAGGGGACGACCTTCTCACTGTTGATGATCGACATCGATCATTTCAAGCGGTTCAACGACAGGTATGGCCATTTGGCGGGAGACTTGGTGTTGCGCTCGGTGGCTCAAGTGATGACGAACACTCTGCGCGACATGGATTTGGTCTGTCGCTATGGCGGCGAAGAGTTTGCCGTCATCTGCTCGGGTTCGCGACTTCCACAATCCGCCGCAGCCGCTCGCCGTGTTTGTCTGGCAATCGAACAACACAGTCTCGTTCTGAAGAATGGTCCGGTGCGGGTCACGGTCAGCATCGGAGTCGCAGAAGTGGCCGGCCAAGAGATCGATTTGGATTTGATCGAGCGCGCGGATAAGGCGTTGTACGCGGCCAAGAAGGCCGGACGAAATCAAGTGTTTCTGCATTCGGGCCAGGCTTGCGAGCCGCTGGAGCTCTCGGTGACCGAGAACAACGCCGTCTCCCAGACGCAGATTTCGCCGCTCTAAACCGCCGAGTCCAGCGACTCGCTGGAGTCCCGGCTTTAGCCGGTTCCCCTGCCGCCTAAAGGCAGAACTCCAGCGAAAACGTGCGCTGTCGAACGAAAACGGCTGGTGAAAACACCACTCGCGGATCGAATTAGAGAAAGTGATTCGCGCGAGTAGGCCGTCTGTGGTTGCTCGCGCGCTGTGACTGCCTAAGGCGCGAACCGCATGACTCCAGCCGCGACGACTTCTGATGTCAGCCGTGATCAGTTCCTGAAGCTCTTGGTGGCTCAACTCCAGGCCCAAGACCCACTGGAACCGATCAAGGACCAGGAATTCACGGCGCAGTTGGCTCAGTTCTCGACGCTGGCGGGCATTGAAAAGCTCAACGCAAATTTTGGTGACTTGCTGGCGTTGCAACAGATCACTCAGGGAGCCGGATTGATCGGCAAGAGCGTGACCTACACCGCCGACAACGCGGCCCACACGGGCAACGTCGAAGGCTTCACGATCAATGAGGGAAGCCTGCAACTACGAGTGGACGGTCAAGAGATTCCCATCGGACAAGTTCAAGGGATGACGGCGGCCGCCGCATAGAGACGCGGCCTGTTGAGGAAGGCACGGTTTGGAAAACCGTGTTACAGAATGACGGAGTAAAGCAGGAGACGTGACGGATCACGTGGGGCACGGACGCGCGAAACATCGCCCCTTGCATGATTGATCCGCCACTCATGGGTAGTTCTCTCACAGCCAGTTCGTCTGGTCTCCGGGTTCACCAGCAGATGCTGGATGTCGTCGGCAACAACTTGGCCAACGTCAATACGCCGGGCTACAAAAGCCAACGCATTCGTTTCTCCAATCAGTTTTCGGTCCTGCTGGAGGCCGGCAGCGGGCCGACGGACAGCGGGGGTGGAAAGAACCCCGTGGAGGTCGGGCTGGGCGTGCAAGTCGCCGGCATCGACACGCGCTTCGAGCAAGGCACCACCGAGTCCACCGGCAACAAATTGGACTTGGCGATTCAGGACAACGGCTTCTTCCTGGTGCGTGATGGGCGCGACTTCCTCGCCACACGTGCGGGAGCGTTCTCCATCGATGCTCAAAACTTTTTGTTCGATTCCTCCACCGGCAACCGCGTGCAGCGAGTCGGTACGGTCGGCGAAGGGAGTGCGACGGCACCCGCGTTTCAAGTCGCCGGCAACAATGACATCTTGATTCGTCACGGCTTGACGATTCCGGGCAAAGCCACCGAGCACATCAGTTTTCGAGGCAACCTGGATGCTCGCGCCGAATTGCCATTGGCTGCGGTGCTGACTTTGGAACGGCCGCTGACGGCCGACGGTGTTGCAGCCACTGCGGACACGTTGCTCAGTGATCTCGATCAATCCCTTTCGCCCTACTCGGTGGGTGATCGGATTTTGATCCAGGGTGCTCGCAAGGATGGTTCGCCAGTGGACGCAGCGTTTGTCGCGACCGGAATGCCGTCGGACACGGTGGGCGCACTCTTGACCGCGATCAACACCGCGTTCCTGTCAGCCACACCCGGATTGGGAGCGACCGCGTCCATGTCCAACGATGGACGCATTCAGTTGGCCAACAACAAGCCCGGTCCTTCGCAGTTGTCGCTGACGCTCACCAGCGACCTGGCCGATGTCCAGTCTTCTTCCGGAGTCACGGAATTCACCAGCTTTCAGCGGACGGTTGAGGGCCGCGATGGTCGCACGGCCACCACAGTCATGGAAATCTTCGACGGACAGTTCACGGCTCACAACGTCACCTTCACCTTCCGCAAAGAGTCCTTCAGCACTTGGACACTGACCGCGTCGCTGGATGGCGGCGAAGGATCCATCAACATGTTCCGGGAAGACAACTCCGTCTCTGGATTGCGATTCAATGAAAATGGTTCCTTCGCAGGGGTCGATGGGACTGCCACTGCTCAGTCGCTGGCGCTGAATCAAGCACTCACAGCGGGAAATGTTGCTGCGACCCTGCTGACGCCACTGGATCAACTCGATCAGCACACCTCCGGGCCGTACTTGGTGACTGACCGGTTGACGCTGACTGGAAAGGAACGAGACGGACAATCGATTACGCCCATCATTTTCGAGCCATTCGGGAAGACCGTCGGTGATTTGGTCCAGGCGATCAACGATGGTTTTCAATCCGCATCGGCGTCGCTCAATGCGTCGGGCAATCTCATCTTGGCCTCTGATACCTCGGGGCAAGGGGAGCTCGATTTTCAAATCCAAGATGCGGTCGGCAACTCAGGGACGACGCTGTTCGGAACAGCGACCGAATCGGTTCGAGGCAGTAACGGTGATGGCTACATCACCTTCGAGATTTCCACCGTGGCGGGATTTGGTTCAAAGCAGACGGTGCAACTGTCGTTCGGATCGGCGGATGGTTTTGACGGGCTGACGCAGTTTGGTGGGTTCAATTCGGCGGCAGGGACCGACCAGGACGGATTCACTCAGGGGACGCTCATCGACGAAGAAGTCCAGGCTGACGGCGTCATCATCGGACAGTTCAGCAACGGTCGAACCGAGGCGCTGGCCCAAATCGCAGTCGCGACCTTTGCCAATCCCCAAGGCTTGGAGCGATTGGGCAATAACTACTTCAAGCCGAATCCCAGTTCTGGGACGGCAGTCATCTCGACGGCCCAAGCCGGCGGAGCCGGGTCGATCCAGAGCGGAGTCCTCGAAAGCTCCAACGTGGACGTCGGTGTCGAATTCACGCAGCTCATCGCCGCTCAGCGCGGATTCCAGATCAACGCGCGAGCTTTCAGTATCACCAACCAAATCCTCGAAGAGACCGCCAACTTGCTGCGATAGTTTTCGCGGCGATCGTTCTTCTGATGGTTTATACCTCGCGCGGGGATTCATGAGAGATTCGGCGAGCGGCAGGGCGTCAGCCCTCCGAGTCAAAACGGATGGAATCACTCGGAGGGCTGCCGCCCTGCCGCTCGCCAAAAACATCTCATTCGAGGCCGCGTGGGGTAGAGCACGACGCGCATCTGGCCGGTGAGTGAGTTCGATCGGGGTGCCGTTGCTGTTGAAAGGGGCGTAGACGAGCTGACAACAGTGCGAGGCCAAAGCACCAACGAAAAGAGCCTGAGCTTTGTTCAAGCTCAGGCTCTCTCGCTGTCGCCGTCCGCGCGGGAACGGGGACGGTTACAGCAGCTTGGTCAGCACGGCCGTGTCAAGCTGGTAAGTCTCTTTGATTTCCCCGGCAACGCCCGTCACCGTGTCGTCGCCTTGATTGCCAGCGACTGTATCGGAGCTACCTTGACCGTCGACGTTGTCGTTGCCGTCACCGCCCAGAAGGATGTCTTGGCCGGCTCCACCTCGCAGCGTGTCATTGCCGTCGCTGCCGAGAAGCGTGTCATTGCCGGCGTTGCCTTGAATCACATCGTTGCCGTCGCCGCCGTTGATCAAGTCGTTGCCATCTTCGCCGAGAATCGTATCGTTGCCGTCTCCGCCACTGATCGTGTCCGCGCCGAGACCGCCGAGAATCTGATCGTCGCCGTGGAATCCGTTGACCAAGTCATTGCCATCGTTCCCGTTGATCGTGTCGTTGTCGGTGCCGCCATCGAGCGTGTCATCTCCGGCCCCGCCGTCCAGGTTGTCGTCGCCGGAGCCGCCCGCCAAGCTATCGTTGCCCTCCATGCCGTTGAGCACGTCGTTGCCATTGATCCCGGCGAGCGTGTCGTTGCCCGCACCGCCGTTGATGACATCGTTGAGGATGCCACCGGTCAGGCTATCGTCGCCGTCACCGCCGTCGATGGTCGAGAGTCCGTCACCGCCGTCGATCACGTCGCTGCCCGCACCGCCGTCGATCGAATCGTCTCCGGCATCGCCATTGAGAGTGTCGGTGCCGTCGTTGCCGATGAGCGTGTCGTTGCCGTCACCGCCGTTCAGCAACTCGGCGCTGTCCGTGCCGACCAGCAAATCGTTGCCGGCTTCGCCGAAGACTCGCAGCAGAACGCCACCGAGTTTGGCTCCCGCCTCCGCCTGCACGCGATCGTTTCCGGTGCCAGCATTCAGCCGAAGTTCGGTCGCGCCCACTCCGCTGAGGTCTGCGATGTTGATGCGATCCGTGCCTCCTCGTGCCGTGACCTGCACGAGTTCGATGTCGCTGCTGAGAGACTGCGTCGTTGTGTCGATCGAGACGGTCAACCGTCCCGCCGCTTGTCCGACGTTGAACGTGTTCGCCGAATTGCTACCGATGAACTCGAAACTGTCGCTCCCTTCGCCGCCGCCGAACGAATCGACGCTGTCACCGAGCGCCGCAATGATCGAGTCGTCACCATCGCCTCCCAGGACGGTGTCTTTTCCCGCTCCGCTTCGCAGCGTGTCGTTGCCACCTTGTCCCAGAATCGAATCGTTGCCGGCCCCACCCACCAAACTGTCATCGCCGTCGCCACCGTCAAGCTGATCGTTCCCAACACCGCCATTGAGGACATCGACCCCGGCACTGCCAAACAGAGTGTCGTCGCCCGCCCCTCCCAGCATCGTGTCGCCGTTCACCGCCGCGACCGGTGTGGCGAGGTCAAAGGTCAGATTGTCGATCGCAAAACGATTTCCGCCGGTCGACGTTGGTGCCGACGTAAAATCCAACTGCATTCGCCGAACAGCCGCCGTGCCCGTGTAGCTGAAATTCCCCTCGGTAAACAGCAGAAGTTGTTGCAGGCTGACCGTCGATGACGCAATCACGTTCAAGTTGTTGTCGAACAACGTGACTGCGACACCATCGGGAATGCTGGGACCGCTGTTGCGGGCGACACCAAAGGACAGAGTTGTGGCCGGCGATGTGAAATCCACCGTCAACACGCCCAAAGCGTTTCCTTCAAGAACCGGATCGGTCAGAAACTGACTCAGACCCACCCCGGCACCAATCGAGAAATTCAAATTGGCATCCGTCGAGTCGATGCCCGCAACTTGAAATCCAAACGTCGCTCCCAGAATCGACTGGCCGTTCGCGGGAGTGGATGCCGGAACTTCGTCGAACGCGATCGTTGCTCGTGCAGCCGGAGTCGTCGTGATGGCGGCCACGCCGGTGCCTGCCATCGATCCCCCAGGCTGGGTGTGATTCGCCGCGGATCCCATGTATCCGACGGTCCACAGACGAGCGACGTCCCTCGTCAGCGGCTGCACGAGTTGGGCCGGGGTGCTCGCGATTTGCCAAGTTCCGCGCGGCCGAGCACTCACCCCGGTCACCGAATTGACGGCTCCCAACGTGCTGGACGCCGAGGTCATTCCGAGTCCGCTGGCCGATGGCGTGAACGGGTCCGCTTGGCTGAAATCCACCTGATAGCCCATGTCCGCCAAGGCGGCAACGGTCACGCGGCTGAGCGGGTTGCTGCCGGTACCAATCACGCTCGACATCAACTCGTTGCCGAATTTGCTTTCGCGCCAGTGCAAGTCCGCCGAGCCACTTCCACCAACATTCTCCACCGGGACGTTGGGTTCCGTGGACCGGAAGATCCGATCGTACTCAGCGGTGGCTTGCGCCCCGAGAAATCGTGGATTGCTCGTTCCCGCGCTGGCAATCAAGCCTTGTTGATCCCACACCGTGCCGAAGCCGAGGGCATGTCCGATCTCATGCAAAATGACATCCGAAAGTGAGCCGTCCGCTTCGATCGCGGCGAGATCGGCAGAGTCGATTGTGATCGACGCCATCGCCGGCAAAAACGAACCCGTTCGCTGCACGTCGATTCCCGTCTGCCCCAACACGCCGCCGGGACCATCAATCGCCGTGAGGCGAACCGTGATCACCAAATCGTCGATCGTGCCGACATTCGCCACGATCACGTCGGGCAAGTCGCCACGAATGATGGACTCCCACTTCAGCTCGGCGGTGTCGAATGCCTGAGTGTCACTGCTACTCAATCCGGCCGGCAAATCAATGACGATGTCGAATTGTCCCGGCGCGCCAATCGGCACGCCGATCGACCCGATGTCGTCCGCTCCGAACGAGGACACGCCGTAGGGCAGCGTGATTGTCCGCAGCAGCGAGCCGTCGCGATGGAAGACATCCAGAGACGAAGTGATGCTCAGCGCGGTGGCCGTCGAAACACGCGAGCTGCCCAAGAAGATGTTGCCATCCAGCACGCCCACGCCGGAATAGGTCCCCGCCGAGGCCGTCGTCACGCTGAAGCTGTTTGTGATCAGACCTGACAACGGATTGATCTCGATGACAGATCGCCCGTTCGCGACCGTTGCAATCAAGCGATCGGGATTCGCAGCACCGGCCAGTCCACCCACGAGATTCGTGTTGGGATTCACACCGTTAATGTCCAGCACCGTGCTGACGCCGCCAAGCGCCGGATCGAAGACGAGGATGTCATCGTTCGCGGAATCCTGGATGTAGAGCAACCCGTTGAGGAAGGCCAACGCGTCGTAGCGTTGATTCGTCGGCCGCGGAATGAGCGTGCTGCTGAGGACCACTCCCGTGGTGGGATCGAGTTGATACAGCGTGTTTGTGCCGAAACCGTTGAGGTAGTACAGCGAATTACCATCGAAGGCCAAACCATCACCGTTGGTGCTCGTCGCCTCCGGGGCGGCGAATCGATTCAGCTCGAATCCAGTTTGCGGATCGAGTTCGACAATCTGATTGCGATTGTTGGTCGGCACCGCGAATAACCGTGCCGGAAGCGGAGGCGGAGGAGCCGGAGGAGTCGGCACTTCTTCCGCGTTGAGGACGTCGTTGCCGGCACCTCCATCGAGCAGGTCGAAGCCGTCGCCACCGAACAGCGTGTCATGTCCCGACTGACCTCGCAATGTGTCTGAGCCGAGATTGCCTTCGAGCGTATCCTTGCCAGCTCCGCCCAAGATCGAATCGTCGCCAACATTGCCTTGCAAGGAATCGTTGCCACCGCTGCCGTTGAGGGTGTCATTGCCGTCTTCGCCTTGAATCGTGTCGGCGTCGTTGCCACCGTCCAGCGAATCGTTGTCATCGCCCCCCAGCAGCGTGTCTGTGCCATCGTTGCCAAACAGTGAATCGTCGCCGAGCCCACCGCTCAACGAGTCGGCTCCCGCGCCGCCCAGCACCGAGTCGTTGTCGTCGCCACCGTCGATCGAGTCTGCCCCCATCATGCCATTGAGTGTGTCGAGACCCGCGCCGCCGACAATCAAGTCGTCGCCGTCGCCGCCAGTCACGTCATCGTTGCCCACACCGGCATCGACTGTGTCGTTTCCGTCGTGGCCGATGATGATGTCGTCGCCGTCACCACCGTCGATGCTGTCGTCGCCGTCCTCGCCGTTGATCGTGTCATTCTCACCGCCGCCGACAATCGTGTCGTTGCCGTCGTTGCCGTTGATCGACGAAGCACCGTCGAGACCAGTGATGACATCGTCGCCGTGATTGCCCAACAACGTCTCGACGATGCCGTCGCTGCCGAGAATCGTGTCGCTGCCGTGACCGCCATCGACGTTGATCGCGGCCAAGTTTGGATAGTTCGCGCTGCTTACCGTGCTCAGGTCAATCGTGTTCGCCAGGTCGCCTCCCTGAATCACGAACGAAGTGACCGAACTGGTCAACACGCTTTCGACGGATGAAACCGCGGTGCCATTTGCCAGCACTTGCACGGTCGTTCCAGCGCCCGAATTGGCGGAGCCAACTGTGATGTCATCGCTCGAGTCGGAGAAAATGTTGAGCTCGCCATTCACAAACAACGCTGACACGGACAGCAGCGATTTGGACTCCAGTTGTTCAAGCTGCCCGGCGACCGGCAACTTGGTCGCACGACGTCGAGTGGCCGTCTCTCGTTCCGTGAAACGTCCGCGAACCGCTTCCAACCACGATAGAAATCGCATAGCCCCATCCTTGGGAGAATGTGTGAGAGAAATTTTCGATTGTCGATTTTTGATTTTCGATTGAACCGCAGTCCGAAATGTTCAATCGAAAATCAAAAATCAAAAATCGAAAATCCAAGACGATCATCATTCTTCATCAGCCTTTCGGGACCGTTTGATCCAATACAAACGGCAAGGTCGCAGCACTCTCCGCGACCGAACTGCTCCTGAGACGGAAACTCTTCGCCATTTTTCCAGGTCGAACATTTCGCAAAGATCGACCTCTGCCTAAATCACCGGGCTTACCCAGTCGAGAATCCTCTTGGTTGATTCTCGGGAGCATTGATAGATTCCCGCCCCTCGCCTCTAAAGCCTCTGATCTCAGGACCAATCATGCCCCGCTGGAATTCTCCGTTCTTGGCTGCGATCGTTGTGATGCTGGGCTCCGTCGGGTTCTCCGCGTATCGCAGCGGTTGGATTCCCGTGGAGTTCGGCGGGACTCCCACTGGGGTCATTGTCGATGCCGTTTCGACTTCGGGCGGTCTGGATCAACCGCCAGAGTTTGAAGCCGATGACTCCGAGTCACCTGACGGCAGTGGAGTCACTCGCGAGAGAAACACGAATCGAAGCGAATCGTTGATGTCGGACGAGTCCCTCGATCCGAACGGCTCCGCGCCGACAACAGTCCGTCGCTCAAAGTGGGACACACCGTTGGACGAGGAGTCCGCTGCCGATTCGATTGGCGTCCAATCGGCTGTGCTCCAAAAGTCTTCCGGTCACACCTCCAACCGGTTGCGACTCATCGCCGAAGAACAGCCGGTCGCCGCGCCGAAGAAGACCGAATCGATCACCGAACTTCCCGCTTCCGAAACCGAATCCAACGCCGAGCCTCCCGTCCGTGTCGCCGAACGCTCGAAGGAGCAGGAGTCGACATTCGACTTCGCTGGAATCGACCGCCAGATCAAAGCAGGCCAAGTCGTCGAGGCTCACAAGGCCCTGTCCAAGCTGTATTGGCAACAGCCGGATTTGAGATCGCAAGTGCAAGAGCGAATCGATCTCACGGCCAAGGCGATCTATTTCTCGCCGCAACCGCACATTCAAGAACCGTATGTTGTGCAGGCCGGGGACCAACTTCGCAAAATCGCGACCAAGCATCACGTCCCGTGGCCGTATCTCGTGCGGCTCAATCGCATCGATCCCAAACGCCTGCGCGAAGGGCAAAAACTGAAAGTCATCGACGGCCCCTTCGGAGCCGTCGTCACGCTCACTGACTTTGAACTGACACTGCACCTCGGCGGTCAATATGTGCGCAGCTATCCGTGCTGCATCGGCAAGAACAGTGCGACTCCCACCGGTAAATTCAAGGTGCTCAACAAAGTCGCCAACCCGCAGTACACCGACCCCGATGGCAAAGTCTTTTCTGGCAGCGATCCCAAGAACCCCCTGGGAACTCACTGGATCGACCTGGGCGACAGCTACGGTATTCACGGAACCATCGAGCCAGATTCGATTGGCAAGGCCGAGTCGCGGGGCTGCATCCGGCTGTTCAATGCGGATGTCAGCGAAGTTTTCGATCTGCTTGAAACTGGGGCCGAGGTGGTTATCCGCCAATAGGCTTGTGTCTCTTGAGTGACCAACGTCTGACGTGAATTGAACGTCGCTCCTGCTCAACGCTGCGGAATCGCCACAAGATTGCGCCGTTGCCAATTCTCACCGCGCGGTTACTTTTCGGTGATTTCGCGAGGATTTCACATGACCTCGGCGGGGACACGCATCGATTTCGCAACATCCCTGCAACGCAGGCTTCTTGAGAATGCCTGCTGCAACAGGCGGTTGTCATGAGCGACTCCAGGCAATTTGCCGTTCCGATTTTTGACGGTGCGGGCATGCAACCTACGTTAGTCGAGCAAACCGGATGACTCAGACCGGTGCTGGACTCACTCAGGAAACGGAGACCGTCATGAATTCACAATTCTGCTCAGGCCGAAACAAGCTACTTGCCAAGGTCAATGGGCAGCTCGCGTTTCTGAATGTCGCATTGACCGCGCTCAAACAAGCGGACATTGGCGAAAAGGTTTTGGCACAAATGCATCGCGGAGTCACTGCGATTCGCGGCACGCTCCGCTCAGCCGACTCGCCCGATCTGGAGGCATTCGCGTGTGATTTCGAAGATCTGCTGGGTTTGCTCTGTTCCGGCGAACTGAAATGTTCGTCGGACATGATTCAACTTGTACGCCGCAGCACGGCCGCACTGGCAAATGGCGTCGAGGCAATTCAGCAGGGTGGTTCGGTCACAGACGCAGTCCAGGACGCTCGTGACACGGTCTTCTCACTACTGCTCGACCATGCCGTGACAGTCAAACGCTAGGTCCTGGCAAATCACCCAGTGACTCAGTACTGCCAGCTCACACCGAAGCTGAGGTTGTTCGTCACATAAGTGTTTCGCTTCTCGCGGATCGTCGGAAACAGCCCGTCTGCGGGAAGCCCCTGCCATAAGACGCTGCCTGTTGTGTCCGCCACTCCACCGATCATCAGGATCGAATAGCCCGCTCGAAATCGAGCTTTCTCGAAGACTCCGAACCGTCGTAGAACCGGTACGTACTGGAACAACGGAGCTTCGGCGTTGATCGTCTGCTCCAACATCGGCGAAACGTGGGCCGTCACCTTGGAGTCCGTAAACGAGTTCGGGGTCGCATCCTCTGTGGAGGCTAGCAACAGGTTGGCCTCGCGAGTGTGCATCGCGATGTTATCGCCACTCAAATTCAGCCTCTTGTAGTTTGCCAGCAGGCCGAATTTCGTGGTACCGGTCAGCAGAAGCGACTCGCCGCCAAAATCGTAGGTCAACCCGATCTCACCGCCACCCAAGTGCTGATCGGCGTCGCTATTCAGGTACGAGGTGATCGGGTAACGGAAGTGGTCGTGGAAAGAGAAGAAATTCTGCTGATTCTGTTGCTGATTTCCGCCACCTTGTTGTTGCCCGCCCGATGCTTCGCCGCCAGCGTTATCCACGATTCCATCGGAGTCGTCGTCAATACCGTCAGGTGTCGCGTGAATCTTGATGTCCGGACTCAGAGTCTGATTGGCACCGCCACCGCCACCACCACCTTGTTGTTGAGTATTTGTGTAAGCGAGACCGCTGTCTTGCCCAAAGAATCGGAAGCCCTCTTTCAAGTAGAAATATCGCACTCCAACCGTCGGTCGAACACGCAGCGATCCCCAATTCAAGACAGGTGACAAGACCCATTCGGCGTTTCCGCCGTACAACTCTGACCGGAGCTTCATCTGAAACTCCAAATCGTACGGAACAGTCACGCCTCCCAGCGTCGTCCCATCTGGAAATTTCCGAATCGTCCCGTCATCCAGGGGCAAACCTCCCAGGTTGTCGATGTTGTTCGCCAAGACGTCGTTGATATCGTTGAAGCGTCCCACCGTGGTCGGCTGTTGGGCCGTGAGTTGAGTCAATTCCGATTGAAGCTGTGCCGCAGCGGCCGTGTTTCCCTGCGCGTTCAGTTCATTGATGATGTGTAATTGCTCGATCAGAAACAGAGCGTAGTCACGCTGAGAGTCGCGACCCGCCGGCAATCCATCGCGCGCGTTGTAGTTGAAGCTGCCTTGATTGGTGAGAAATCCCAACCGGACTCCACTGTCGTCAGCATTGTCGTATCCCCAGATCGCTCGCGCTCCATGGTTGGTCATTTTGCGTTCGGGGTTGCCGAAGTCGAACCTACCGAACAACGGAAATCCGACTCGTGAATTCGCTTCACTGTCCAAGAACGGTCCAAGGATGCCACCTTGTTGTCCCTGCTGTCCACCACCGCCACCACCACCGCCTTGCTGTTGGGTTCCAATTTGCGACTGAATCGTCTGCGGATAATTCTGAGCGTCCGTGTTGCCCACGATGGAATTTGAGGTCCGTGACTGTCCCGTCAAATACTCGATGTTCAGAAGATACCGACGAGAGCGATTGTTCTCGGACTCCGACCACAAGCCGTTGTTAAACGTCTGTTGGCTGAAGGAGTTTTGGTACGGCGAGGTCTCCGGCCAAGGCGAGTAGCCTGGCGGTGGACCGGAGCCGGGCATCATCGGCGCGCCTCCATAGCCGTCGTAGGCCATGCCGGGGGCCATCCCCATCGGCGGTTGAGCCTGAGCTGTGAGAGTACTCGCCGCAATGAGCGAGGTGCCGAAAATCGTGGTGAACCAGTGCTTGAACCGCATCAGAACTTCCTTGGACTGCTCGTCTTCGGAGTTTGTTGACACCCTCCGCGCCACCCAACGGGCGCGCGGCAGGGAGACCTGCGGTTCTTATCGTCGTGCCGACTTGGCAAACTGTAGCGGTTATTCCAATCGTGCCGGTTTTTAGGGTCACGAAAGTCTCGACGAGTTTTCAGCACCGTTGGCGAGCGGAGGGTGTTAACCCTCCGAGTCCTCGTACTTCGACGCAAAACTCGGAGGGTTAACACCCTCCGCTCGCCTAGCAGCTACAGAACCGGACCGATGATCCACGGCGCAAACTCATCGTCGCCAATCCCTTGAGCTTCGCTCTTGGTCTTCTCGCCGCTGGCGACGGAGATGATCTTCTCGAAGATCTCTTGCCCAACTTGCTCAACCGACCCGCCTTCCAGGATTCCGCCGGCGTTGATGTCCATGTCGTCGATCATGCGGTCGTACATCGGAGTGTTCGAGGCGACCTTGATGCTCGGAGCCGGCTTGCAGCCGAAGCAGCTTCCACGGCCGGTTGTGAAGACGACGACATTGGCTCCCCCGGCGACTAATCCCGTCACCGAAATCGGGTCGAAGCCCGGAGTGTCCATGAACACGAAGCCTTTGGCCGTGACTGGCTCGGCAAAATCATAGACGGCGTTGAGAGCCGTGTGGCCGGCCTTCGCGATTGCTCCGAGCGACTTCTCGTAGATGGTGGTGAGCCCTCCTTTTTTGTTTCCGACCGAGGGATTGTTGTCGATCGCTCCGCCAAACTTGGCGACGTATTCCTCCCACCAGTGGATTTGCTTCAGCAGTTTCTGCCCGACTTCCGGAGTGCGAGCACGTCGAAGTAGCAGATGTTCGCCACCGTAGATTTCCGGCGTCTCGGCCAGGATCGTCGTCCCGCCGTGAGCGACCAGCATGTCGCTGGCGATGCCGAGAGCCGGGTTGCAGGTGACTCCGCTGCTTCCGTCGCTACCACCGCAGTTCGTGCCAAGGATGATTTCCGAAACCGGGATCGGCTCGCGGCGAACCTGATTCACCTGCGGAAGCATGTCCTTCAGGAGGTCGGTCGCGTAGCGCACGGTCTTGGCGATCCCCCCCTGCTCTTGCATGTTGAGCACCAGCGGTCGAGGCGGCTCCGGCTCGCCTGGGATTCGCAATTGAGTCAGACCGTATTTGTCTTGCAGGTACGCCCCCTGCGACGTCTCGCAGCCGAGCCCCACAATCAGGTACGCGCCGATGTTGGGGTGTTTGCAGAAGCCGGCCAGCGTTCGAGCCATCAAACGGTGCTCGTCGCCATCGTAGTCGAACGCGCAGCCTCCCTTGTGAACCAGGGGCACGACGCCGTCGATGTTCGGAAAATCACGCAGCAAGTCCTTGTTGAACCGCTCGGCGATCATCTTCGAGGTCGCGGCCGAGCAATTCACGGTGCTAACGATGCCGATGTAATTCCGAGTGGCCGCTCGGCCATCGAGCCGGCGATAACCTTGAAACGTGCGGCCGAGAATCGGCGTCGGATCGGCCGGAATGTCGGTGCCGATCGAATGATCGAGTTGCAGTTCGCCCGGCTCCATGTTGTGCCGATGGACCCACTCGCCCGGTTCAATACGTTCGGTCGCGTAGCCGATCACGCAGCCGTATCGCCGGACGGGCTCTTTCGGCGCGATCGGTTTCAGTGCGATCTTGTGGCCGAGTTCCACGACCTCTTTCGCCGTGATGTCATAGTTGCCGACGCGAACCGCCAATCCGGCCGGGATCGTGCGGCGAACGTAGGCGATATTGTCTTCGGGGTTCAGCAGCAAGGCCGGAGAAATTTGAGACATCAGCAAGCTCCAAAAGGCGTCCGCGTGAGAATCGAATGAGTCAACGGAAAGTAGCGAGTCAGTTCGACGAGTCCAAGCGGTCCGATTGGCCGTGACGAGCACGCTCGGTACGATCCCTCCCCGATTTGGATCTTCGCGTCTCGCATCAGGAGTCGTACCGCAGTGATTCCAACTTCGCTTTCCTCTCCCATCGACCGACGACATTTTTTGCGACAGTTGTCTGTCGGAGCGATCGGTTTGATCTCGGTCTCCGCACGTTGCGGGTCATCGTTGGCGGCGGACGCGAGCCGTTTGCTGGTCCACTCAAAAGCCCCGATGAATGCCGAACCGCCGTTGCCGGACCTCGTGCGATCGTGGGTCACGCCGGTCGAGTCGTTCTTCATTCGCAGTCACGGCAACACGCCGGAGATCAACGCCGACTCGTTCCGTCTGTCGGTCGAAGGTTTGGTCGAGCATCCGCTGACGTTGTCGATGGCGGAACTCGTCCGCTTCGAGCAGCACGCGGTCACGGCCACGCTGACTTGCGCCGGCAATCGTCGCTCCGAACACAGTCGCATCAAGCCGGTCAAAGGGGTTCAGTGGCGTGAAGGAGCGATCGGCAACGCCAAATGGAGCGGGGCGCGGCTGTCCGACTTGCTGAAGAAAGCCGGCCTGCGCGAAACGGCCAAGCACGTTTGGTTCGAGGGACTCGACACGGTCGAGGATGGTGGCAAGTCGTTTTCATTCGGCGGCTCGATCCCGCTTGAGAAGGCGTTGCTCGACCGCGAGAGCAATCCGGGAGCAATTCTCGCGACGACGATGAATGACAAACCGCTGACGGCCGATCACGGTTTCCCGGTGCGATCGCTGGTGCCCGGCTACATCGGTGCTCGTAGCGTGAAGTGGTTGAGCAAGATCGTCGTCAGCGATCGCCCTTCGCCGAATCATTTCGTGGCCGATGTCTACAAGCTGGTCGATGAGGGGACTCTGCTAGAGGTCGCCGAGAGCGGACCGATCTACCGGATGCCGCTCAACTCAGCGATCTGCACGCCGACGACTGGAACCGCTCTGAAGGCTGGCCGAGTCGAAGTCGTCGGCTACGCACTGCCTCCGGGCGTGCCGGGAGTTTCCATCCGCAAGGTCGAGGTCTCCGGCGACAGCGGCCGATCGTGGACGGACGCCAAGCTGACCTCGCCCGCTTCCGAGTTCTGCTGGCAACTTTGGTCCGCCGAAATCGTCGCCACCTCAGCCACGAAAGAGCTGATCGTCCGCGCAACCGACTCACGCGACGAAGTTCAGCCGGAGACCGTTCGCTGGAATGCCAAGGGCTATCTCTTCAACGCTTGGCAGCACGTCCCTGTGAATTGATCGTCCTGCCAATCACCCAAGGAATGACACGCGATGACGGACTCAACTTCATCGGAGCACAGCATCGGGAGCTCATCCACAAAACGCGCCATGCTTTTCTGGTCATCCGCAATTCCGTTGGCCGTCGTCGGCACCGCCGGCAGCGTGTTCTTGAGCATGGGGCTTGGATTGAAAGCCTGCCCGCTGTGTTTTTATCAACGCTCATTCGTCATGGCGGTACTCGCCGTACTGGCACTCGGCCGGTATCTGGAACCATCACGTCCCGGCTTGATCTGTTTGCTGAGCGTGCCATTGGCCTGGGCCGGGTTCGGTGTCGCGTCGTTTCACTTTGAGCTTGTGGCGACCAAAGTCCTCGAATGTCCGCCGGGGCTGTTTGGATTATTCGGTACCGCTCCGGCACAAAGTTTGGTGCTCTTCAGCTTTTTAGCCAGCGATGTCTCGATGGCAGCGTGGTGCGGTCGCCGGGAATCGGAAAGACAGGGAGCAAGCACACTCATCGCCGCCACGCTGCTGGGGATCGTCTTGGCCATCGCGTGTGTGAAGAGTTCTCCGCCGCTGCCGAAGGTGCCTGCCGCCGCCTACGATCCGGTCAAAGATCCGCTCGATACCTGTCGCCGTCCATTCCGCGCTCCGACGAATTGACGCCATGCCGACGCCGTCTCAAGAAGCTGCGATTCGCTTCGGGTGTTTTTTCGGAACACTGCTCGTGATGGCGGTGTGGGAGTTTCTCGTACCACGGCGACCACTGACTCAAAGCCGCCCGCTGCGCTGGTTCAGCAATTTGAGTCTGGGGCTATTGAACCACATCGCATGGCGACTGCTGATGCCAGCCGGTGCTGTCGGACTGGCAATCGCCGTCCAAGTTCGCGGTTGGGGTTTGTTCCATTTCGTCGAGTCACCGGCGTGGCTCGAAGTCACGTCATCGGTCGTGCTTTTCGACTTGGCGATCTACGGACAGCATTGGGCGTTTCACCGAATCCACTGGCTGTGGCGGCTGCATTTGGTGCATCACGTCGATCTCGATTTCGATGCGACGACCGGCATTCGCTTTCACACGGTCGAGTCATTGCTGTCGTTCGCGTGGAAAGCGACCGTCATCGCGCTGCTCGGAACACCTGCGTTGGCCGTGATGATCTTCGAGATCCTGTTGAACGCGACCGCGTTGTTCAATCACAGCAACGCCCGCCTGCCGCTGTGGCTCGACCGAGTGCTGCGGTTGATCCTGGTCACTCCGGACATGCACCGCGTGCATCATTCGATCGAGAATCACGAGACGAACAGCAACTACGGCTTCTGCCTGTCGTGGTGGGATTTTCTGTTTCGCACCTATGATGCCCAGCCGGACGCCGGCCACGACGGCATGACCATCGGCCGGCCGGAGTTCCGCGACCCAAAGGTCGAGCGACTGCCAATCATGCTGCTGTTACCGTTCCGTCGCGGATTGCCACCGCCAACGATAGGGGTAGGAACGACTGATTGAGTTCAGTCGCCCCTCCCTCCGAACCGGACGGGCGGGTTTCCCGCATCCGGCTCTCCGGTTGATGGTCTTACCTGCGAGAGGATTGAACGGCCAGAGCATGGGCGGTCGTCA
>SYJG01000012.1 GCA_005798445.1 Planctomyces sp.
CACCCTTACCTCGCGGAGTGAACCGCGCGGCGGTTTATTTTCTGTGGCACTTTCCCTGATCTCGCGACCGGTGGGAGTTACCCACCACCCTGTCCTTTGAAGCCCGGACTTTCCTCGGCGAACCGCCACGTCGCCGGACATGCCGGGCGACTCAGCCAATCCGCCGCGACCGCTTGGCTCACTTCGGGGCCGGGGATTATAGCCAGACCACGACTCGCATTCGCTCCGCAGGTCGCACATTCGGAATCCCGCCGCTAAGTTTTCGTTGGAGTTCCGCCTTTAGACGGTGGCGCAACCGGCTAAAGCCGGGACTCCAGCACGAAGGTCCGCAATCGGACGAACTGGCCTTGTTGTAGCGCCCGTCATGACGCTGTGATGTTCACGCCTTTGACGAGCTTCACCGGCAGTCATAGATTCTTCTGCGGCTTCCCCAGACATCATCTCGCCTCTCCATGAACCGTGACCCGCCTCGAAGCGTCCTTTGAAATAAACGTCGTCGCATCGGCTGCCTGAGCCGAGGACACAACGATGATTATGGCTTCACACCAAGTGCTCGGTGAATTGATTCCCTGCGGCGGTGGCGATCCCGTCCCGCTGTTCAAGGGCAAATTGTTGGTCGGCCGCCGTTCGCATTGCGACATTCAATTGCAATTCCCAAACATCTCGTCGCATCACTGCGAGTTGGAATTCGTCAACGGCTTTTGGCGTGTGCAAGACCTTGGCAGCAGCAACGGCATCAAGATCAATGGCGATCGACTGGACTCGAAGTGGCTGATGCCTGGCGATGTGCTGTCGATCGGCAAGCATCGTTACGAGGTTCACTACGCTCCGCCGGATGGCCAGCGTCCTCCCGAAGACCAAGAGGACATTTTCTCGCGCGGCCTGTTGGAGAAAGCCGGCCTGGAACGAAGCCGCGAATTGCCGCGCCGTCCGGTGCCCCCGCAGCCGGCACCGGAGCCGCCGCCACCTTCGAAACGAACCTCGCCAGATGACGACGAGGCCATGAAGTGGCTGTCAGAGTTGTAGCTCGTCCCTCGCTAGCCCGACGCACCCGCGAGGGGTGCCTGAATTGACCCCATCTCGAACCCCTCGCTGGCGCGTCGGGCTGGTCGGAAATTGCTCTCATGCGAGACAAACGCAAAGTCCGTGTCGACTTTCGCAAGAACCGCGAGAAGACCACGCGCCTCGGCAACCTTGCTCGACAGTTGGGAGATGAATCGGCCTCCGACCAGGCACACGATCAACTCGCTGGCAGCGAGCGACTCTCAGGCAAGGGACGACTCAGCCGCCGTCGCACGATCATCGCGGCCGCAGGTGACTCCGACACCAGCGACGGGCCGCAGCGAGACATCGACGTTTCGAAATGTCTGACCGGCCGAGTGCTCAGTTCCGCGGGACTGACGACGGTCGTGAGATGCGCCGACGGTCGTCGCTTCGAATGCACGATTCGCAAAGTCCTGCGGACAATGTCACGCGACGAACGGAGCATCGTCATCACCGGCGACGAGGTCCTGTTTCTTCCGGAGAGCAGCGACAAAGGTGTCATCGAGCGGGTCAACCCTCGGCACGGAGTGCTCGCACGCGGCAGCCAGAATCGCGAGCACATCTTGGTCGCGAACATCGATCAAGTCGCCATCGTTGTCTCCGCTGGCGAGCCGGCACTCAAGCCGCATCTGGTCGATCGCTTCCTCGTCAGTGCCGCGAAGGGAAAAGTCGGTGCGATCATCTGTATCAACAAGATCGACCTGGTCGATCCGGCGGACCTACAAATGCTCTGCGGCATCTATGGCCAAATCGGCTACGAGGTCGTCCTGCTGAGCGCCGAACGCCGGCTGGGACTCGATCGGCTGCGAGCCGTTCTGCGAAATCGCCAGACCGTCATCGCGGGACAAAGCGGCGTTGGCAAATCGTCGCTGCTCAACGCGATTCAACCCGGCCTGAGCCTGCGCACCGGCGAGGTCAGCGACTGGACCAAGAAAGGCAAGCACACGACACGCAACGCCGAGTTGTACGAACTCGAATTCGGTGGCTGGGTCGTCGACACACCCGGCATTCGCCAAATGGAACTGTGGGACGTGCATCCCGAAGAAATCGAAGGCTACTTCGTCGAGTTCCGACCTTTCGTCCGGTTTTGCAAATTCCCGGATTGCCGGCATCTCCGCGAATCTGGCTGTGGCGTGCGATCCGCAGCCGCGCGCGGCTTGATCTCGACGCAGCGGTTCGAAAGCTATTGCAAGCTGGTGCTCGGCGATGGGGACTAATCCGACGGCGCCGAAATTACCGCCACCAAATATCCGCCACGCTCAGCAGCAGTAGCCCGACACCGATCACCGCGTTGACATTGAAGAACGCGATGCCGACTCGACTGAGATCGTCGGGGCGCACGAGCCAATGCTCGTAAGCCAGTAGCAGCGTCACACCGACGATTCCCACCAAGAGAATTGTCCCCAAGCCGGCGACGTACCAAAACGCGAACAGACTGATCGCGGTCAGCAGGTGGCTCAGCGCGGCGAGCTTCAAGGCTCGCGGGATTCCCCAGCGAGCCGGGATGCTGCGAAGCTGATTCGACTTGTCGAAGTCTGCGTCCTGGCAGGCGTACAAGATGTCGAAGCCGCCGACCCAAAAGAACACGACCGCCGCAAGGCTCACCGGAGTCCACGCGACCTCGCCACGAATCGCAATCCACGCCGCGATCGGCGAGAGCATCAACGCGGCCGACAGCCAGTAATGACACCAACTCGTGAACCGCTTCGCGTACGAATAGCCCAACAAAAACAACAACACCGGGACCGCCAGCCGGATCGGCCAGAGATTCGGCAGGAACAACAGCGTCGAGACAATGAACACCGCGCTGCAAACGACTGTGAACAGTACGACCGTCGTGCCGCTGAGCAATGCGGCGGGCAAATGTCGAGTCGCGGTGCGCGGGTTGGCGGCGTCGAACTTCCAATCGACCAACCGATTGAACGCCATTGCCGCCGAACGCGCGAAGACCATGCACAGCAGAATGCCCGCCAATTCACGGCCCGAGAACGGCTCCGCTCGCCCATGCCACGCCAGAATCGCGGCCAGCAATGCGAACGGCAGCGCGAAGACCGTGTGGCTGAAACGGATCAGTTCGAGGAGGTGGCGGATTTTTTGGAGCATGTCTCGCTAGAGGGGGACAAGGTGAGGGGGCGACAAGGTGACGACGGTCATCACGAAGGGTACGAGGTCGCTTTTGAAGGCTCCAGCCAGCAGAACCGCCATCGTGTGCGATTCACAACCGAGCGATTGGTGTGAACGAGGTAATCTGCGCACTTCGGGAGACCTTCGGTCCATCCGGCGGCGGGGTCGGGAAACCCGCGCCGAGTGCAGACCCGCGCCGAACGGTCACTCCTCACCATGTCACCTTGTCACCCCCTCACCTTGTCACCGATTCCTCTGGACCCATTCCTCAACGCGCTCCTATAACCCCGCCCCCTTTCGGCGGCAGACTTTGCCGCAGGATTGCCTGTCTGGTTTCCCTTCGTGATTGGTTCCCGCCTTTGTTGTCTTTGCCCATCGGGAGTCCCCGTGTCGGGCCAGCGTTCCTCTGACCGCCTGCGATGGTTCGCCGTGTGGTGCGCACTAGGATTGTGCGTGCTCGGCGTAATGCTGCGCGCCGATCTAATCGCGGACAACGGACCCGCAGAAGTGATTGCCGATGACCCGATTGCGATCTCGGCCGACTATGCGACCGAGGGTAGGACAGACGACGGTCAGCGAGTTCGCATCTTGCGAGGACACTGCCGCTTGCAGCAGGGCAGCACAACGATGACCTCGCGACAAATGGTCGTCTGGCAGTCGAGCCAATCGGGAACAGAAAAACTGGCGCTGTACTTGGAAGACGATGTGCGCGTCGAACAAGTGGGACAATCGGATCAACAACCGAACGCTTTCGTGCAGTTAAGCACTCGTGCGGGAAGCGTCGCGACGCAGTTCCGCTTCTCGTCCGCCAGCGTCAAGGTTGATGAAGAGCCGGTGTTCAAACGAGCGGCCACGCGTCGGCGAGCCGTGCAACGATCCGCGCTCACCCAGACGCAATTCGTCGTCCCCTCACCAGAACCGACACTGCCGAGCCTGCGCGCGCCTGCCGCTCGCGAAGGGATGCGGCACATTCGCGTTTCGCCGCGCACCTCCAAAAACTTTCAGCTCGACTCCAAGAAATCCGACAAGACCATGCCCGAGGAACAAGTCACGATTCTGACCGGCGGTGTGAATTTGGTGATCGAAGGGGACGAGCGGTTCGACATCATCGATCTCTCGGCAGACCAAGCCGTCATTTGGACGGACACCACTGCCTCCGGCGATTTCAACGTGGAAACACTGCAATCGAAGGACGCGAAGTATCAAGTTTATCTCGAAGGCAACATCCTGGTTCGGCAGGGAATCAGCGTGCTGAAAGCCGAGCGGGCGTACTACGACGCTCGGGAAGAGCGCGGATTGCTGCTGGATGCCGAGTTGTCCTTCAAGCCGCCGGAGTTGGGCGGGCAGCGGATTCGCGTGCGTGCGGAAAAGATCCGGCAAAGCTCACGCAGCGAGTTCCATGCGTCGAATGCCTGGACCTCCGCCAGCTCATTTGGGCGGCCCGGCTATCGCATCCAAAGCAGCGACATCTTCGTCGAGCCGTATTTCGCCCAGCCGCTCGATCTGCCGCGGATCGGCGAAGGCCTTGACTCGAGCCGCTTCGACCCAGCGACGGGAGCCCCAATTTATCGCGAAGTGCCGTACATCACTTCGCTCAACAACGCGTTCCTGGTTGATACGCCATTCGCGAACGACGTGCCGATTGGATACGTGCCGTTCGTGGCCGGTCCTGCGGATGCTCCCAACATTCCGATCCGTCGCTTGGAAGTCGATTCGGATCGAGTCTTCGGTGTGCAAATACGGACCTCTTGGGATTTGTTCTCGCTGATTGGCGCGGAAGAGCCGCCGGGAACGAACCTGAACTTGGACCTCAATTACTTCTCGCAACGTGGCCCCAGCGCCGGCCTCAGCGGCAACTATGTGGCCAACGACCTCTTCGGCCTGCCGGGACGTGCTTTCGGCGAGGGACTGCTGAATTACATTCACGATTCCGGCAAAGACAATCTCGGCCTGGACCGACGCACGCTCGATGTTCCCGAAAACAATCGCGGGAGGCTAATCTGGCGGCACATGCAAGACCTGCCCGACGGGTTCTTGCTGCGCGGCGAGTTCGGCTACCTCTCGGATCGCAACTCTCTGGAGCAGTACTACGAGAGCGAATTCGACACCGGCAAAGACATCGAAACGCTCGCTGGGTTGCAGCAACAACTCGACAACTGGCAGTGGAGCTTGCTCGTCCGACCGCAGCTCTTCAACTTCGAGAACAATACTCAATGGCTGCCGCGCGGCGACTTCACGTTCCTTGGCGAGCCGCTGCTGGGCGGCTGGTTGTCGTGGTCGAGCCACTCGATGGCTGGCTACGCGCAGCTCAACCAAGCGAACGCGCCGAACATCGCGGGCGATCTTTTCAGTCCGCTGCCCTACTACGGTGACATGAATGGCGGCCTCGCGATGACACGGCACGAGCTGTCGGCCCCGCTCAACTTCGGACCGTTCAACCTGGTCCCGTATGCCTGGGGAGAGGCGGCCGGTTGGAGCAACAGTTTCACCGGCGATGGCATCGATCGGATCGTCGGCAGCGTCGGACTGCGCGGAAGCATTCAATTCGCGAAGTACATGCCCTGGGTACAAAGCAGCATCTTCGGCCTGAACGGCTTGGCTCACAAAATGGTCTTCGACCTCGATTGGTCGCTCACCGAATCGAACCGCTCGCTGACGGACATCCCGCAGTGGAACGAATTCGACGACAACTCGCAGGAACGATTCCGCCAGCGGTTGATGTTGAACACGTTCGGATTCGCATCGAATACGGCGCTGTTCGCCACACTCCCGCAGTTTGACCCGCGAAATTTCGCCGTGCGTTCGGGAGCCGGCAGCAGCGTGACCGCTCCGTGGCATGAACTGGTTGATGATCTGCACGTCATCCGGCTTGGCTGGAGAAATCGCTGGCAAACCAAAGTCGGTCCGTTGGAACGTCAGCATGTGAAGGACTGGATGACACTCGATTTGGAAATGTCCCTGTTCCCGAACTCGACCCGCGACAACTTTGGTCAAACGGCTGGACTGCTCGGCGGCCGATACGCCTGGCACGTCGGCGAACGGACATCGCTGTTAGCCAACGGCCTTGTCGACGTCTTCAACGGCGGGATGGAATTATGGAACTTCGGAGTGTTGAATCAGCGCAGCACTCGCGGCAGTCTCTACGCCGGCATCCGACAAGTGAAAGGCTCCGGATTGGACAGTCAGATTCTGACAGCCTCGGCCAGCTACGCGATGAGCGACAAATGGATCGGCACCGCCGGCACCGCCTACGATCTCGCCGAGAAGCGCAATCGCGGCCAGTCATTCACGCTGACGCGGGTCGGAGCCGACTTCTTGTTCCACTTCGGCGCGAACTTCGACGCCAGCAAGAACAATGCTGGCCTCGCGATCTCCGTCGAGCCGCGCATCGGAGCGTTCAACTCGCAAAGCACGCAGCTCAGCAACCTGCTGGGGATTCAGTGATCTCGTAGTTCGGGCTTTCTAGCCTGACCCGAACGCTGCCATCGGTGCCGTTGCCAATTCGGTCAGCCTGGAAAGGCTGACCTACTTCGACCGCCGTACCGCATGAGCCGCGGCTTGTTTCACACGCTGAGTCAGCGATACACGAAGCTGCAAGACCATCATCGACCGAGCAGTGAGCCTTATCGTGGCTCCAGCCGCTTTCCGAGCCGCACGGAGTTTGGAATTCGCGGTGTCGAGAACGACGTTCCAAACTCCCGCTGTCGGTGCATCGGGCAGCACAAACGAGACGTCGCCGGGAGAGGAATTGAACAAGACCAACATCGTGTCGTCGGTGATTGGTTCGCCTTGCTCATCCGATTCATCAATCTGATCGCCAGACAACAGAATTCCCAAACAGCGTGCGTGTTCCGAGTGCCAATCGGAATCGGTCATCGGCAATCCTTTGGACGTCAGCCAGGTGATGTCCCGAACATCTCCGCCACGAATCGGTCGACCTTGGAAGAAATACCGTCGTTGAAACACGGGATGCGTATGCCACAGCGCCACGACCTTCCGACAAAACTCCAAAAAGTCCCACTCACGCGGCGCGAGCACCCAATTCAGCCAACTCAGTTCGCTGTCCTGGCAATAGGGGGTGTTGTTGCCCTGTTGCGAGTGGCTCAGTTCGTCCCCGCCGCGGATCATCGGCACGCCTTGAGACAGCAGCAGCGTCGCGAAGAAGTTCCGCTTCTGACGCTCTCGCAGGGCGATGATTTTTGGATCGTCTGTGGGACCTTCGACTCCGCAATTCCAAGTGATGTTGTGCTGCTCGCCGTCGCGGTTCTCTTCGCCGTTGGCGGCGTTGGGCTTCTGGTTGTAGCTGACCAGATCTTGCAAACTGAATCCGTCGTGCGACGTGACGAAATTGATGCTGGCATACGGCCGGCGTCCGTTGTGTCCGTACAAGTCGCTGCTACCCGTCAACCGAGTACCGAATTCCGAAACCGCCGAGCCGTCGCCGCACCAGAAGCGGCGAATGTTGTCGCGATACTTTCCGTTCCACTCGGTCCAGCCGATGGGAAAGTTGCCGACCTGATAACCGCCAGGGCCCAGATCCCACGGCTCGGCGATCAGCTTCACCTGCGACAGCACCGGGTCTTGGTGAATGATGTCGAAAAACGCGCCGAGCTTGTCCACCTCGTGCAGTTCGCGAGCCAGCGCTGCCGCCAAATCGAAGCGGAACCCGTCGACGTGCATCTCGGTCACCCAGTACCGCAGGCTGTCCATGATCAATTGCAGCACGCGTGGGCAGACCATGTTGAGCGTGTTGCCGCAGCCAGTGAAGTCGACGTAGTACCGGCGATCGTGAGCCAACCGGTAATAGCTGGCGTTGTCGATGCCGCGCCGTGACAGCGTCGGGCCGAACTGATTTCCTTCGCC
>SYJG01000116.1 GCA_005798445.1 Planctomyces sp.
AGGCGAGCGGGGGGCGTCAGTCCCCCGGTTTGATCAGAGCCAACATCACGATCAACCGGGGGACTGACGCCCCCCGCGCGCCTGTTAGGTTGGAGGAACCGCCCCGTCACTGACTCTGCATTGCTCGCCACGTCGCATGGTACCCCTCTCGCAACAACACACCCGCCGTCCGCGCCTGCTCCAGGGCCGAGGTCGATCAGATGATCGGCGCTTCGCATGACATCAGGATCGTGTTCGACGATGAGCACGGTGTTGCCTTGATCGCGCAGTTCGCGCAGCGTGTCGATCATCGCGGCCGTGTCTTTGGGATGCAGGCCGACGGTCGGCTCGTCGAGCACGTAGCACGCGCCGACCAATCCCGACCCCAAGCAGGCGGCGAGTCTTGCTCGCTGGAACTCACCACCGGAGAGTGTGCGGGCCGGACGGTCGAGGGTGAGATAATCTGCGCCGACTCGGATCAAGAACTCGAGCCGCTGACGAATGGCCGGCAGTGTTCGTTCTAAGACCCCGTCGCCCGCGCTTTGCCAGTTCGCAATCACCTTCGTCGCATCTCGAATCGTCTTGCTGAGCAACTCCGGTAGTGTGATCTCTCGAAAGCGAACGCCACGAGCAAACGGATTCAGCCGAGAACCGCCGCAGTCGGGACACAGCTCTTGTCGTTCACTCTGCCGCGCGGAGATCGCGTCGAAATCAACCTCTTCCGAGGCAACCACACCCAACCCGCGGCAACTCAGACACGCACCGTGGGGGCTGTTGAAACTGAACGTGCGCGGTTCGAGCTCAGCAAAACTGACGCCGCATTCCGCGCAGGCGAAGCGACTGCAATAGGCGTGATCTTGCCAGCCGTCACCAGCTTGCTCGCTCAGCACGACAGTGCCGTCACCGTGCTTAAACGCGAGTTCCACCGACTCACGCAGTCGGGCCTGCAAGCCTTCCTTGACGACGATGCGGTCCACGATTGCCTCGATCGTGTGTGGCTTGGACTTCGCGAGCGTTGGCGGCGGCGAGGCTTCAACGATGTTGCCGTCCACGCGAACTCGCACGAAGCCGGCTTTGGAGATGATATCAAACGTTTCGCGATGAGCCCCTCGTTTCTCGCGCACGAGCGGGGCCAAAATCATCACCTTCCGGCCCGCCTCCAGCGTGAGAATCTGCTCGACGATCTCTTGCGAACTGCGAGCCGAAAGCGGTCGCTGGCACTGCGGGCAATGGGCCTCGCCGCAGCGAGCGAACAACAGACGCAGGTAATCGAGAATCTCTGTTGTCGTCGCCAAAGTGCTGCGTAGCGAAGCCGACCGAGACGATTGTCCAACGCTGATCGTTGGCGGCAGCCCGTCGATGACATCGACATCCGGCCGCTGCCACGCACCGACACGGGCTCGCGTCTCGGACGAAAGGCTTTCGAGATACCGCCGCTGGCTCTCCGCATGGATCACATCGAACGCCAGCGAACTCTTGCCACTGCCGCTGACGCCGGTGATGACCGTCAACCGCTGCCGGGGAATCTCTACATCGACGCCGCGCAGATTATGCACGCGAGCACCGCGCACGCGGATCTGTCCGGCAGATGGGTTCGGCGTTTGAGCGGAGTCGGACATAGCGGCTCGAATCTGTAGTCGATCCACGCGGGCCGCGATACTCTCTCGCCGCGTTTGAGGCGTGCTTATTGTGGCACGACGCTCCGCGTCGTGAGTTGCGACGCGGAGATTCGCACCACACTGCCTGCAAGCCGATAAGAAATCATCGCTCTATGCCCGAAGTCGTCCCGCCTCCATTTCTGTTTCGATTCACGCTTCCCGTGCGGCGTTGTGACGGTTTGCCAAAACGGGGCAAGCGATTGCTCGATCTCTCCGCCGAGTTCGCATTGCCTGATCTCAGCGAGCTGCGTGGCGTGCGACCCTTCGGTGAAGTGCGAGCCGCTTGGAATGATGACGGCCTGGGATTCAGCGTACTCGTGCGCGGCAAGAAACATCCGCCCGCCGCCGAAGAGCGAATGCCGACGATGCCCGACGGCGTGCAGTTGTGGATCGACACACGCAACACACAGACGATTCACCGAGCCAGTCGATATTGCCATCACTTCTGTTTTGCTCCGGTCGGCGGCGGGAGCAACGGCGAGCAACCGTTCGGCACGCAGTTACACATCGCACAGGCTCGCGAGCCGACGTCGCTGGCGGCGAAAGGAAGTTTGCTCGTCAACGCGGAGTCGTTGTTCGATGGCTATCGCTTGGAGATCTGGTTGCGGCGGGAACAACTGCAAGGCTTCGATCCCGCTGCCGATCGCGAAGCGGGGACGCCGACCAAGCTTGGATTCTTCTACGAGATTCGAGACAGCGAACTCGGCGATCAAACGCTGACGGTCGATGCCAGCTTCCCATTCGCCTACGACCCCAGCTTGTGGAGCACGTTGGAGCTATCGTAAGTCAGGCTTTCCAGCCTGCCCCGAACGCTTCACGCGACTCTGATTGCTCGCGAACACACTCATCATCGTCGTTCGCCGTTTGGGTCAGCCTGGAATGGCTGACCTATGCGAACAGCGCGTCGACGAAGTTGTCTGGGCTGAAGACTTGCAGGTCGTCGATTCCCTCGCCGACGCCGACGTACTTCACCGGGATGCCCATCTGCTGGCGAATTGCCACGGCGACTCCCCCCTTCGCGGTGCCGTCGAGCTTGGCGAGGACCAAGCCAGTGCATTGTGTGGCCTCGGAAAAATTCTTGGCCTGGCTGAGTCCGTTCTGGCCAGTGGTCGCATCGAGCACCAGCAGGCTTTCGTGTGGCGCTCCGGGGATCTTCTTGGCGATGACGCGATGGATCTTCGTCAGTTCCTGCATCAAATTTTGTGAGGTCTGCAAGCGGCCAGCAGTGTCGATGATGAGGATGTCTTTTTCCGTATTAAGTGCGTGCTCGCAACCCGCGAACGCGACGCTGGCGGGATCGGTGCCGCTCGGCTTCGTTACGATGTCGCAGCCGAGCCGTTGGCTCCAGAGAGTCAGTTGCTCGACCGCCGCCGCGCGAATCGTGTCGCCGGCGGCCAGCGCGACGGAGTTGCCAGTGCTCATCAACAGCTTGGCGAGCTTCGCGATCGACGTCGTCTTGCCGGCTCCGTTGACGCCAGCCACCAGAATGACTGTGGGCTTCGTCTCAGACAGCTTCAGCGGCGAGAGCGGGTTGCCAGAATCCCAGCTTGAGTTGCCATCGCCGCGCAGCAGTTGCTTGAGCTTGTCTTTGACGGTCAGCCAAATCGCGTCGAGATCTACTGTGCGGCCGAGATGCTTGGCTCGCAGTTCCACCAGGATCGCATCGGCGGCGACGACCCCCATATCGGTGCGCAGCAGCCGTTTTTCAAACTCGACCAGCTTGGGCTCGTCGAGGATTTCGCCCGCCTTGAGCAGGTCACGAATATCGGTTTGCAGCAGTTGCTTGGTCTTAGCCAAGCCGGCTTTGAGTTTGTCGAAGAAGCCCATGAGGTTCCGGTGTCCCAATCTGAAGAGTGGCAAGGGGGGAGAATGTCTAATGTCCAAGCCGCAATGTCCAACGCACGCCGACGGAAACTCAATCGAGGCGCGATAACCGTAGCCTGGCTCTCCGAGTCGGGTCGCGATGCCGCAGGCACTTCCGACTCGGAGAGTCAGGCGACGGCTCTGAGTCGCGTGCTTTGAATGACGGCGGTTGTCATCCTTTCGCAATGCAACTTGGCCCCCTCCGTATTTCGCATCCGTTCGCGTTGGCTCCGATGGAGGAGCATACGAATCCGCCGTTCCGTCAGTTGATGAGGCAGTTTGGTGCGGGATTGCTCTGCACCGAACGGATTGACGGCTCGGATGTCGCGAAGCGAGATCGTCGGGCCATGCGTCTGCTGGAGACCGCGCCGGGAGAATCGCCGTGCGCGGGCCAGATCAGCGGAATCGATCCGGCCGAGCTGGCGGAAGCCGCGCGAGTTGTCGAAGAACGCGGCTTCTCGATTGTCGATTTGAATTTCGAATGTCCGATTCGGCGGCTGGTCCAACGTGGCGAAGGAGGCGCGTTGTTGGCCGACCCGGCGGCGATCGGCCGCATTGTCGCGGCAGTGGTGCGAGCGGTTTCGATTCCGGTGACGCTCAAGATTCGGACCGGTCCCGATGAGTCGAACGAGACGTGCCTCGACGCGGGGCGTGCGGCCGAGCAAGCCGGAGCGGCGGCCGTGGATCTGCACGCTCGCAGCGTGCGTCAGGCGTACGTCGGCGATGCGGATTGGTCGGCCGTCACGCGATTGAAGCAAGCGGTGTCGATTCCGGTGCTCGGCAGCGGCAGCGTGCGGTCGCCGGCGGATGCGGTTCGCTTTCTGCGTGAGACCGGTGCGGACGGAGTCGCCATCGGCCGCGGGTGTCTCGGTCGGCCCTGGATCTTCAAGCAGTCGCGCGAACTCTGGCAAACCGGTGTCGCCAGCCACGAACCCTCTCCTGCCGAACGTGGCCGGGCTCTGCGACAACTCATCGAAGGAGAGTTTCGCTATTACGGAGCAACGGTCGCCGTGCGACGGCTCGCGCGGACGAGTTGCTATTTCGCGAAGTTTGTTCCGGAGTTCGATTCGTTCAAACGCTTGATTCACGAGGTTCGCGATCTGGCCGCGTTCCGCCGAGTGGTGGCGGAGCACTTTCGTTAATGACTCAGGCGAGCGGCAGGGCGTCAGCCCTCCGAGTGATTCGATCGGGATGATCACGGAGGGCTGACGCCCTGCCGCTCGCCAAGTGGTTTCGTTACGAATAGATTGACCACGTTTGCTGTGTCTGCTGTTTGACCCGACTAAGGATTCACTCATGCCCCGCCTCGTGTTGCTCGCCCTCACGGTTTTGATTTGCTCGGCCGCCACGTTGATCCCCGCCGCTGATCCACCGAAAGAACCCGTCGATCCCGCACATGCCAAGCAACGGGCGGCGGGATTGGAACTCTTCAAAAAAGAGGTCCGGCAAATCCTCGTCGGTCGCTGCTTGAAGTGTCATGGCGGCGAGAAGACGGAAGGGAAGCTCGACCTCACGTCGCGTGAGGGGTTACTCAAGGGGGGCGAAACTGGCATCGTCGCCGAGGCGGGAAAGTCGAAGACGAGTTTGCTGATGAAGCTCATCAAGCAAGAAGAAGAGCCGCATATGCCGGCTGATGGGGCGAAGCTTTCGGACCTGCACATCGACGCGATTGGCAAGTGGATTGATCTCGGCTTCCCGTACGACAAGCCGCTGAAGGAAGAGGCCAAAGACCCGAAGGCGTGGACTCGCCGCGAGGTGCCGCCGGAAGCGCGCGAGTTCTGGTCGTTTCAGCCGCTGAAAGTAGTCACTCCCCCACCAGTTTCAGGAGATGTCACGAACTGGATTCGTTCCCCGATCGATCTTTTCGTGGTCGCTAAGCTCCATGAGAAAGGGCTCGCGCCCACGCCGATTGCTGACCGCCGCACGTTGATTCGCCGTGCGTACTTCGATTTGATCGGTCTGCCGCCGACACCTGCGCAGATCGAAGCGTTCGTGAATGACGCTGCTCCGAATGCGTTCGAGAAGGTGCTCGACACACTGCTGGATTCGCCGCAGTACGGCGAGCGTTGGGGCCGGCACTGGCTGGATGTCGCGCGGTTCGCGGAGAGCCACGGTTTCGAGCAGGACTATGATCGACCGTTCGCGTACTGGTATCGCGATTTCGTCATCAAGGCGCTCAACGCCGACATGCCTTTCGATCAATTCGTGAAGTGGCAGCTCGCCGGCGATGAATTCGAGCCGGGCAACCCGCTGGCGATGATGGCCACCGGATTCCTCGGCGCGGGGGTGTTTCCAACTCAGATCACGGCGAACGAAGTCGAGCGGACTCGCTACGACGCGCTTGACGATATGACGGCGACAACCGGTACCGCGTTTCTCGGACTGACGGTGGGGTGTGCTCGCTGTCACGACCACAAGTTTGATCCGATCCCGACTGCCGATTACTACCGGATGCTCTCGTCATTCACGACGACCGTTCGCAGCGAGATCGACCTCGACCTCGATCCGGCGACGTACAAGCGAGAGAAGGGAACGTTCGATGCCGAGCATAAGCCGCTCGTGGCCTCGCTGACCGCATTTGAGAAGGACAAGCTGCCGGGACGGTTTGCTGAATGGGAGAAAGCGAACGCAGCCGGTGTGCTCAAGATGGGTGACGCGGGGCAGTGGATGATTCTCGACGTGGCGGAAGCGAAGTCCTCCGGCGGCACAAAGCTGACCAAGCAGGATGACGGTTCAATTCTCGCGAGCGGCAAGAATCCGGATTTCGACACATACACGCTGGTCGCGAAAACCGATCTGGTCGGGCTGACCTCGCTGCGGTTGGAGGCGCTCACGCATCCGAGCATGGTGAAGAACGGGCCGGGGCGTGCGGATAATGCAAACTTTGATTTGACTGACGTGAAGGTTGGGATCACGCCGCTCGTAGTTCCGCCTTCAGGCGGTGCGACGGCTCAAGGATCGGAACCGCCTAAAGGCGGAACTACGAATTTGAAACTGCTCAATCCCGTTTCTACGTTCGATCAGAACGCGAGTCTGTCGGTCAAGCTGACGATTGATGGCGATCCGAAAACCGGATGGGCGGTCGATCCGCAGTTCGGCAAGGATCATGCGGCGCGGTTCGAATTCGAGAAGCCGATTGGCTTCGAGGGAGGCTCGACGATCACGGTGACTCTGGCGTTCAACGGCAACAACAAACACAACCTCGGCCGCGTGCGGTTGAGTGTCGCGACTGCCAAGGACGCGGTACCGCTCGATGCGGCGGCGACGTTTGGTGACATCATCGCCGCACTCAAGAAGCCGACCGAGCAACGCTCGCCGCGCGAAGTCGAAAAGCTGATGACGTGGTATCGCGGACGGGACGACGAATGGAAAAAGCTCAATGCCGCCGTACAGGAACACGCGGCGAAAGAGCCGAAGCCGAAGCTCGCGAAAGTCATGGTGTGCAGCGAAGGGGTGAAGCCAATCCGCCATCACACGCAAGGGGCGGACTTCTTCGAGCAGTCGCACTTCCTGTATCGCGGCGACACGACTCAAAAGGTGGATGTCGCTCCGCAAGGATTCTTGCAGGTGCTGATGCGTTCGCCCGACCGCGAGAAGCGCTGGCTCGAAACCGCACCGGCGGGGGCGACTACTTCTTACCGTCGCAAGTCGCTGGCCAACTGGATCACTGATACCGATCAAGGCCCCGGCCACTTGCTGGCGCGAGTCATCGCCAATCGTGTTTGGCAGCATCACTTCCATGTGGGGCTAGTCTCGACCCCGAATGACTTCGGAGCGATGGGGCAACGCCCGACACATCCGGAATTGCTCGACTGGTTGGCTGCGGCCCTGATGACAAAACCTAAAGACGGATCTCCCGCGTGGCGGCTGAAGCCGCTGCACAAGCTCATCATGCTGAGCGCGGTCTATCAGCAAGGCTCGGCGTTCGATGCCGCGAAGTCGAAGATCGATCCGCAGAATCAATTTCATTGGCGACACTCACCGCGGCGGCTGGAAGCAGAGGTCATTCGCGATTCGATGCTGGCGGTCAGCGGCGAGTTGGATCGAACTCAATTCGGTGCAGGGACGCTCGATGATGGCCACAAACGTCGCAGCATCTATTTCATGGTGAAGCGCAGCCGGCTGGTGCCGATGATGCAGCTCTTCGATTCCCCCGAACCGCTCGTCAGCGTGGGCGAACGCCCCAGCACGACGATTGCTCCGCAAGCACTGCTCTTCCTCAACAATTCTCATGTGCGATCCTGGGCGATGACGTTCGGTCGCCGCTTGGCTCCGCTTGCGGAGAAGTCACTAGCCGATGCAATCCGCCAAGGCTACCTCGCCACGGCTGGCCGGTTGCCAACGGAGTCGGAGTTGGCAGAGACAACGGAATTCATCCAAGCACAGTCCGCGAGCTATCAGTCCGCCGGTCAAGCACAGGCGAGGGGATTGGCTTGGGGCGATTTCGCGCAGGTCTTGATGAGCCTAAATGAGTTCATCTACGTGGAGTGAACGTCACGGCGATAGTGCGTTGTCTAAGCAAAGAATTGGGGTTGGCCACATCAGCCGCTGGGTGCTAGCCCCGGTTCGAGCGAGATAAACCGGGGCTAGCGCCCGGCGGCTCATTTCGTGAACCCCAATTCTTAGCCGTGACAGAGCACTAGCCGCCGGATCTTTCTGCTCAAGTTCATTCACTTCCGGCTGGGATAAAGCGGCTGGCCGCTCCAACCAAGTTTGCGTTGCAGCGTCGTGTAGTAGCTCCGGCTGGGGAGCTTCGCGAGCTTAAATGTCACCGGAGCACGCCGAATTTCGACCGTGTCCCCAACGTGTAATTCGCAGCGGTGCTGGCCATCAATGACCAGCAGAGCGTCGTTGGAAGTGTCTGCCAGCTTGAGCGAATAGAGGCCGTCGGACCCATCGACCAGCGGGCGATTCGTCAGTGTGTGTGGGCAAATCGGCGTGATGACGAACGCCTGCAAATTCTGCCGCAGCATCGGGCCGCCGGCGCTCAGGCTGTGTCCCGTCGAGCCGACCGGCGTGCTGATAATCAGGCCGTCGCAACTGTAGGCCGTGACCGATTCCCCGTTAATCGACAACCGAGCCTCGATCATCTGCAACGAACTCGCCGCGCTGATGATAGCCTCGTTCAACCCCAGATATCTTTCCACCGATCCATCGGCATGGTACAGCGTACATTCAAACATCAGATGTTCGACGACACGAAACTCACGCTGGACCAGTTGCGGAAACATCTCGCGGAATTCGTCGGGCGTCAGATCGGCGAGGAAGCCCAAGCGGCCGAGATTGACTCCCAGCACAGGCCGCTGATTTCGGCCGAGTTGATGGCAGGCGCGAAGGATCGATCCGTCTCCGCCAAGTACTAGCACGAGGTCCGCCTCAATCTCGTCGAGCGAGATCGTTTCCGAGTCGACATACGCGACGACCTGCACACCTGGTTGAGAACGCAGAAAATCAACCAGTTCCTCGCCAGCAAGCAGAAGCCGATCCACGTCGCCGCGAACCAGCACGATTATTCGTAGAGGTGAGTCGTTCATGGACTCAGAATAAACGGCGTCTGTCCGGAACGGTAGCAAGCCACGGTTGCGATTCGAGACACAAATACTCATCGTGTTGGTGAGCGGCACGGTGCTAGCCGCCGGTGTTTCGCAGTTGAATACTGATTCCGAATCACCGGAGGCTAGTGCCACCCCGCTCGACGATCACTTTCCCGGCCGCGAGAGTTTCCATGAAACGCATCCTGACCTTGGTCTGTCTACTCGGCTGGGGTTTGCTGTTGGCTGCGGACGAAACTCCCGAACTCGACCCCCGGCAGCCCTACTCGGCGGAACGGCGGAATCCCGTCACGTATAACGTCGAGTTCCTGGTGACCGTGACCGCTCCCTATCGAACGAAGACGTTGCGTGTTTGGCTTCCGATCCCACCCAGCGATCACGGGCAGGAGTTGCTCGCGACGGAGTTGACCGTGTTTCCCGACGCCGTGAAACCGCAGATCGCAGACGAGTCGTTGTTCGGCAATCGGTTCGCGTACTTTGAGTTTGCCAATCCGCAGGGCGCGCAAGTCATCCGGCACAAGTTCCGGGTCCGAACGTGGGAGCTACGTTGGCAACTGGACTCCGCTCGCGTTCAATCGGTGACACGTTGGCCGGAGAGTTTTGCCGCTTATCGCCGCAGCGAGTCACAAGCGGTAGTGACCGACGTACGTTTTGAAAAACTCCTGGCCCAAATTGTGCCGCAACGTCGCGGACCGCTTCAGGATTTCGACACCGTGTTGACGTGGGTCGATGGTCACTTCGCCTACGATCACTCCAAGGCGTCCTTAAAGGCCAGTTCCGTTCATGGACTCGAAAACCTGCGCGGGCATTGCAGCGACTATCACGGATTCTGCGCTGCGATGGGCCGCTTGCTGGGACAACCCACGCGAGTCACCTATGGACTCAATGCATTTCCTAAGAGTTCACCATCGCACTGCAAACTGGAAGCATTTCTGCCGCCGTATGGGTGGGTCAGCTTCGATGTCTCCGAAACCCAGAAGCTGTCGCAGGCGATTCACTCCAACAAAGAGTTGTTGGACTCGGAACGTGCCACACTACTGGCCGCCGCACGACGCCGGTTGGCGAGCGGCTTTCGCGACAATACCTGGTTCGTGCAGACACGCGGCACCGATTACGACCTTGTCCCCAAGGCATCCGCTCGCGTTCCAGTCGTCCGCACGATCTACGCCGAAGCCGATGGCCAGCCATTACCCGATCCCGATCCGTCCAGCACGGAGCAAACCACGTTCGCGTGGATGACAGCGCATCGCTTCGAGTCAGATCACGCCGTGAAGTCGCCCTTTACGGACCTCAACAGCCTGCGCGAATGGTCGAAGCCACAATGATGTGGGGCACGTTTTCAACGTGCCTGTGTCGAACTCCTTGGATAAGTCTTCTGCCAAGGCCATGCAAAGTCTCACTCAACGAGTGGTTCTGGCGTCGGAATGCTTGCGAGCATCCGCTTGCCCCGGTACTTTCCGCCCTCGACCGACGCAGCCGTTTTTTGCGAGCCGCGTCCGCCAATGGTGGTCATAGCTCAGTTGGTTAGAGCGCCGGATTGTGGATCCGGAGGTCGGCGGTTCAAGTCCGCTTGGCCACCCTTTGAGACGCTCGCTGTTTTCATCGAACAGCGGGCGTTTTTTGTTGCTCTGTCGGAAGATGCGTCGAGCGTCTTCGCGAACGTCGTCTCGGTCGGAAATGCGTCCAAGGTGACAGCCGTTGACTGCGAATCTCTCGAAAAGTCAGTCGGAACTGCCACCAGAACTGCCACGGCAGACGGCGTGAAAGTTTCCGCTCCGGCCGCGATGCGTTGCCGGTTCTCGTTTGGGTCCGATGTCGTCGTGGAAATCGACGGCAGCGATTCGACCGCGCCTTGCACGTCGAGCAATCGCGGGTCCGTGTAGGCGTTCATCGTCAGGTCGATGCTCGAATGCCGCATCGCCGCTTGAGCAACGCGGGGAGCAACTCCGGCGACGCTCAGCATCGTGCCGAACGTGTGCCGCAAGGCGTGAACGTCGATCGTGCGGCCTCGGTCGTCACGCTTCGGGATTCCCGCCGCCTTTAAGTCGCGGTCGAGAATCCGGCAGAACGCCTTCGGGATCGTGAGCAACCGCGTTGAGGCGGGGAGTTCGACCGCGACAGCATCACGACGAAAGGCGAGCACGTTCGCCGAGTCGGCCCCGCCGTTTCGCAGGCTCGATACCCACTCCCGCAGTTCGTCAGCCACGTCGCGGCGAAGCGGGATCGAATTCCCTTGGCGGTTCTTTTCGTCCGCCGCCTTCAATCGGACATGCGGAAAGTCGTCGTCGAGGTCGAGTTGCCCGACTGTCAACGATGCGAGTTCACCGCGTCGCAGTCCGGTCGTGACGGCCAGCTTGTAGGCCAACGCTCTTTCGATGCCGAGCCGCTCTTGCCGAGCCAGGAACGTCGGATTGTCTCTCAGCCGCTCCCGTGCGAGTTCCACAGCGTCGGGGAGTTCATCGAACTTCAACGGCTTGAGCGTCCAGGTCGCACGGCTTCGCTTCTGCCGCGTCCTCGTGTCTTGGCTCGGCGTCGTGACCGTTTCGCGTCCGAACTCGGCCAGCGGTCGCAGGCGAGCCACGATCAGCAGCTTGGACAACTCCGCCTCGGTCAGTGCCCGACGTTGCCGGCGTTGATCGACTTTCTCATCAGCGTGGTTGATTCTGGCCAGCGGATTGAACGGCAGCCGATCCCGCTCGACACACCAATTGCAGAATGACCGCAGCGCGACGAGATAGCTGTTCCGAGTCCGTGCCCCCATCGCGGGCTTGTCCAGTTGTGCCAGCGTTTGTTGACCGAGCCAGCGTTCGACCTTTGCGGCTTGAATGTCCGACAGCCGGCGCAGGCTCAATTCGTCGATGACTCGTTGAATCAGCCGCTCGGTTCCCGTGACGTGAGACTCCGCCCGCCCGGCCGCTTGCATCGTCGCGATGAACTCGGCGAGATGATCAGCTAACGCGGTGTGCTGATGATCGGCCATCGCGTTTTCGGCGGTCGTGATGATGCCCGACCGCACCTTTTCGGCTCGCTTCTCAAGTCCCGCCAGCACCGCCCGCGCCGCCGTTTCGTCTTTGCAGCCCGTGGCGACTCGCCGCAGATGCCCGTTGCCGTCCCGGTAGTCGGCGAAGAATGTCGGAGTCTCGACAACGATGCGTTCCTGTCCGACGAACTTTCCTTCGGTCGGCACAACGACGGCAACCGTGCGCGTTCGGCCTTTGGTGTCCTGCCACTTCGCCAGCCGTTGCCCTTTGCGAGAAAACAACTCCGCCCCGACCGGCAGCGGCTTCGTCGAGGTTCGTTTGAAGACGGTTCCCATGATTCACCCTCGGTAGATTTCCCGGCGATGTCCGATTTTGACGACCAGCACAATCAGTCGATCGTCTTCAATCGTGTAGACAAGGCGATAATCACCAACGCGAATTCGCCAGAGATTGTCCGCCCCTTCTAATTTCTTGACTCCGTGCGGTCGCGGATTCGTTTCCAGCCCTTCCGCCGCTTCCGCAATGCGTCGCTGAATCGGCTTTGGCAATGCGTCTAATTGCTTTTCCGCTTTTGGAGACAAGATCACTTCGTAACGCCGCGAACTCATGCTACTTCATCCCTAAGCGTTTCTTGACGGCAGACAGCGGCGTTCCCTTCTGCCCCTTCCGCTTCATTTCCGCCAACACTCGTTTGGCGTCGCGTACATCCGCCTCATCTTCCAGCTTTTCGAGCAAGTCGAGGTCATCCATCGACACCAATGCCGCCACTCCCTTGCCGCGTCGAGCCAACACCACTCGTTCACCCGCGTAGGCCACTCGGTTGAGCGCGTCCGCCAGGTTGTCTCGAATTTCTTTGATTCCAATTTGCTGCATGATCACTTTTCCCGTTCCATTGGCTGTGTCAACCGTTCGTGTACATCATCGACATTGTAGCTCGGAAAAACAAGTTGCCTTCCGCAGACATTTCAGGTCGTGAGCCAGCCCGCCGTACCGGCCCCGTGGTCCGTCCGGCCCGCTGTCGATGTCCCCGTCGAGCGACCGATAGAACAACGCGGCATCGACCACCCACGCACCCGGCCACAAACAAAACAACTCGACCGGCAGCCGATCCCGGTTGGTTTGAAACCAGTCGATCAGCTCTGCCGTCGAGGCGTCCCAAGTTGCCGGAGTGTCAGCCAACCGAGCCGGCAGGATCGACGACGATTGCCACTCGCTCGGCACGAACGCCCCTTCCGAGTCCGCTTCGGCTGTCATCGGCGTGACGGGTTCGCCCCACAGCGTTTGCAGTTGGGCGAGAATCGCGGGATCGGTCGGCATGGTCGCGTTCTCTTTCTGTTTCTGAATGGTCCTGCCGTCAGGCAGCGGACCATTCGCTTATGGTCCCTTCTGGGATATGTGCCACCTAGATGGCACCGAGAAGTGTCACGAATTGGCACACGTCAAGGTGTCAGCAGCTTGGCACACGTCACGGCGGCCTTTCGAGCGGCAGAACGCGATAGACATTCATCCCGCGATTCAGTCCGCCGCGATGAACGACACGCAACAGTCCCTTGGATGCCAGCTTGTCGATGATCCGAACAACCGTTCGCCGTCCGATGCCAGCCCGCCGAGCAATATCCGTTTGCGAAGTTCTCGCCGTCCCGTCTTTGGTGTCACGCCACAGCACCAACCAAACCGCCATCTCGTTCCGTGTCAGACTGCCGAGCGTGAAATCAACAAAACTGTTGATCGTCGCGAACCTGTCGCCGGTCGCTCGTTTCTTCGGCTTGTCCTTCGGTGAGTTGTTCGCGGTTGACGGTCGAGGGTTCATCGGCGGCAACACAGAACAGCCCGGCAATCGTGGCGGATGTCCGTGGGTCATCAGTTGGCCCCCCAATCGTCAACGTCTTCGCGGCCCATTGGCGTTCTGGCCCACAGTTCGGCAATCGCCGATCGGAGCTTGCCCGGTCGCTCGCCGTTCGATGGCACGTTGGCGGCGTCGATCGGCGTGAAGCGTTGCAGCGGCTTGTCGAACGTCAGCCGCAGGTCGAGGCATTCACCGTTGCGGCTCTTGAGATGCCGCAGGATCACTTCCGAATCCGCGTCCGGTGTCAGGATAAAGGCATCGTCGGCCCCGAACTCCAACTCGCTCGATTCGCGGAACGATGCCAGCGACAGCCCTTCGCCGGAGTAGCTCGACCGGCCTTGCTTGTCCTTCGTTCGTCCGACTGCCGACAGCACGACGACCGCCACGCCCGCGTCAGCGAACGCCCGAAGATGGTTCATCGTGGCATCGACCGAGCCGCGCTTGTCGCCATGTTCGCCCGGCGGTTGAATTCGTTGGATGTAGTCCAGCACGATCAGCCCCGCGTCGAACTCATCGGCCACGGCCGCGATGTTGGCCAGGTCAAACGGCGGTCGCACGAACGCCAGCCGGTCGCACACTTCAGCCAGCGTCGTCAGCCCCGCGTCGATCCGTTCCGAGTGTTCCGCCGTCAGCCGGCGATAACGGATCGTCGTGAGGTCCACTCCCGACAGCCGAGCCAGTTGCCGATCAAGCAACACGCCCGGCGGCATCTCGATATTGCAGACCACCGCCCGCAGTGTCGGCGTCAGCCGCAACGCATCGACCACGGCTTGCATCGTGAACGCGGTTTTGCCAGATCCCGGCGCGCCGCCGAGCAACGTCACCAGTCCCGGCCCGATTTCGAGGCGACTGAGTTCCCCTTCTCCGATCGGATAGAACGTCGGCGGCTTGCCGCTCAGCACGTCATCGCGCCAGCCGTCGAGCACGTCGGCCCCGCTTCGGTAGGTGGCTTTCGGCGTCATCTCTCCCCCCGCAATCTGCGAAGCTTCCATTTGTCATTTGTTTCGCTCCATTGCTGCATGTCGCAAGGAACTTCGGTTCGGCTGTCGTAGACTGTCCGCCCCGCGACTTCGACAGTGAGAAACGTGAGGTTGTTGTTGTGTACGTCGTAGCGGCGAAGACTGCGCCGCTTGGGTTCGTAGAAGTAAATGAAAAAATGTTTTTCGTATTGGGCGTACGGCGCGACGGGATCAATGCGGTAGGCTCGAACCGCCGTTTCTTTTCGGCCTAACAGCGCGCAATGAGTGACGATGACCGCTTTCGTGAACGTGAACCCTTCTTTTCCGTTTGCCAAGACTCGTTTGACTGGCATTTCCCTCGCTACGGTTGTCGCCGTCTGCCTGGCGGGGGCCGGCGCGGCGGTAGCCGACTGGCTTAGCTTGGCAGACACAAGATCGAGTCCGAGCACGTTCGCAATCTTTGAGGCAGATGCCAAACGTAGGTCACGTTCGCCACGCATGAAACGATCGAGAAGGTCCGGTCTGATTCCGGCCTGTTTGCCGATCGCGTAATGCGTTGCACCTGATGCCGCAATCGCTTCCTTCAACCGCTTCGCCAGTCGCGTTTCGTCACCGTTCATCAGCATCGCCATTGCCTTTCGTTGTCGATGTGCTGGGAGTTGTTTGAGTGCCGCCGCCAGTCGATCGAGCTTCACCGCTCTCACGCTGCCCGCGCCAACAGTTTGCCGATCATGCTGTGTTTCCATTCGACGTGTCCTTCCTTCGTTTGGATACCCCTTGCCGTAAGTTCCGCCGCGATCGCTCGCATCGTCAGCCCCTCTTGTCGGAGGTCTCGGATCATGGTGAGCACCTCTTGCTCTTGGATGTTCTTGACCAACGTGTCGCCGTCAGCCGCCAGGTCGAAACCGAATGGAATCTTGCGAGAGACTCGCTTGCCCTGCGACCGCTTGAACGCCAGGCCGCATCGTGTTCGCTCGCTGATCTGATCGCTTTCAAACTCTGCCAGCACCGCCAACAGTCGAAACACCATCTTGCCGGCGGCGGTCGTTGTGTCGAGCTTCTCATTGATGCTCACCAGGTCGGCACCGCTTTTCTCGATACGCTCGCTGATGCTGATTGTGTCCTTCGTCGATCGAGCCAGGCGGGACAGGCTGTAGACCACGAGCACGCCACCGGCTTTGCAGACCGCATCAAGTGCCGCTTGGAGTTGCGGACGGTTCTTTGATCGCTTGCCGCTGATGCCGGCATCGACGAACACGCCAGAGAGTTCGGCATCATTCGCTGCACACCAGGCCGTGATCTTGTCCCGCTGTGCTTCGAGGGAAACACCTTCCACCGCTTGTCCGATTGTTGAAACTCTGATGTAGCCGATCGCTTTCATGGTTCGTCCCCTTGTGTGTGAGTCGGAGTATACGCCGCTTGGCGTATAGAGTCAATCGACCGGACAGGGGGTTTGTCCCCAATGGTTCCATTGGTTACAGAGCACACGGAAACGAATACGCTCCGAGCTGCGGGAGTTGCCGAATGCCCCCTTTTTCACTTCGCGAACGTCAGCTCGCCGTTGGCGCGTTGCTTGTGGTGGCCATCACGCTCGCGCGATGGCTGGTCGGATTGTTCAATCAGTGAGCGACCACGCCGGCCAATGTGCCGAACAACCGAACCGCTTGCTGACGTGATCGAGTTGCCGGATTGCCGACGAACACGCTCGCCACCGCGCTGGCCAGTACGCCGCCGATAAAGCCAACCTGTTGATCGAGATGCCGGCTTGCATGGACGCTGGCGAGTTTGCCGCCTCGGCAATTTGCGTTATGGCTGGCTGACTTGCCGGAAGGATGTCCGCACCGTTGGTCGATGAAGTTGATACGTTGCACAACTCGCAACCTTCACTCCTCGGAGTCGGCACGATGGCTGACGATTTCAACGCTCAATTCGGGATCAATCAGATTCCGCTGACTCGTCCAACCATGCAACCGCTGGGAGGTTCGAGACAGGATGTAGCACCCGCTGCCCGCCTCTCTGAACCCGTTGAACGATCGAGCCGAACCAGCCGCGATGCTCGTGAGGAATGGTCAGGACCACAAACGCCAGTACAGGTCCGACTACCTGCCGATCTAATCAAGTCGCTCAAGTTGCAGTCATTCGACACCGGTAAGAGCATCAGCGAATTGGTTTTCGAGTGCCTCACCACGACGGCAACGATCGAAAGAACGTGGGTTTCAACACGCCGGAAAGCTGGCTGATCCGGTGAGTTGCCGGTTGAAAAAACTGGTCGGACACAAATTTGCCACGATGCTTCTGGCGAAGCCCGCAGGCCCCCACCCCCTCGGAAAGAACCTCGAAAAACTAGGGGGGGGGCCGCTGGGAGGACCTTCGATGCCCCCCTACCCCAGCACCTCCTAGCCGCCGGATTTTCGCCACCCATCACAACGATTCGCCGGCGATGGCTTAGACCCTGCCCGTTGAAACCTCCAGGGAGGAACCAATCGTTGGCGGAATGTTCGCTGCGGTGGTGGCCGCCAGATTCTCGCCAGTGGGGTTCGTTTGCGGGACGTGGCGTTGGTCGTCCCGATGCCTCACCGTCGATCCTAGAGCGTTTTACGAGGTCAGACGCTCGATCGACGACGACTTGCCGGCCAAAATTTGCGAGGCATCGGAGTCGATGTAGAGAAACAAGCTAATAGGGGGGGGCGGCTAGGGGGGGCTCGCTTGGGAGTGATTCTTGCTTAGACAGTGACCGGCTTGGGGGTGAAGTTGTTCTTGTTCTTGGAGGTCCGGCCAAATTTTCTCGAATTGCCGCCGCCTACATTTTTCCCGTTTTCCGGTCTGCATCCGGGGTCTAAAGATGGTCCGGGGGCCGGAGCCGGGAACCCCCCCTATTAGCTTGGAACTAGAAATGAGTTCAGAAAACTGATCGCAAACGTCATTCCGAAAAGAGTTTGCGGACATTTTTTGTGCGCACACGACGACGAGCCTTCTTTGACCTGGGAGACTCGTGGCCGATCGCTCTGAGGTCCGCCAGAATCGTCATTGCCGTGGCTTCGATGCCGACCGTTTCGAGGTACTCGGCACACACCGCTGCCGTGGGAACTTTGCCGCCATTCGTGACGATGAGTTGCCGCAACAATTCACGCCGCTTCGATCGCTGTTCCGGTCGTGTGAGCTTGGAGATTTCTTCCACCCGCTGCACGCCAAATCGAGTCGCCGGCGGCCATCCAACGATCGGAGATTCTTCGGGAGTCACGTCCAGGCGATCGGCAATCGTCTTGTGCGACAGTGGACGCCGGGTTTTGCTTTTCGTCGCACGCAGCAGTGCCTGCACCTCCCGCCATGCAAACGGCTTCTCTTCACCTGGGACGAGTTCGCACCGATTGAACATCTTGCGAGCTTCAATTTCGATCGCGTCATCCGGCAAGGCCGCATCACCTTTGAGTGATCGGAGAATGCTGACCAGCACGAACGCCGCTCCGTTTCTCGTTCCCGGTTTCCAAGTGCCTCGCATCTCTTCAAGCCGGCGGAACCGATCAAGGTCTTTGACCCATCGCGCTCGAGCACCTTTCTGTGCTCGCTCCGTGAACTTGCTCACCGTGCGTTCAATCGCTGGGTGATGATTCGGGAGTTCCACGCCGAGAGTCGTGGCAAGTTCCGAGAGGCTGTATGTGTATTTCTTGCCGGCGGAATTGTGCTGAACCCAGTACGCCACCTTTGATGCCGACTTGCTGTTGATGCTTCCCGCGATGCGAGTGATCCGAGACACGTCCCGCGCTGCCGCATCCGTTCCGAGATACGCGAACCGATGACCGATGACCGTTTGGAGCTTGCACCACAACTGCACACGCTCCGGCCAGGCTCGCTGTAAACCAGAACCATCTGCGAGAAACCAGAACGCCCACACACCTCGTCCGCTTCGTGTGAGCATCGACGCCGGCGGAATCAATCCCGCGTCTTGTGCGTTGATGATGTGACCGATCGCAGTTCCAACTTCGATGCCGAGTGAGTGACAATCAATGTCCGCAAAACAACACGTCAGCCAGCGAACATCAGCACCGATTCGATGAGCACGTTGGAGGTTCGTTCCTTCTGGAGCATTGCGAGCCCCACCCCACCCCGCTCGATAAAACCCGTTGATACTGAAGTAGGCATCGTTTTCGAGCAGTGGCGACAACTGAGGAAACACGCCGTCCAATGTTCTCGCCGGCACGCTGAAAAGGTCTTGATGCTCGCCCTGTTCATCCTTCCGATGAAACGACACAAACCCATCGTGACCGCGAT
>SYJG01000117.1 GCA_005798445.1 Planctomyces sp.
GCATCGCCGCTCAGCGTGTCAGTGCCGTCGCCGCCATTGAGCGAGTCGAGACCGGCATCTCCGAAGACTTGGTCGGCTCCGTTTCCAGCAATAACCGTGTCATTCCCCGCGTCGCCGTGAATCGAGTCCGCACCATCTCCTCCGAACAGCGAATCGTTTCCGCCTCCGCCAGAGAGCGTATCGAGTCCATTGCTCCCTTCGAGCGTGTCGTCCCCCATCGCACCCGTGATGGAATCGGCCCCGTTGCCGCCGATCAAGCTGTCGGCAAACTCGCTGCCGAGAATTGTGTCGCCGCCATCGCCGCCGTTGACGGTGATCGTCAAGGCCGGATCAAACGCAGCCGTGGTGACGTTCGTCAGGTCGATTCGATTCGGCCCGTCGCCGCCAAAGACGCTGATCGACGTCAGCGTATTGACCGCAACCGCAGGCGTCGCGATGACCAACGAGCCATTCGACAACACTTCCAGATTGCCAGAAGCGTCAGCTTGAATGGTGACGTTGTCGCTGCTCTCCAACTGCACCAGAAGATTGGTGTCGTCGATGATCAGCGGCGTGACTGCCAGCAAGCATCGCGGTTCCAGCAACTCGGCCAATTGATTGGCTTGCGGAACAGGAACAACTCGGCGAGCGGTATTGCGAGCGGTGCGCGCACGAAATGAGCGTAACCAAGAATGAAGCGACATGGGACTGGGCTTCCGTTGGCTGAAGTAGGTCAGGCTTTCCAGCCTGACCGATGGGGCGTTGGATTCTGTTCGCCTCACAACAACCGCGCGGCTGACGCCCTTGAATCGTCAGCACGCAGTCGCATGTAGGTTGGGACTCTGTCCCGACCCGCATGGCCGGATGAATCCAAACGGGTCGGGATGGAATCCCAACCTACGCAGAGTGAGGCGTCTCGTTCATCGACTGCATCGCTCGTGACGCTGACGACGTGTCGTGACGATGACTCCGGTTTCTCACGTTTGCTCGACCGCATGTGCTGCGACACGCAGCCGAGGCAGGACCGCCGCGACTGCTGTTTCCCGCGTGTCAAATGCCGCGCGCACATTCGTTGAAAAACAAACAGCCGGACGAGCGCGACATGCCGGTCCATCCGCGTCTGACGATTCTGCTCCGTTGAGTTTCCCTGCCGGTTCTGCCACATTCCGACCACGCTCAAACGGTGCAACCGGCGTGGTTGGATCGCAGTCCACCGGCCGGAACGACAAACCTCAAACCACCGTGTGCCACACCTGTAACAGACCTGACGACTGTGCGAGCAAAGGCTCGCTTTGACCCACTCAATGCCCCTTAATCGGCGAGCGGGGCGGCGTCAGCCCCCCGGTTTATTCATCACCGCACCGGGGTGCTGACGCCGCCCCGCTCGCCTGACAACCTAAGAGAGTTCACATGCCCAAGCAGACCATTGCCGACATCGACGTTCGCCACAAAGCCGTGCTCATCCGAGTGGACTTCAACGTGCCGCTCGACGGAGACCGCATCACCGACGACCTGCGGATTCGCATGGCACTCCCGACCATCCAGTCGGTCCTCGACCGTGGTGGCCGAGTCATCCTGATGAGCCATCTCGGCCGTCCCGAAGGCAAAGGCCTTGAGGCGGAGTTCAGCTTGAAGCCGTGTGCGGCTCGGCTGAGCGAGCTGTTGAGCCGTCCCGTCGAATTCGCATCAGACACCGTCGGCCCAGATGCCGCGGCCAAGGTCAAATCGCTGGCGGATGGCGGCGTGTTATTGCTGGAAAACGTCCGCTTCAACGCCGGTGAAGAAGAGAAGGAATTCAAGAAGAAAACGGGGCAGGCGAACGATCCCGCCTATTTCAACGCGCTGGCGGCGTTCGGCGATGTCTACTGCAACGACGCCTTCGGCACCTGCCACCGAGCAGCCAACGCCTCGATGTACAACGTCCCCAAAGCGATGGCCGGCAAACCGAAAGTCATGGGCTTCCTGGTCGAGAAGGAAGTGAAGTATCTCGAAGAGACGGTCGCCAATCCGGCTCGGCCCTTCGTCGCGATCCTGGGCGGGAAGAAGGTCAGCGACAAAATCGGCGTCATCAAAAACTTGCTGACGAAGTGCGATCAAATCCTGATCGGCGGAGCGATGGGCTATGCCTTCGCCGTCGCGAAGGGACTGAAGGTCGGCCGCAGCTACTACAAGCAGGAGGACGTGCCGCTCGCGAAAGAACTGCTAGCGATGGGAGCCGCCAAGATCGTCCTGCCCACTGACAACAATGCGTTCGATGGGTTCGATCCGGATCACTACTCCGCCGATCCCGCCAAGACGAAGACGCTTCCCTACGGCGAGATTCCCAACAGCTTCGAGTGTCTCGATATCGGCCCACAGACGATCAAACGCTACGTCGGCATCATCCAGTCGGTGAAGACGGTCGTCTGGAACGGCCCGATGGGGGCGTTCGAGTTTCCGCCATTCGATGCCGGCACCCGTGCGGTTGCTCAGGCAATTGCCAGATCCTCCTCGATCAGCATCATCGGCGGCGGCGACAGCGCGGCCGCCATCGAACAGATGGGCTTCGCGGGCGACGTCACTCACCTCAGCACCGGCGGCGGTGCCAGCCTCGAACTCCTCGAAGGCAATCCGTTCGACACTCTCGCCATCC
>SYJG01000118.1 GCA_005798445.1 Planctomyces sp.
AGCGGCGTGGTCTGATAGCCGCCGTGATTCAGCATTTGGTAAGGCTCACCACTGGGGCTCGAGTCGCGATACAGCCAGCTCGCCTTGTAGTAATCGCGGTCCGCACTGCCATCGAACGTGGCCAGCGCGGGATCGGTGCCAACTTCGTCCACCGGGACGATCCGATTCGGATAGTGCCGCTCGGTTCCGTAAGTTCCGTGGCACTCGGCGCAGTTCTTGACGAAGACAGGCTGGCCGCGCGCGGCCAGTGCTCGGTCGATTGGAAACGGATACTTCGGCGCTTCGAGGGTCAGCAAGTACTCACGGATATCCGCGATGACCGCCTCCTGCTGCTTGATGAACTCCGCTCCATTGTTCGGTGCCAGGAAGAACGAGACGCCGGATCGAGTCGAACGGGTGTCGGCCAGCCCTCCGTGATACATCGTCTTCTTGAATTTCAGCAGCCACCAAGCCGGCAGGTCGTGGCAGAGCTGATCGCTAAACTTCAGCTTCCGCAGCGGAGTGAGATTCATCTCGGCATCGCGAAACTGCAGCAGATAGGTCGTTCCGGCACCCGCTTCGATGATGCCTCGCCCGTTGCCGATCCTGAACGGCAGCTTGATCGGCAGCAGCTCGCGAGCCGCCAGGTCTTCCAGCAACGACTGCATGTCGAGCGACGCATTCCCCTGCCCGATCACCGTCTGGCCGGCGATCCTCCCCGCATGGCACAACAGGCAATTGTTGCTGAGCACCGGGCCAACCACCGTTTTCAATTCGTTGAGACCGAGCGGAAACCGATCGTCGCGGCGAGGTGACGGCAGCAACCCGTAGCGCTCCTGTGCGAGCTTGTCGAAATCCTGCGGCCGATCGGCGAGCCCCCATTGTTTCCAAATCGTGTTCCACGAGTTGACCGACATGCTCAGCGGACTCGCCACCGACCAGACCGCTTCCTTGCCGCGCTCGGCCGATGGCGCTGACGGCTCCTCAGCGGCCACCGCCGACGCGACGAAACAAGCCAGAGTGACGAGTGCTGTGGTCAATGTGTTGATGCCGTTCATGGCGACGCCTGCGATGCATTCAAGACGTCGATTTTGACGATGAGTTCTTTGCGGAGCATGCTGCAGTCATACGACGCTCCGAAATCGTCCCAACGCACGGTGAGATTTCCGTCTTTGTTGTCCGACAGCAAAGTGATGGGATTCCATTTGCCGGCCCAACAAGCCTGGAGCCGAGTGCCCGGCGGGAGCTTCGCATCGGCGGGGACAACTTGAGAATCCGTCGGAATGCCAATCGTCACGGGATAGCTTTTGAGTCGCTTTGGTTTTGGCTCGACGCTGGCCACATCATTCTCCGCTCCCGGAGTTGGCGTCACGACAGCAGGCGAGCTAATGGGGAACTCGCCGAACTGCTTCAGCACGTCCTTGCGGATGATCAACTCGTTGCGGGCCATGCTGCAGTCGAAATCGGACGTGAAATCATCCCAATGGACATTGAGCGATCCGTCGGCGTTTTCTGACAGCGTGGTGATCGGATTCCATTTTCCCGACCAACACGCCTCCAACCGAGTACCCGCCGTGAGTTTGGCATTCGGCGGGACCAGCACCGAATGCTCCGGCACCGCAATCGACACGGGATAGCTCTTTCGTGGCTTCATCGCGTTGGAATCTTTCGTCACGCCAGGGCCAGCGTGCGGCACATTCGTTGGGTTGCTGGGGACAAAGAAACTGATCAATACCGCGATTGAGACCACGACGCTCAGGCCAAGCACGCCCCAGCCGATGGTCGCGTAATTTCCGGATCGACTTCCGCCGCGTTTGCCAGCCGAGCGGCCCGACGGCGCGTCCGACTTCGACTTCGCGCGCTTCGCCACGTCGCGATCGGTTGTGTCTCTGGTGCCCCGCACGAAGTGGATGATCACAAGCACGACGCCGGCAATGACACAAAGGAACGTGACGAGTCCTTGCCCGAATCGTTGGCCACGAGCGGCCTCGGAGTTTCCCACGATGGGAAACACAAAGTTCATCACCATGTTGGTCAGAGGGCCAAAGAGTATGAGGAACATGCCCTTCTGCCACAGGGGCAAGCTCAGAAATCCCTCAGGTTTCTTCTTCATAGTGTTCGCCTCAAGAATCCGAGGAGTCGTGCTTGTTCTTCTCTTCGATGGTCGTTGTTGAGAACTCTCGCAGTGGAAACACTACGACTCCTTGATGCAAAGAACTAGGTCCGAGCGTCATCGCGTCGGTGAACATGTGCCGCAAATCAGTGACGGCCTCTTTTTCACGATTCTCAATTGACCGGACGATGGATTGGCAATTAAACTGCATTAGTGCACTAGTCCATAGGAGGAAAAAGCGATGTTGATTGATCCGAAGAGCAACGTGCCCATTTTCCGTCAGATCGCGGATCAGATTCGGGAAGCGGTGGATGCTGGGGTGTATCGGCCCGAGGAGGCACTGCCGTCGCTGCGGGCGTTGGCGGTCGAGATTCGCGTGAACCCCAATACGGTGCAGCGGGCGTACGACGAGCTGGATCGTGAAGGGGTGATCGAGTCGCGGCGCGGTTTGGGGGTGTTTGTGGTTGACCAGCGTCGGTTGGCGGTCGGAAGTCGTGCGGAGAAGAAGCTGGCCCGGCTGTTGAAAGAGGCGGTTGCCACGGGCTCTGCCGAGGGTGTCACGCCGGCGCGGATGCGCGAGTTGTTCGAGTCGACGCTGCGCACGAATCTGCAAGCGGCAGGAAAGCGGAAATGAACGGCAACGGATCGGCGATCGAACTGCAAAGTCTGACGAAGCGGTACGGAAAGACGACCGCTGTGGACAAGATCGATCTGTCGGTTTCGAGCGGCACGACGTTGGGGTTGCTGGGACCAAACGGAGCGGGAAAGAGCACGACGTTGCGGATGATGATGGGCGTGCTGCGTCCGACGAGCGGTCACATGCGGGTGCTCGGCATGGACGTGATGCGTTCGCCGGCCGAGGTGAAACAGCGCGTCGGGTACGTGCCTGAGGTCCATTACATCTATCGTTGGATGAGTGTCGAAGCGGTGCTGCGATTCGCGCGGGCGTGCTACCACACCTGGAACGCCGACCTGTGCTCAGAGCTGCTCGATATGTTCGAGCTTCCGCAGCGGATGCTCGTGCGGCAGCTCTCGAAAGGAATGTTGGCCAAGCTTTCGCTCGTCGTGGCACTCGCCCATGAGCCGGATTTGTTGGTGTTGGACGAACCGCTGTCGGGTCTGGACCCGATCGCGCGTGACGAGTTCCTCGACGGCGTGTTGAAAGGGATTTGCGGCGGCAGGCGGACGGTCATGTTCTCCAGCCACCAGCTCGACGAAGTGAACCGGCTGGCCGATTCGGTCGCGATCATGAATGCGGGTCGCATTCTGGTTCATTGTCCGCTGGAAGAGTTGTTGCGTTCGACAAAGCGTGTGCGTGCCGTGTTGGACAATGGGCGACTCCCGCAGGCCACCTCCGATGCCGTCGTGTGGCAGCAGGTCAATCGCCGCGAATGGCAGATCACGCTGCACCCGTATTCCGACGAGATCGTCTCGCGACTTCAGGCCGACAATCCGGTCAGCAACATCGAGGTCATGGACCTCAGCCTGGACGACATCTTCAAAGACTTCATTCGAGGCCAACGGCAATCATGTTGAGAGCATTGTTCTGGAAAGACGTCCGCATCAACCGACTACCACTGATCGCCGCCGTGGTGCTGTTGATCGCTCCGTACTTTCTGGCGTTTGGGATCGGTGCATTCAATCCGCCTGTGGGGCTTCCCGGCGCGTCGGCGAAGTGGGGGAGCATCCTGTATTTGGGGAGCATGTATAGCCTGGGATTCTCTCAATTGACGTTAGCGGTCCTCGCCGGAAACGTGATTGCGGCGGTGTAGTGCCCTTTTCGAAAATGGAGCGTCCTTGAAACTGGCGTGTTGTAGAGTCACACCAGAAAGGACGCATGATGAAGAAACCACGACGTCAGTTTTCAGCGGCGGACAAAGTCGCGATCGTCAAAGCTCACGTGGTC
>SYJG01000119.1 GCA_005798445.1 Planctomyces sp.
CCGTTGACTTCCTGTTCAATGGGCGCGGCAACGGTCTCTTGCACGACCTTCGCATTGGCTCCGGGATAAACCGCCGTCACCGACACGGTCGGCGGCGCGATCTCCGGGTACTGAGCAATCGGCAACGTCATCAACGCCGCCCCGCCCGCAAAGACAATCACCAACGAAATCACGACGGCGAACACGGGGCGGTCAATGAAGAACTTAGAAAACAGGTGGTTAGTTTCGATTTTTGATTTTTGATTTTTGATTTTGGATTGGGCTGCGACGTGCGGCCGACTTGCGAGACGCGACGATAATCGCGACCAATTCACTGGCCTCACCCAACAGGCTGATGACTCGACTTTCGGCCATGAGGTCGCCTTCAACGATCAGTTCCATCCAATAGCCGCTCTCGTCTGCTTCCTCTTCGACGATCCCCAACTTCGAGATGAAATCTGCCGTCGAACGTGCTCGGCAAGCTGCCCGGTAATTCGCGCCGACGGAAGTTCCCGATCGAATCAACTGGTTTCCAATCGTGCGACCTTCTTGAGTGTTGGGTAACGCGCCGACCAGTTTCATCACGCGCAGGGCAAACTGCTTTGTCCGCAGTTTCATCTCGACTTCCGTCATGCCATGGCTCCTTGTCTGAAAACAATAGGGGAAACAATTCGATTCGAAGTTTTCTATTTGCGATTGAGAGAACGGCAAGTCGTTGTCTCTTCAATCGAAATTCAAAAATCAAAAATCAAAAATCCACCTTCGCCCCCGGTCGCACCCGTTGCAGGCCATTCACAACAATCCGCTCGCTGGCTTGCAGGCCGTCAAGAATGACTCGCAGTCCATCATGCAGCGTGCCGAGTTTCACGCGGCGATAGACCACTTCATTCTCGGCGCTGACAACGAACACGAATGCCTGACCCTGATCGCGGCCAATCGCTCGCTCGCTGACAAGCAACGCTTTGTGCGGTTTGCCGAGCGGCAAGCGGACTCGCGCGAACAACCCCGGCGCGAGTGCTCGTGGGCCGCGATCCGGCTTTGGATTCGGGAACACACCGCGGACGCGCATCGTTCCTGTGTTGGGATCGACCCGGTTCTCGACGTAGTCCAGCTTGCCCTGGTACGAGTACCCGGAGTCATTGGCCAAGCCCATCAGCAATGGGATTTCCTCTTTTTGCGGCCCTGCGAGTTGGCCATCTCGCACCTGTTTTTGCAGCGTCAGCAGCGTCGGCTCGTCGATGTCAAAATAGACGTGGATAGGATCGACCGAAACGATCGTTGTGAGTGTGCCGGTGCCGGGCGTCACCAGATTGCCTTCGGTCAGCAACGGCCGACTGATTCGCCCTGCGATCGGCGCGGCGATCTTGGTGAAGCCCCGATCGAGCGTAGCCTGCGCCACTGCCGCCGTTCCCGATTTGATCGCCGCTTCGGCCTCCGCTTTGCGACCGACGTCCCGTTCCAAGTCACGGGCCGTTGCTGCCTTCGTGGCGACCAGTTCTTCCGTGCGAGCCAACTCCGCAGACGCGGTCTTGAATTGAGCCTCCGCCGCGCCCAACTGAGCCTCGGCGCTCGCGAGAGCGTTTTGATACGGCCGCTCGTCGATCTCAAACAGCAGATCGCCGGCCTTCACCTCGGCACCGAGTTCGATGCTCGGATCAAAGGCGACCTTTGTCAGATAGCCGCTGACGCGCGATCGAATCTCGACCGACTCCACGGCATCCAGCCGTCCAGTGAAGTCTTGATAGTCCGTCACGTCCTGCTCGATCGGTGCAGCAACCTCGACTTTGACCGGAGCAGCCGTCTGCTTCTCGGCAGCAGCATTCGACTTCTCACAACCGGTCACGCACAACAGCAAGACTCCCAACGAGACAACGGTAGCCAGAATGCGCACTGCCATGACGTGAATCTCCAAGAGTGAAGTGACTGAGACGGATGCCTGTCCGGGAAGAGTCATCGGAAAGGGTTATATCGGGCCGAAGTATCGCCGTCTCGCGAGCGGAAGTGTCGCACGACCGAACCCTGGTCCTGATGGTTCGTTCGCACCTTGCCCGGATGCGTCAACGTCCGATTGCGAAGATCCTGGCTGATCTCGCAGCACGCTCGGCGGAATCGGTCCCAAAGCGCGAACGAAGATTGATGCGAGCCGCAGATGGCGTTAGCTTGTTCCCCGAAAATGTCCGATAATCTCGTAGTTCAGGCCCAGCAGCCGAACTGACTACGAACTGCAATTGCCGGACAACCGACGATTTCAACTGCCCGCCGGGTCTGTCTGAAAAAGCTGACCTACCTTCCGCCGGAGCCTTCTCGCCATGCCTGCCTTCCAGTTTTGTCCGGGACCGATTTCTCGACGTGGGTTTTTGGAAATTGGGTCCACTGCCTTCGCGGCACTGGGACTTAGCAACATGTTGCGGTTGCGAGCGGAAGCGGCCAGCGCGGTCGGTGCGGACACGGACACGTCGGTAGTCTTCGTTTGGCTCCCGGGCGGGCCGCCGCATCAAGAAACCTTCGACATGAAGCCGGAGGCTCCGCTGGAGTATCGCGGTGAATTCCGGCCGATCCACACCAGCGTTCCTGGCCTCGACATCTGTGAGCACATGCCTCGACTGGCTCAAGTGGCCGATCGGTTCTCGATCATTCGATCGGTCGCGCACACGTTTGCCGATCACGGCGGAGGCCACAAGAAATTTCTGACCGGCCGCAATCCGAATTCGCCGGTCGATACGGTCAACGACCATCCGATGGTCGGCTCCGTCGTGGCGAAGATGCGAGAGAACCGGCACATCGGACTGCCGAATTACATTTGCGGCACGGACGGCGGACGCCAGGGCATTGACGTCTTCGCCTTCGGCAGCGCGTACTTGCCGACTTCCACGCACCCGTTCACGTTTTGGGGCGACCCCAACGATTCGAAGTTTCAGGTGCAGAACTTGTCCGTCTCCAAGACTCTCGAAACACGGTTGGATGACCGAGTCACTCTGCTGGGCGGCATCGACAAACTCCGCAAGGACACCGACCGCTTCGGCGCGATGGCCTCGCTCGACGAGTTCAACAAGAAGGCGCTCGATCTGCTGACGAGCAACAAGTGCCGCGACGCCTTCGATCTTTCGAAGGAGTCGCCTGAACTCCGTGCTCGATACGGCCGTCATGCCTGGGGCCAGCGAGCCATCTTGGCTCGGCGCTTGGTCGAAGCGGGGGCCAGTTTCGTCACGATGACGATGGAGAACCCGATGCCCAGCGGCGGCTTGCCGATCGATTCGGTCTACAACTGGGACTCGCACGCCGTGAACTGCCACATGTACAACGACCTGCGACACCGGTTGCCGCTGTTCGATCAAGCGATCGCGGCTTTGGTCGAAGACATCTACGCTCGCGGTCTCGACAAGAAAGTCATGCTGATCGTCACGGGCGAATTCGGCCGCACGCCGCGAGTCAACACTCAGATCGGGACACAAACGAAAATCATGCAACCAGGTCGCGATCACTGGCCGCAAGCCATGTCGATCTTCGTCAGTGGCGGTGGTTTGAAAACCGGCGTGGTCGTCGGCTCCACGAACTCGAAGGCCGAACATCCAAAGGACCGACCGCTGGAACCGAACGATCTCTGGGCGACGATGTTTCGCCACCTCGGCATCGACACCGAGCACTCCTTCCCGGATCACCAAGGCCGACCGATGCCGATCCTCGCGACCGGCGAGCCGATCAGCGAACTCGTGTGACGAGGCATCGGATCACGGTAGCCACGCTCGCCAAGAGCGTGTGCTTCTCGAACCCACCAACGCTCTTGGCGAGCGTGGCTACGATGTCGGCTCAGCACGCAACAAGCATTGAAATCCACCGTCGGCTCTTTGTCCCGGCGTGAGTTCGTGCGACTCGACGATCTTCAGCTTCTGTCGGAAGTGACACGCGGCTTCGACGACGGAACGGTTTTCATCTGGCTCGATGCTGCACGTCGAATAGACGATGCGACCGCTGGGCTTTAGTCGGTCAGCGGCAGCAAGCAACAGCAGTAGTTGGATGCGCGACAACTCTTCGAGGTCATCCGGTTGAATTCGCCAGCGCGCGTCCGGCCGCTTGCCGAGCACTCCCGTATTCGAGCAAGGCGCGTCGATCAGAATTGCATCGAACGGGCCTGACGGGATGTCGGTTCCTTCGAGCGTGACAACAGCGGTCTCGATGATCGACAGCCCCAACCGCGCAGCATTTTGAGGCACGAGTTTCAACCGGCTCTCGCTGCTGTCGGTCGCGATCAGGCGACCCTCGTTCCGCATCAGCTCGGCAAGGTGTGTCGTTTTCGTGCCGGGGGCAGCACACAGGTCGAGCACCGTCTCTCCCGGTTGCGGAGTCAGAAACTCGGCGGCTTGCTGAGCGGACTCGTCTTGGACGACGAACTCCCCTTCCGCAAAGCCGGGCAACTGGTCGATGCGTGTCGGCGAGTCGAGCCTGATCGACGTTGGCAACTCGCCCGCTCGCGCCGTGACGCCGGTCTCGGCGAACTTCGCGAGCAGCGTGTCGCGATCAGTGCGCAGCCGATTGACTCGCAGACACAGCGGAGACGGCGTGTTGAACCAGAAGCCGAGCCGGCAGAGTTCGTCGAAGTCAAATCGTTCGGCCCAACGTTCGACGATCCAGTGTGGCAGGCTGAACGCTTTTGAGATGTACGAAAGAGATTGATCAGCGGGATTGGGGAAGATCGGCTGCGACAGCCGGCAGTATCGACCACTGGTGAGAGGCAACGCGAACGACGACGGGCCGTCGATCGACTGTTCGGTAACCAATCGTGTGACGGCACGCAGGCAACCATTCGCGAAGCCTGTCCAGTCGTCTCGGCCGAGCCAGCGTCCCAGCTCAACGGTCTCGGAAATTGCCGCGTAGTCAGCGACGCCGTCACAAAGGGCGAGCTGGTATGCTCCCAGCCGCAGCAGCATCCACAGCGCTGGCTCGACGTTCTCACGCGGCCGATTGACCGCCGCCGCCAGCAGCGCGTCGAGGGTGTTCTTGCGACGCACGACTCCGAACGCCAATTCGGTTGCGAGTGGTCGCTCGATCGGCGGCAACTCACCGCGAGTGATTTGGGTTTCGAGATGCTCGTTGACGTAGTCGTTCGAGTACGCCGCTGCGAGCAACGTCGCCAACGCGACTTGTCGCGCGGTCTTGCCCGGAGGAACCGGCGGCATCGACGGCGCACGGTCTTCGGACTCACGCGGCTCGAACCGCGGACGCTGCTCAAATCTCGGCGGCTGATCGTACTGGCCACCACGCGGCGGACCGCGTCGCGGTCCTCGATTTCCGCCGCCGTAACCGCCGCCACCTCGGCGGTCGCCGTAGCCGCCTCCTCCCGAACGTCCGCCGCCGGATCGGCCGCGTCCGTAGTTGCCTCCGCCCGCGCGGCCTCCCTGTTGAGAATCAGTCATCAGCGTCCGCACAATCGTTCGAGGTCTGCGAAATAGTTCGGGTAAGTCTTGGCCGTGCAGCCAGGATTCGCAATGCGGATGCCGGGGGACTTCAGACCGATCAGCGAAAAACTCATCGCCATGCGGTGGTCGTCGTAGGTCTCGATCGCCGCCGGCTGAGCCGATCCGGGATGAATCGTCAGCCCATCAGGCCGCTCGTCCGCTTGCAGGCCGAGCCGTTTGAGTTCGGTCACGACCGCCGCGATGCGATCCGTTTCCTTGTGCCGGACGTGCGCGATGTTGCGAATCGTCGTCGGCCCCTTCGCGAAGACTGCAACGGCGGCCAGCGTCTGAGCCGTGTCGCTGATCGCGTTCATGTCGATGTCGATGCCGCGCAGCTCTTCGCCATGCACGATCGTCCGATCCTCACCGATGACGACATCGCAGCCCATCCGAGCCAGCGCGTTCACGAATTGCAGATCGCCTTGCAACGAGTCTCGCCCCAGGCCGAGCACCGTGACCGTGCCACCTGTGATCGCCGCCGCCGCGAAGAAGTAGCTGGCAGCGGACGCATCCGGCTCGATGTCGTACTCGGTGCTGTGGTATCCGGTCGGCTCGATCCGCAGGCTGCCGTCGCTGCCGCGAGTCACATTCGCTCCGAACCGCCGCATCACGCCGAGCGTCATGTCGATGTACGGCTCGGACACGAGTCCACCCGCGACCTGCAACTCCACTGGTGACTTCGCGCACGGCGCAGCCATCAAGAGCGCACTGAGGTACTGACTGGAGATGTTCGCCGCGACGGACGCTCGTCCACCCGGCAATCCGTTCGCGACCACTTCGATCGGAGGGCAACCGCTTTCGGTCGTGCAGCGGACGTCTGCTCCCAGAGCATTTAGCGCGGTGACGAGATCCAGGATCGGCCGCTGCCTCATCCGAGCATTGCCGTCGAGCGTGAATCGTCCTTCGCCGGTCGAGCAGGCCGCCGTGAGGAACCGAATGCTCGTGCCACTGTTTTCGAGCCACAGATCCGCCTGACTCACAGGAAATCGTCCGCCGCAACCAGGCACTCGCACGAGGCACGTCGTCGGATCGTGTTCGAAGGCAACGCCCAGCCGACGACAGCTCTCGAGCATCACGCTCGTGTCCTGGCTGTCGAGCACATTCGTCAGCCGCGACTCGCCGCGCGCCAACGCCGCGATCACGACGGCTCGATTCGTCAAACTCTTCGATCCCGGCGGCCGAATGCTCCCTTGGAGCGGCCCAGAGACAGGCTGAACTTCGTAGAAATCGACGGCCACGGAGAATCCTTCGGTATCACGATCAGTGGCTCTGCCCGAGAGAAAACCTCGCTGACAAAACCTGTCAGCGAGGCCATGCGAGTGGAGCGGAAGGGAGTTGAACCCTCGACCTCTGCATCGCAAACGCAGCAATGCTGCCTCGCAAGTGAGTGTAGCAAAGAGGTTGCGGAAGGCGAGTCGGACGCTTGGACAAGGGCTTGGCAAAACGGGGCGGAAAACGATGCCGAGTTGGCGTCGGTCATCGCGGCTTGGCCGGCTCTGCCGGATGAATTGCGGCGGACGATTTTGGTCATCGTCGAGTCGGCTCGGCGCGATCGCGGGTGATTCGTTCTCGGCAGAGTTGATGTTGATTGCTTCGCTGCCGTTGTCGGATGCTGAGAACGCGGACGCGGTGCGGCGGATCATGGCCGAGCAAGCGGCCGGCTGAACTGCAACTCGGTATCCTATCAATCCCGTTTGTGTGCTGTTCGCCCCGCTTTTCGCCCGAAGACGTCGCCATGTCCAACGCCACTCCCAAGCGCCGAGTTTCCGCCAAGCGGTTGGAGTCCATCAAACGCTCTTGGCAACACGACAACCCGCAACAAGCCGCCGAACAATTCGAGCGGCTGCAAGACGCGGCCGAAGAGAAGTCCATCAGCGGACAACTACGCCGAGCCATCCACGACAGCGGAAAAGCGATCACACAAATCGCCAAGGCGGCCGGCATCGACGCGCGCAACTTGTCCGAATGGCTGAAGGGCGAACGCAACCTTCGCTCCGACGTGCTCGACCGCATCGGCTTGGCGATCGAAGCCGCCGTTTCGATCACGGCCGGTAAATGACATGCGCCGCGCCGGCTGTCGAACCGCTGCGGTGCGGATTCGGTGCTCTTCGGTACGGTCTCAACCCCGCTTCAGTACCATCACAGCCCCGTTTGGGTGCTGTTCGACCCCGCTTCGGTGCGTTTCGGGGCGGACTCAGTCCCTCTTTCGAGGGCTGGGGGTCGTTGTAGGTTCTCCTGAACGATCTTGCCTCACTTGGTCTTGGGGAACAGCAGCGTGAGGGGACACAATTTATTTATCGGCTGGGGGCCGTTGGGACAAAGAGTTACGTCAATTCGAGAATGCTGTCAGTTGCGATGTCATCCGGTTCTGCTCGCAAGGGGCAACCAACAGGTAAGCCGCTTTTCGTTTGAGCCAACGGGGCGTTGGTAGGTTCTCCCGAAGCGTTTTTCTGACGCTCTGCGACGGGAACAGTGAGGTGTTTGCACACACTTTCTTTCGCGCGTCGCGCTGCGGATTGAGGCGTAGCCGAATCCAAAGAACGCCAGAGAAAACGGGGATTCGGTCCCCGGTGGGCATTCGCTGACACCCGCTGTAGAGTTTTGAACCTTCTCAAGAGTCACAACTTCAGACACGACGAAACATCGCCACCCATGTTTGAACAAGCCTTCAAAAGCATTGACGACGTGCTTTGGAAAGAGGCCGGGTGTTCCAGTGAGTTGGACTACACTGAGCAGACCTCATGGCTGCTGTTCCTGAAGTACCTCGACGGGTTGGAGCAGGACAAGGCGGACGAAGCCGCGTTGGAGGGGAAGAAGTATGCCTTCATCCTCGACAAGCCGTATCGTTGGGACGTGTGGGCCGCTCCGAAGGACAAGGATGGGCAGATTGACCACAACCTGGCGATGACCGGCGACGACCTGCGGGACTTCGTCAATCAGAAGCTGTTTCCGTATCTGCATGGTTTCAAGCAGAAGGCGAGCGGGCCGAACACCATCGAGTACAAGATCGGTGAGATTTTCGGCGAGATCAAAAACAAGATTCAGTCGGGCTACAACCTGCGGGAGATCCTCGACCACATCGACGAACTGCGGTTCCGTTCGCAGACCGAGAAGCACGAACTGAGCCACCTCTACGAAGCCAAGATCAAGAACATGGGGAACGCCGGGCGGAACGGCGGCGAGTATTACACGCCGCGTCCGCTGATTCGGGCGATGGTGCGTGTCGTGGCCCCGAAAATCGGCGAGCGCATCTACGACGGCGCGTGCGGGTCAGCAGGCTTCTTGTGCGAAGCGTTTGACTATCTCCGGAATGGGACTGATGGGAAGCATGGGAGTCATGGGAGTCATAAATCCCATGTTTCCCATCAATCCCATCTGACGACCAAAGACCTGCACACCCTGCAAACCAACACCTTCTTCGGCAAAGAGAAAAAGTCGCTGGCCTACGTCATCGCGATCATGAACATGATCC
>SYJG01000120.1 GCA_005798445.1 Planctomyces sp.
ACCAACTTCGACGAGGACTTACACCTCACTGATTCAATCCACTTGCAAACGCACTAGCCCGACCCCTTGTGGGTCGGAGGATTTTGAATGAGCGTCAATTCCTCAGGAAAATCAAATCCTCCGACCCACAAGGGGCCGGGCTACAGAAGAAAGAACCACTTTTCGGATAGCCTCTGAGAATCGGTGTCCGGCGGATCTTGATGAAGCAAAACGGAACCCCGTGTGAGATGCGGTGAAACGGTGTTGTGACAACCGCGAACATTCCGAGTTTGGAGCGGTTCCAGGCTCATCCCACAGGGGAAATGTCGGTTAAGATGCCGCTCGGATGGGCGTTGGATTGTGTGCCGAAGTTGGATCAATTTGTCGAGTGTTACGTCGATTTTCTGGCTCTCCGCCATTCGTGTTGAAAACGAATTCGTGAGCCGCAAGGCGCTAGCCGCGGGTCGAGGAAAAGAACCCGCGGCTAGCGCCTTGCGGCTCACAAAACACCGAAATCAACACGAATGGCGGAGAGTCGATTTTCTTCAGTGAAAATACGACGGGAGATGCGTGATGCCGAACTGGGAGCTGCCAGCGATGCTGCGTCGGGATGTACTCGCTCTCACCGGGACGGCGGGGTTGACGGCACTGCTGGCGGATATGTCTCGGTCTCAAACACAAGCCGAAACACGCACACCCAACGAAAGCCGGATGTTCGGCCAGGCGAAGTCGGTGTTAATGCTGTTTCTGTCGGGCGGGCCGCCGCAGCATGAGACGTTTGATCCGAAACCGGATGCTCCAGTCGAGATTCGTGGGCCGTTCAACCCGATCAGCACCTCAGTGCCGGGGATTCAGTTTTGCGAGTTGCTACCGCGCACCGCGCTGCGGGCACACCGGCTGGCGGTGATTCGTTCGATGTTCACGAACAACAACATTCATGGCGGAAGCGGCTATTGGGTGCTGACTGGCCGGCAACTGCAATCCGGTGACGGCGAGAATGCTCAGCCAACCGATTGGCCGAATCTCGCGTCGATTGTGAAGATGTTACGGCCGAGCGAACGCCTGCCGTCGCTCTCGGCGGTCAGTCTGCCGGAAGTGTTCATCGGCAACGGCGGCAACATTGAGGCCGGACAGTTTGGCGGCATCCTCGGCCCACAGTGGAGTCCAGAAATCATCGAGTGCAAGCCAGCCGAGAAGAATTTCCAGCTCGGCGGGATGTACTCGCCGCGAGTCTCCGGCGAGCAGATGCGGAACCGCGTGTCGTTGCTCGACGCGCTGGGGCGCACGTTCGATGGTTCACCGCGCAGCGCGGTTGTGCAGGTGCATGATCGCGTGACGCAGCAGGCGGTCGAGCTGCTGACTTCGGGAGGTGCTCGGCAAGCCTTCAATCTGGACGAAGAGTCGGACGCGGTGCGTGACCGCTACGGCCGTTATCCGTGGGGACAAAGCGTGCTGCTTGGACGGCGGTTGATCGAGGCGGGTGTCCGCTTCGTGACGGTCAACTGGCCTCGCATTCCTGGTGATCGAGGAGTCGACAACCCCTTGTGGGACACGCACGCTCGGAACGCCGATCGAATGGAGGATGTGCTGGCGCCGCAGTTCGATGTGACGTTCGCCGCGTTGCTCGACGACTTGCAGGAGCGGGGATTGCTCGATGAAACGCTGGTCGTCGCGGTCGGCGAGTTCGGCCGCACGCCACGCATCAACGCGAACGGAGGCCGCGATCATTGGGGGCCTGTGATGAACGCGGTCCTTGCCGGAGCCGGCATCGCCGGCGGCCAAGTCTACGGCAGCAGCGACAAGCAAGGAGCGTATCCTGCCACCGATCCCGTCGATGCGGGACATCTCGCCGCGACGATCTTTCATCTCGTCGGCATCGACACGCAAGGGACGTTCCGCGATCGAGTCGGTCGTGAACTCCGCATCACCGACGCCGAACCACTCTTCAAATTGCTCGGCGAGAATTCACGGACCGGCCCTGTCTCCCCTTGGGGGAGGTCTGCGGGGAGGGACTCCTCGCGCGACAAACTTCGATCGCACTCCGATCCGCCCGCACCCGATATCGCGCGCGTCCCGCCGTTTCGCGACGGTTCGTTGCGACATCCCGATTTCTCAGAGACCGAAACACTGCTGCCCGCCGATGCTCCCGCCAGCCCAAAAGGTTGGCGAGCCACGCCGCTTGTCGATCTGCCGGCAACCCCGTTCGGAGTACGACGACTCCCCAAAGGTTGGCCACGCTTGTCCGACTCTTCAACGAACGGAAGGGACGGGCACGAGTGTCCCTCCTCCGTCGCGATCGGACTTTGGTCGAGTCGTGTCGGCAACACAGTGACGATTCCGGCTCAAGCTCAAGCGATTCTCTCGCAGCAAATCCTCGATCCTCAAGCCGGGCACTTCACCGCGCGCGCGATCGTGGGTGGGGACGGTTCGACGAAAGAAGCCTTCGAACAATTCTTTCTCAATCACTTTCGTTGTCGCTTGACGCTGTTCCGATTTAACGAGCCGTTGAAGTCGCCGCTCAAACGAACGGAACTCGCGTCGATCGAGTTCGCGCCGACATGGCTCGATGCGCAGCAGCCGAATTGGCAGACCGTTACGCTCGAAAAACAACTCGCCCCATCCGCACTCGGTGCGAATTTCTCATTCGGCCTGGGTATCGGAGTCGCACTTCTTATCGAACGTAAGACCGACGGACCGCTGAGTATCGCCACCGAACTCGGCGCGGTCTTTTTGCGAGTGCAGCGCATCGATGTCGAATTCCGAGGCTGGCAAATCGCTTGATTGGAAAGTCACTCGCGCAGCGCCCGGGGTGTCGTGAACGATTTGGCGAGCGGCAGGGCGTCAGCCCTCCGAGTCAAAACAGAAGGAATGACTCGGAGGGCTGACGTCCTGCCGCTCGCCAAAAACATTTCATTCGAAGCCGCGTGGTGAATAGCTCGGCCACTAGTGCAGTTGAAAACGCCTTTAGTGACGGACCGTTTCTATTTCCTTTTCAAACAGTACAGCTTTCCATCTTCGGCCGCGACGAGGATCTCTGGTTGTCCGTCGCCATCCAGATCGGCCAGGACAGGCTCACCGACACGGCGGCCGAGTGGCAATGACCACAGCAGTCGCGGTTTGCCTGTATTGGTTGCCCGTGAAACGGAGCGTTGTAGATCTGGCGATCGAGAGTCGGTTGAAGTTGGTGGAGTCGATGGCGTTTGTGAGGTTGGATTTTTGAGGCATGGCCAGAAGGTTTGAAGAGGGGTTGAAGACAGCCCTG
>SYJG01000121.1 GCA_005798445.1 Planctomyces sp.
CCGGAGTGAACTGGATGCGCGAAAATTTGAGATCGAGGGCATCGGCCAGCGTGCGGACGAGCAGCGTTTTTCCCAGCCCCGGAACCCCCTCAAGTAGCACATGTCCGCCGGCTAACAGCGACAGCAGCGTGCCGCGTACAATCTCGTCCTGGCCGACGATCACCTTGCCGATTTCGCCACGAAGCTTGCTGAAGTCGTCGCGAAATCGGTCGAGCTGAGCGGACAAATCGGCGGTGGAACTCATGCGGTGCGGCTCCGGAGGGGATTGGGGCAGCAGTCTCTTGGCCGATCTCTGTTTGTGCAACGGAGTCTGCGTGTCTTTCCGCCGTCGCAATAGCACGACGCGGCAGCAACTGGCCTGCGAGAAAAACACTCGCTGCTATGTGGCGGTTTGTCAAATGGGTGAAGGGCCTTGCCGAGTGATGTGACCTTTGCGATCGTCGCTGTTGCCGCTCTCGAAGCAGCTGTGTGCCAAGCCCCAATAGGCCGCGATCTGACGGCGATTTCGAAACCGAGTCACGTCGCCCAGCTCGCTGAGGAACGCCACGCTGGTCAGCACACCGACTCCCGCTTCTTGAGTTTGCTCCCGCTCCGCAGACTCGTAACGCGCCTCATGAGCCAGCTCTGGAATGGCTTTGTCCAACGTCCCCACGGCCAGTTGCCGCAACCATGAATCGAACGCATTGTTCCACGCGCTCTTCACTTCCTGGGGCTTCCTCAAATCGAACCGCTTGAGCAACGACGGAATCTGCGTTTTGACTTTGCAACGCTTGTCGGCCACCGTGATCCGCTGCCGCACGACCTCACGATCGTCGCGAGTTTCTTTCCCCGGCACCCACACCGTCGGCAAGCTGGCCCCCGCCAACACATGGTCGCGCACCAAGTCCAGAATCTTCTGAGCATCCCCACCGACGCCGGACTGACGCACTCGGCATACCTTGCCATTTGTCGAACTTGTCGGCTGCGGCACGGGTGCTTGCCGTCAGGACGCGGGCTGCTCAGAATCCTTTCCTTGGTGAGCAACGCATCGTGGTGAGGATTCGACGTGGCGAGCAGCAAAGTTTTGGAAGCGGTCAAAGCCGGGAAGCAGGCGCTCGCCAAATTTCGAGCGACGAACCCGAACGTGTTGCTCGATTTGACCGAGGCGGATTTGAAAGGCACCGACCTGCGCGGCATGAATCTGCGGCGAGCGTTGTTGGTCGGGGCAAAGTTGGCTCGTGCGGATTTGAGCGGGACGAATCTCACCGAGGCGGACCTGACGCGGGCGAGTTTGAAGTTCGCGAATCTCTCGCGAGCGGATTTGCGGCGGGCCAATCTCTTCAAGGCGTTGCTCGGTGAGTCAAACGCCACCGAGGCGGACTTCACGCGAGCGAATTTGAATAGCTGCGAACTCTCGAAGGCAACGCTCACGAGAGCCGTCTTTCTCGAAGTGGACTTGAACAACGCTCAACTCAATGATGCGACCGTGCTCGGCGCGGATTTCAGTTTGGCTCGGTTCGCGGGGACGCATGCCTCACGGCTGACATGCGGCTGGACTCGTTGGAGCAACTGTGATCTCAGCCAAGTCATCGGCTTGGAAACGGCAACACATCACGGGCCAAGCAGCATCGGTCTCGACACCTGGCTGAAATCTCGCGGGCAGATCCCGACCGAGTTTCTCAGCGGCAGCGGGTTGCCGGACGATTTTGTGCTCGCGTTGCAGGCGGCTCCGCGCGAAGCGGCGGCGTGCTTTATTCGGTTCAGTCACGACGATTTGTCGTTCGCGGGACGGCTCGCTGAAGCGCTGCGTTCCGTCGGGCTGGTCTGCTGGATGGACGAGATGCCGAGTACGGGTCGCAAAGAGACGCCGCTCGAAGCGCAGTTCGATTCGCAGCAGCCGAACAAGGTAATCTTGCTCGCCTCGCGCAGTTCGTTGACGTCGTCGTGGGTCGAAGGCGAAGTCGCCCGGTTGCTCGAACGCGAGCAACAGTGGAAACGGGATGTCGGCCAGGAAGTAAAGTTACTGCTGCCGTTGACGCTCGATGGATTCCTCTTTGGTGGCGACGCGAAGGGAAAGCAGGACAAAGCGGTCGCCGCGCGAGTCGTCGCCGACTTTAATGGCTGGCGACGCAACGACACGAAGTTCGATGAGGTCTTCCCGAAGGTGCTCGCCGCACTCGGTGCGGAGCCTCGCAAGCCGGAAGCCAAAGAAGAAGGGGGCCGCTCACCGTTCGCGTGGTTCAGCCGCAAGAAAGATGACGACGACGAATAATCACAAACCCCACCGGCCTTGTGCCGGTGGCTCGCGGGCTTCTGCACTACTCAGCCTCGATGGGAATGAAACAAGAAACAAGTAGTGCAAAGGCCCGCGAGCCACCGAGGCAAGCTCGGTGGGGTGAGAGGAGATGATGGCATGGCAGCAGTCGATGAAGTGGCGGAAGCGTTGTCGGCTCACATGCCGGAGGTGTTGCGCTGGGCGGGGGCGATTGCTCGGCAGTTGCGGAAGTTCAACATCGGGCTGAGCGACAAGACGTCCGGCAGCGCGGAGACCGACGCGCTCACGCTGGCGGACCTCACGGTACAGGAGTTGGTCGTCTCGGCGCTGCGAGATCGGTCGCCCCTCTTTCGCGAGTGCCGCATCGAGGCGGAGGAATCGAACGGCGATCTCGGACACTTCGCGACCGACAGCGAATTGACGATCGCGCTCGATCCGATCGATGGCACGAAGCAGTATCGCGATCACACCGGCAACGGCTACGCGGTCATGCTGCATCTGCGAGACCGAGACACGCTGCACTATTCGCTGGTCTTCGTCCCGGAAACGGGTGAGCACGGGACTTGGCTCGAAGCGATCGGTTCGGAAATTGTTGTCGGGCCGGATGACCCCAGCCTCCCCGCCAGCGACGTGCTCGATGGCCTGACGCCGATCACGAGGGAGGCGCGACCGAACTCGAAGAAGATTTACCTCATTGGCTTTCAGCAGCGAGACCATGAACGAGCAGACGCCGTCACTGCCGCCGGCCTGCAAGGAGTCGCCCCGGACGACATGCCAGGAAGTATCTACCCGCTGCTCGCCAACGGTGAGTTCGGCGGTTCGTTGATTCATTCGCCCAACCTGTACGACTTCCCGGTCTCGCTGCACCTCGCTCGCATTTTGGGAGGGGACGCGATCTGGACCGATACCGGCGAGCCAGTCCACTTCCGCGAAACGTGGCTCGACGAGCGAGCGAACATGCTGCGACTCCCCCGCATCATTGCGTGCGCCGTCGAACGCGAGACACTCAGCGTCCTGAAGAACGTCGCTCAAGGCTGGAGTCCCAACCGGTACAACGACTGACGAACCGTAGGTCAGGCTTTCCAGCCTGACCCGAATTGGCAAAACGACGCCAACCGTTGATCGGGTCAGCCTGGAAAGGCTGACCTACATTCGCGAGGCCACGATGCGCGCACTCCTCACGCTGCTACTTCTGATAGCCACGACGCCGACATTTGCGGTCGATGAGCCTCCCACAACTGGACCAGAGACCGAGAAACGTTTCCCGCCGCTCAAGGTGCCAGAAGGCTTCAAGGCGACACTCTTCGCGTGCGATCCATTGATCGAGTACCCGTCATCCATCGCGCTGGGTCCGCGAGTCAACACGTTGTTCGTCGCCGCCGATTACATGACCGGGCTGGGAACCACCGACATCATCCGCCGCGACGAGATTCGGCTGGTCGAGGACACCGACGGCGACGGCCACGCCGACCGCGCTCCGGTGTGGGCGGACGGATTCAATTCGATTCAGGGTATGACGTATCACGACGGGACGGTGTTCGTGATGCACGCGCCGTACCTCACCGCATTGCGTGACACCGATGGCAACGGCGTTGCCGATGAACGAAAGACTCTTTTCAAAGGCTTGGGCCTCGGCCCGGAGGATGACAAAGTTCGATTGCACAACGCCAACGGAATCGTCGCTGGCCATGACGGCTGGTTGTACCTGGCGATGGGAGATCGTGGCTGCGAAGTGACTCGGCCAGAGGGCGACTTGTTGGTGCTCAATGGCGGTGGCATCTTGCGGTGCCGATCCGATGGACGCGACTTGCATGTGTTCTCGACTGGATTGCGAAACATCTACGACGTGGCGTTGGACGAGGACCTCAACGTCTTCACTCGCGACAACGAGAACGACGGCGGCAACTACAAGATTCGCGTGATCCAAAGTTTCTTCGGAGCCGATCACGGCTATCCGTATCTCTACGACGAGCGGCCCGACGAAGCGCTCAAGCCGTTGGCCGATCTCGGACTCGGCTCATCGGCTGGCGGCGTGTACTACAAGGAGACGCAGTTCCCATCCGAGTATCGCGGCCTCTACTTCTGCGAATGGGGCCGAGCGGTCATGCGATACGCTCCTGAAACGCCGGGCAAGCCGTTCTCGCCGATGAAAGAAATCGAGTTTGCGTCCGGCGCGGAGAACGATCCCTACGGCTTCAAGCCGACAGATTTGGTGGTCGATCGCGACGGCTCGCTGCTGATCGCCGATTGGGCGGACGGCCAACGTCCCAAACGCGGTCGCGCTCGGATTTATCGCGTGCAGTTCGTGGGGCACGTTTCCAACGTGCCCATGAAAGACGGGCACGTTAAAAACGTGCCCCACGATCTCGCCGGCTGGATCGAGCGGTTGAATTCCGAGAGCTACTACGAGCGGCTGGAAGCACAGCTCGCGATTGAGAAGTTGGGCCGTGACGATCCGGCGATGGTCATCGAGACGCTACGAAAAACCCGGTTCGCGAACGAGCGCCCGTCGCTGCACTACGCCTGGATTCTCTCGCACCTCCTCGGACGGAAGGCGACCGAAGAGTTGTTCGAGATCATCGTGGCCATTGACTTCACTACTAGGGACGATGCCTATCAACGACAGAGAACTCAGGTGATCCGTGCGTTTGCTGATCTGCACGACCCGGTCCTCGTCGAGCATCGGCTCGACGCCGGGCCGATGGACGCCAAGATCGCCACGGAGTTCGCCAGTCTAGTGCGTCCGGGCGTGACCTTGGAAGTCGTTGTCGCACTGGGGCGAATGAAGTGGTCGCAGGCACCGCTCTGGATGTCTCGCAATTTGAAGAAGATGGACCCGGTCGTCGCTCATGCGGCTCAACAAACGCTCCGGCGCTGCGGAGACTGGCTGGCCGTGCTCCGTTTGCTCGACGGTCCATCGGGAGTTCCTTCGGAGGAGCAGCCGCGACAGGTCGCACTTCGGGACGTCGCGCTCCGAGCACTCGCGGATCAAGCGGATAAGAGAATTGTCGATTGGTTAGATGTCCGTATTCAAACGGCGGATGATCCAACACACCGCCGCGAGTACGCAGACCTTTTGAGCCGAGTCCATCGGAAGCCGCCGGCACAGTGGGTCTATTGGGGATTCCGTCCTGCGCCGCGTCCAGCCAACACCGTGGATTGGAAGCGGACGGAATTCATCGAGCAAACCTTGGATCGACTGCTGGGTGACGCCGATCACGATGTGCGGCTCGCCATTCTAAAGCGGATGCAACGGGAAAAGATCCCCACAAAGTTGGCGACGCTGTCGGCATGGCTGCGCGGCGAAACGAACGCAGAGCGACTCACGTCGATCCTTGATGCGCTGCGCGAGCATCCCGCCGACTCCACGCGCGAGGTGTTGGAGTCCGCGATCGCCGATGCGGGCAAGCCGGCCGAGTCGCGAGTCGCGGCGTTCCGGTTGTGGTCGGCAAGCGTCAACGACTCGCGTGAGGCGAAGCTGATCGCTCTGGCGAAATCCGTCGAGGAGAGCGACGTACTTGCCGAGATCCTGCTGGAGCTGAGCGTTCGGGACCCGAAGGCTGTCGTCAGCGAATCGGCTGGACCGCTGCTTCTGAGCAAAACCAAATCGGAAAAGGAAACGGTGAGAGCAGCGGCCATCGAGTCGCTGGGCCGGCTACGAATTCCGGACGGAGTTGCTGCTCTGCCGGCTCTCTTGCAAGACCGGGACGCGCGAGTGCGTCGCGCGGCAGCGGTGGCGGCCGGGCAACTGGAAGTCTCCTCGGAAATCGCAACCCTGTTGGATTTGGCTCGCACGGACGAGGCTGCCGTGCGGCAGGCCAGCCTTGATGCGTTGCGGCAACTTCGCGAACCGCGCGTCGTGCCGTTGGCTGTCGCTGGGCTTGCGGACGCGACGACGCAGTTGAGCGCGCTGCGCTGTCTCGCCGAATTCGGTGGGCCGGAACATGGCTCGGCCGTCGCGGAGGTCGCCAAGCGGAACTCATCTGTGGAGGTTCTCTCGCTCGTCGTGCAGATGCTGACGAAGTGGGCGAGTCGCGACGGAATCGAAGCCGCACTCCGTGTGGAACTCGAACGGGCCGTGATCGAATTGCAGGGGACGAGCGGGTTGCTGCTGTGCTGGCAAGTGATCGGTCCGATGTCGGCGGATGAGGTGGCGCGAGTTGCGGAGAAAGTCGCTCGGACACCTACATCTCCGCCTTCGGCGGACCCGGACGTAGGCGTCCGGGCTACGTTTGGCGATGGGCCGGAATCTCGCGTGCGAATCGCCGGGCAGGCCGAAAACCAACACTGGCTGGCTTTTGCCGACTTCGATTCCCCCGAATCGGCCGCCGCGCAGTTCCTGATGTCGAGCAACACACCGTTGCGAGTTTGGCTCAACGGCAAGTCGGTGTTTGAACGCGCGGAGTCTCGTCGCTTTCAAACTGACTCCGATCGCTTCGAGGCCGAACTCGCGAAGGGGACGAATCGGTTGCTCGTGCAACTTTCCAACGTGCCCGATGCCGCTCCAGAGTTTCACGCCCGCATTCGTCGCAAGAGTTCCAAAGCAGAACACGAGCGGCTTGTCGAAGCAGCCCTGTCTCGCACGGGCAATCTCGAACGTGGACGCAAGTTGTTCCTCACCGTCGAGAAAACCAATTGCTTGAAGTGTCATCGGCTCGGCGAGCAAGGGGAGAAGATCGGTCCCGAACTGACGGGTATTGGCAGCCGATTCTCTCGCATCAATATCATCGAATCGCTGCTCGATCCCAGCCGCACCATCGCTGCGGGGTTCCAATCGCAGACGGTCGCGATGAATGACGGTCGAGTGCTCAGCGGTCTGAAGGTCTCCGAGACCGCCGACACGCTGGTCCTCGCGGACAATCAGGGGAAGAAGCACTCGCTCCGCAAAGCGGACATCGAAGAGTCGCAGGCTCATGCGGGCAGCGTCATGCCCGACGGGTTGGAGAAGACGCTGACCGTCGATGAGTTCGTCGACTTGGTCACGTTCCTGACGAGCGAAAAACAGACGGCCGGTCGCTAGGATTCCACGCGACACAAACGCCGTGCGGCGCTCCGAGTTCTCGTTCGGAGTCGTCTGCCAAATAGTTGTTTCACCTGCCTGTGTGTTTTCCCACCTGAAGGAGTTTGCGATGTCACTCAAATTCTCGCGCTGGTCTCGATCGTTCGTGCTTTTAGTGCTCGGCCTGTCGGTGTCAGCACTGCTGGCTCAGGACAAGGCTCATGACGCGGTCACTCCCGTCCCCCGCGATGGCAATTGGATGAAGCGGCACGAGTCCTTCAACGAGCGAGTCAAGAAGGGGAACGTCGATCTGTTGCTGATCGGCGACTCGATCACACAAGGCTGGGAAGGTGCCGGCAAAGCGGCTTGGGAGAAGCACTACACGCCGCGCAACGCCGTGAACTTGGGAATCGGTGGCGACCGGACGCAACACGTCTTGTGGCGGCTGGACAACGGCAATGTCGAAGGGATCTCTCCCAAGGCGGCGGTGCTGATGATCGGCACCAACAACTCCGGGACGAATTCGTCGGTCCAGATTGCCGAAGGGGTCGAGGCGATCGTCAAGAAGCTGCGAACCAAACTGCCGAAGACGAAGATTCTGGTGCTCGGCATCTTCCCGCGCGGTGCGACGATTGATGATGCCCGGCGCAAGGTGAATGCCGGCGCGAACCTCAGCATCCGAAAGCTGGCCGACGGCGAGATGGTTCACTACCTCGACATCGGCGACAAATTCTTGAACAACGACGGCACCCTGTCCAAGGAGGTCATGCCCGACCTGCTGCACCTCAACGAAAAGAGCTACACGACTTGGGCGGAAGCGATCGAGCCGAAGGTCAAGGAACTGATGGGCGAGAAGTAAGCGGTCATGAACAGCCCGGCTTTTTCGGAAAAGCCGGGCTTCTTCCCGCTTGTGCTGGCCGACGGGACGGAATCCGCCGCTTGCCCAGCCAGCGATTCACCCGGCATAATGCGACGCCGCCAAGTTGGCCGATCATCCAACGATAGGGGTAGGAACGACTGATTGAGTTCAGTCGCCCCTCCCTCCGAACCGGACGGGCGGGTTTCCCGCATCCGGCTCTCCGGTTGATGGTCTTACCTGCGAGAGGATTGAACGGCCAGAGCATGGGCGGTCGTCA
>SYJG01000122.1 GCA_005798445.1 Planctomyces sp.
AAAGGGAGAGGGAGAAAAACGGACCAGAGCTTTCGCGCCGTGTGTTTTTGCGACTCGTCGTCCCGATTGCTATGCTCCCGCCGCCGTGCCTGCGGAGTACAAACGGATTTCCGAGCGTCTCGGCGATTTCGAGGAGTATTTCATGCGAGTGGTTTGCCAGCGGTTGGGTGTTCTCTTAGTGGCTGTCGCGGCGGCTGTTGCGATTTCATCGTTGCCAGCGCAGGACGACGAGGACATGGTCAACGAACTGTCGCAGTTCTACGGCTTCAAGCCGCTGGAACTGGTGAAGCTCTCGGATCGCTCGGCCAACTTGGTTTCCGGAGATTTCAATCACGATGGCATCACTGACTTGGCGATTGCCGACAACGCTCACAGCCGCATCGACCTGCTGTTGCAACGGGGCACCAAGCCAGCGAATGCTCCCGCCGGGAAGGTCGAGGTCAATCACTTCGCGGCCAATTGGCGATTCGAGCATCGCAAGCTCAGTGTCGACCACGACATCGCCGCGATGGCGGTCGGAGATTTCAACAACGACGGACTGACCGATGTCGCGTACTTCGGCGGCACCGACAAGCTCGTCATCCGCTTTCAACCGAAGACCGGCGACTGGACTGAGAAGACCACGATTCGGCTGCCGGATGTTCCGGCGTTTGCGTGGGTCGTGCTCGCGGGAGACCTCAACAGCGACAAACGCGACGACATCGCCGTGCTCGGTTTGAACCAGACGTACCTGCTGTACCAGCAGAAAGACGGCAAGCTCGGCTCGCCGGAGAGTCTGTTCAACACGTCACAGCGACTGACGCTGGGCCAGATCGCGGATCTCGATGGCGATGGCCGCAAAGATCTGTGCTACCTCTCGCACGATGAAGCGGAGCAAGCGCTCGCCGCGCGGCTGCAAGGCCAAGACGGGCGACTCGGCCCGGAGTTGCGATTCGAAATGACCAAGCCGCGCTCAGTGTCGATCGCGCAACTCGATCAATCGCCCCAGGTCGAGGTGTTGACGGTCGATTCCTTGACCGGTCGCGTCAAACTTCTGCAACTCGAACGTCCTGCCCCGAAGCCCGGGGAACTCGCCAGTCGCTTGATTCAATACGGTCTCGGTCAGCAAGCGGCCGACAAATCTCGCGACATCGCCACCGCGGATCTCGACGGTGACGGGCTGACCGATGTCGTCGTCGCCGATCCTGATGCCGCGCGGATGATTGTCTTCAAGCAGCGGAAAGGAATCGGACTCGAACAGGGCGAGGCGTTCTCCGGCCTCGTTGGTGCCGAGCAAGTCCGCACGGCAGACCTCGACGGTGACGGGGCCGCTGAGGTCGTTGTGCTCAGCACGAAGGAGAAGACCATCGGCGTCAGCCGCATAGCGGAAGGCCGGTTGACGTTTCCACAGGCTCTGCCGATGGGAGGCAAAGAACCGATCGCCCTGGAACTCGCCGATCTCGATGCCGACAAACACTTCGACATCATTTACCTGACAAAGGCCCGAGCCGCACGCGAAACGACCTACACGCTGGAAGCTTTGCACCGCGCCGCCAATGGCACTTGGGAACCGCACCTCTTTGACGGCAAGCCGTCTGTGACGCTGGAACTCAAAGCCGCGCCGAACCGCATTCAACGCCTGGATCTCAACAACGACGGTCGCCCGGAATTCATGCTGTTCGGTGGCTCGGACAAAGCTCCGACGTTGTTCTCGCTCGACGAGAAGGGGGTTCCGAAGGAAGTGAAGACCGAAGGGGGCATTCAACTCGGCAACGTGCAGCCGGGAGCCGTCTTCTTCGGACAACTGCAAGGCCCAGCGCTTCTGGTCGCTCAGGACAAGTTCGTCCGCAACATGCGGTTCGACGAAGCCACTCGCGGTTGGCAGGTCGCCGATCAATTCAATTCGTCAGAAGCGACCGCCAAAACGGTGGGAGCGGCCACCATCAATCTCGACGGACAACCCGGCAACGAGATCGTGCTGATCGACGTCGGCGTGCAGAAACTGAAAATCCTGCGTCGAGAGGACAACGTCTATCGCCCGTGGCAAGAGATTGAACTCGGCCGCTTCCCCTTCAAGTCAGCGCACGTCGCCGATCTCAACGGAGATCAGCAGGACGATCTGTTGCTGTTCGGCCAAGGCAAATTCGCCGTGCTGTACTCCGGCCGAGCCGTCCCGACGATGAAAGAACTCGCGACCTACGAAACGAAAACCGAAAAGACGTTTTTCGCCGACGTGGTCGGCGGCGACTTGAATGGTGACGCACAACCCGATCTGGCCGTCATCGACACTCGGTCGCACATCATCGACATCCTGAAATTCACGCCGCCAACACTCGACCAGCCGTCGTTGCTTCGCTCGGCCCTCGCCTTTCAGATCTTCGAGGAAAAAAGCTTTGGCCGCGAAGGGGAGGGTGGCGACTTCGAACCTCGCGAGTCGCTGATCGTGGACGTCACCAACGACGGCCGCCCCGACTTGGTGCTGCTCGTCCATGACCGCATTCTGATCTACCCGCAAGACGACGCCCGCCCCGAAGAGGCGAAGGCAGCGACCACGACGGCGCGGTAGAGTTTTTGGTGGGATTTGCGTGTGATTCTTGTCTGCGTGCCTGGAATGACCAATTTCCAAGCTCCAATGACCAATGAAATCCCAAGCTCCAATGTCCAAAACTCAATCGGGGACGTGGGCGCGGAGTCGACGAATCAAGTCAGCGACTCTTTGGGATTTGGTCATTGGTCATTCATTGGACATTATGATTTGGACCTTGGTCATTTTGCTTGCGGCATCACTGCCATCAGATCACCGTCGCCTACTTGCTCTTTTCGACCTTCGCCGCATCGGCTTTCTCGATCGTCCCCCAGAGGTGCCCGCCGACTTTGCCGTGTTGCCATGTGCCGGCGTAGAGGTCGCCGTGAAAGATCACGCGTGCGCCGAAGGCCGAGCCTAGTCCAGGCAGAGTCGCGTTCGTCAGCGTGATCATCGGCGTGTCGTCGGCCCAGATCATCCGCAGTGTCAGCGGCAACGTGACATCGCGCTGACCGTACTTGTACTCGAAGGTCCACACGTCTTCGGCGAACTTCGACACCTTCTTCAACTCGTACCGCTCCGGATTCGCCGGCTTCGAGTCCTTGCCGACCACGGAGTAATGTCCCACGAGCACTGTTCCGGTCATCCGTTCGGCGAAGTCTTTCTCCAACTCTTCCCGATTTCGTTTGGCCGGGGCTTTCTCTTGCGCCTCCGCGACACCGACCAGCGAGGCCATCGCCATCGAACTCATCCACACACGCCGAGACACACTGCGATCAGCACTCATGATTGATCCTCCAAGCCTGGGGGAGACACCGAGACTGCGACAGATTGCAGCGATGGCCTTGTCTTCGCAAGCGTCGGAAGACCAGTCGCTCCACCACTCCAGCGCGACGTCTGGCTCAGGGCAGGCCAATGATTCCAACTGGGCGGTTGGTCTCGCCGAGCTAGCACGACGCGCAAGCGAGTGGTTTACCGAGTGGTTTGCCGAGAATCACCACTCGCTGCTATGTGGCGGTTTGTCAAATGGGTGAAGGGGAGTTGGGACGGAATTCACGAGCAGGCTGCTATTCGTGTCGTCTTTCGGTGAGGAAAGAGACCAGTTCAACGATACGCGGGAGACGGAACAGACTGGC
>SYJG01000123.1 GCA_005798445.1 Planctomyces sp.
ACGCCCTGCCGCTCGCCGAATTTCTCATGACTCCCCGCGCGAAGTATAGTGCCACAGACATCGGGATGAGACCGAAGTTTTCTACCGCCAGGAAAAAGTCATGAGTCGCACGAAACAGGCCCCGCTGGCCCAGCCGAAATATCACCCCGCCGCACGTGAGTTCGTCGATCATGCGCTGAAATTGGCTCAGAAGAAATTCGTGAAGTCCCCCGACGACGCACACGTCTCCGGGCGACAACTCCTGGAAGGGATCCGCGAACTGGCGATCAAGGAGTTCGGCATGATGGCGATCCCGGTCTTTCGACACTGGGGCGTCACGACGACTGAGGACTTTGGCCGCATCGTCTGGGATCAGGTCGAACGGGGTGACATGCGGAAAACGGAACGCGATCAACTCAGCGACTTCAGCGGTGTTTACGACTTCGAAGAGGCTTTCGACCGCGACTACGAAATCGACACGAACGCCGCATTCCGGCGCTGAACGAAGCGCGCGTGGTTCGCGCGCGTCAGACCAAACCCTAGCACGCGAGCCGCGTGCGCCACATGGAGTTGTCGTCGTGCGAACGGACTCGCCAGACAATGCCTCCCCTCGCACGAGGCCGTACGTCCAGAGCTGGTTCGCACTGGCGGCAAGTTTGGTTGGCCTGTGGGTGATCGGTTTGGGACTGCTGTCGTACTTGACCGCGAATCCGGTCACACTCAATCGCGATCAGATTCTGGACGCGACCGACGTGCTAACCGCCGTGGTCGAAGACGTCGAGGTCGGCCGAGTCCGCGTGGAGAAGTCCTGGAAAAACGCTGTTCTCGACGAACAACTCACACTGATCAATCTGCGCGAGACGAAGCCCGCTTCGCATCACGGATTGATTATTCCCGTTACGTTGACGGGGAATGGTTGGCAGATCACGCCATCAAAACTGCCGCGTGAGCCGCCGCTGATCTACCCCGCCACCGAAGAATCCGAGCGCCAACTGCGGCATCTGCTGAAAATCGGCCGTTTGCCGTGATGGCGCAAAAAAAGCCCGGCGTCCATCGACGTAGGGCTTTCGTGTTGTGGCTGGATGGTCCCGTTAGCTGCGCGGCATCGTTGCGGTGACGGACGGCTTGACGCGGCGGCGAACGTCGGTCTCCAGGACGCCGAAGGCTTGCTCATGGCGTTGCAAGGCCATCGACAGCGCGCTCAACAAACGCTTGGCGGTGAAGTGATTCATGATGATTCGCTGGCCGACATGCACGGTCACATTGCCTTGAGCATACGGGTTGGGGTTCAACCCCAAGTCCAAAATCAGCTCTTCCGGCGTGCTCGACACGCGGCAGAAGTTGGCGTAGCCGGCGCTGACCGTGGAGTCATCGACCGTCAGAGTTTGCTGCTGGGCAGCGGCGGGAGCCGGCGGCACGGCGATTTCATCATCAGTTTTGTCTTTGGCCACGGAGATTCTCCTTCAGGGAATGGGTAACGGGACTCTCAAAACATCGGTGGCAGACTGGAAATCACATGCAAACACTTCGACCACCGAGAAACGACTTCTAACGAGGTGCGGCACATTACTGACGCATGCCGTGGCAATCAACGGCCATCTCACGATTCCTCAGGGGTCGGCCAGAAAGCCAATCGCCTGGGTCGGTAGAGTTCATACAAACAACGCTGTTTCCAATGGCAAAATGAGCCGAAGTCCACTCCAACCGGTTTTTCGAAAAAGAAAAACCCGCCGGACTGAGAAGTTCGACGGGCAGAAGACCTGAAATTCAATGTGACCAATCCTTGTTTCCGCTCAAGTGAGCCGCCTCTTCCTTGGACGGCTCTCGCACTGGCCCGGTGGTTCTGACATGGCGTCCCTCCTATCAATTTTGAAGTCATCACCCCTCAGTAAAGGGGAGGGCATTCGTCGATGACCTGCAAGAGTTTAATCCTGTCCGGGCAAGCGGCAAGAAGTTTTTTGGGCGAATGTGACGCAATCAACCGTTCACTCAAAGTTATTTGTTGTCGTCCCCCCTTTTATACCTCGCACGGCCATGAACATGAATGAGACAGGCGAGCGGGGTGGCGTCAGTCCCCCGGTCCTGCGGCGAATGCACCGGGGGAATGACGCTACCCCGCTCGCCAAAATGTCTCGCTGCGGACCGTGCGAGGCATCGCCACGTTTTTTTACGGTTGGTTACTGGCGGTTCCGCTCGATGGCAAGATGTCAGGCACGTCTTATCGGGCCCGCGAATCGCTGTCGGCTCCATTCCACTGGCATTAGACTTTGCCGCGATTTCCCACTGTCTGATTGGAATTCCGGACCACACCCTGATGGTCGTGGTGCGGCTTCCCAAGGATTGCATTCATGCCAAGAGTTGGTTCTGTCGCTCGCCCATTGAGCGGCGCGGTGTTGTGCTTGTTGTTCTCAGGACCACTGCTGGCCGCAGACCCGAAGCCAACGAGCGAGCCATTTGCCGAACTATTGGTGAATCACCCCGTCGTCGCCGGGTTCGAACGCTTCTTCGCCACAGCGGGCAGCAATGCTCCGAAGGATTTGGGACTTGGCGGAAAACTATTGCTGGGTGAGTTGGGCTGCGTTGCATGCCATCAAGCGGACGGGGTCACGGCGAAGCAGATCACGAAAAAGCAGGCTCCCATTTTGGATGGAGTCGGTTCGCGCGTGCGGTTGCGATTCATCAAGGAACTGTTGGCGAACCCGCAGCGAGCCAAGCCAGGAACAACGATGCCGGATCTCTTGGCGGGATTGCCCGAAATCGAACGAACTGCGGCGGCCGAGGCGCTCACGCAATTCCTGGCAACGACTGGAACTCCGCAAGAGGCGATGGCCGAACACAGCGCCGTCAAACTCGGCGAGCAGCACTTTCATCGATTCGGATGCGTCGCCTGTCACATGCCTCGGAGAGCGGCGGGACCGGTTCCGAAGGTGAATCCGGCACTTGTCGATGACGACGAGGACGCTCCGAAAAAGCTGGCCACGCAGACGTTCATTCCGCTGGGCGATCTACCCGCGAAGTACACGCTGCCGAGCCTCGCGAAGTTTCTGCAAGACCCGCACGCCGTGCGGCCGAGCAGCCGAATGCCGGGGCTGAACTTGAACGAAAAGGAAGCGCGCGAAGTCGCCGCGTATTTCTTTCAAGGGCACAAGGTGCCGCCGAACATGCAGTTCGCGTACTTCGAGGGGGGCTGGGACGACGTGCCGGACTTCGGCGCGATGAAACCCGTCGCGACCGGGACGGTCAGCGGGTTCGATTTGGCAGTCGGCAAGCGTCACGACAATTTCGGGATGCGGTACACCGGCTTCCTGCAAATTGACAAGCCGGGTCAGTACCAGTTTTGGATCGGCAGCGACGACGGCAGCCGGTTGCAGATCGATGGCAAAGAGGTCGTCAAAAACGGCGGCGTTCATCCGCACTCAGAAAAGGAGGGTCGCGTTTCGCTCGATGTCGGCCCGCACGAAATCATCGTCGATTATTTTCAGGGGGGCGGAGAATGGACGTTGACGCTCGACATGCAGGGCCAAGGAATCAAACGCACGTCCGCGGCCTCCTTCATCACGCTGACTCGCGAGCGACCGAAACCCGAGGCGACCAATGGTGACGACAAACCATTCGTGATCGATCCGTCCCAAGTCGCGAAAGGGAGCAAGCTCTTCGCGACGCTCGGCTGCGCGTCGTGTCACCAGTTGAAGGAAGACAACAAGCAACTCGCGTCCGAGTTGAAGGCGAAGCCGCTGTCAAAACTCGCCGCCAGCGGCGGATGCCTAGCTGCTGACAGCCAACGCGGCTTGCCATTCTTCGGGCTGACTCCGTTGCAGCGTTCGGCAGTGAGTACGGCAATCGCGGCGTTGAGCAAAGCTGTCGATCCGACACCGGCCGAAGCGGTTGCTCACGCATTGCTCAGTTTCAATTGCTACGCCTGTCACGAGCGGGGGCAAATCGGGGGTGTCGAGCCAATCCGCAATGCGTACTTTGAAACGCAGATTCCGGAGATGGGAGACGAAGGTCGTATCCCGCCCGCGCTTGACGGAGTCGGCGACAAACTTCGCGAAGAGGCACTCGTGGACCTCTTGCAGAACGGCACGAAAGGGGATCTCAAGCAAAAGGACCGGCCGTACATGCACGCTCGAATGCCGCGTTTTCATGCCGGCCCTCTGGCAAAGGTATTTGCGGCAGTGGATCTCAAGACAGGCGCGAATTTGCCGGCGTTTGATGAGTCTCTCGCAAAAGCAAAGTCCGCAGGTCGGCAACTGACCGGTGACAAAGGACTGTCGTGCGTCAAATGCCACCCATTTAACGAACACGCCGCGACCGGAGTGCAAGCGGTCAACCTCAACGCGATGACTCGCCGACTGCGCGAGGATTGGTTCTATCGGTATCTCGCCGACCCGCAGGTGTATCGCCGAGGCACACGCATGCCGTCCGCGTGGCCGTTCGGCATGGCGACTGTCAAAGACGTGCTCGACGGCAGCCCTCCAAAACAGATGCAAGCCGTGTGGGCGTACCTCGCTGACGGCAGCAGCGCGGCGATCCCCGCTGGAATCGTCCGCGAAGCGATCGTGCTCACGCCGGACAAAGAGCCGATCCTGTATCGCAACTTCCTGCAAGGACCGAAATCGGACGGCGGCAACATCACTGCTCCGCGAGGCTTTGCCGTGGGATATCCCGAAGGGGTGAATCTCGCATTCGACTTCGACCGCTTCGCGCTGCTCTGGATTTGGCAGGGTCAATTCATCGACGCCTCGAAGCACTGGGTCGGCCGCGGTCCCGGCTTTCAGAATCCGCTCGGCGACAACGTGCTGCCGTTGCCGAGCGAAGTGCCGTTGGCTGTGCTGGCCGACTCGAACGCCGCGTGGCCGAGCCAACCGGCTCGCGATCAAGGCTATCAATTCAAAGGCTATCGCTTCGATGATGCTCGGCGTCCGATTTTTCAATACTCGTTTGGGCGCGTCGTCGTTGCCGATCACCCGCGCGCGATCAAGTCTGGAAGGAACAACAAAGAGCTGTCACTCGACCGCACTTTGACTTTGTCGGTCAGTCCCGGAGATCCAACGTCGCTCAGCGATCTCTTCTTCCGAGCGGTCGCCGCTCAGAAAATCGAACCCGGCACTGACGGCTGGTTCACGATCGACGGCACGCTCAAGCTTCGAATCGTTTCGAGTTCCTCAAAGCAGCCGCTGGTCCGCCCCGCCGGCAATCGATTTGAATTGCTCGTACCTGTTGAGTTGTCGAACGGCTCGGCGAAGATCGAACAGAAATTCGTCTGGTGAGTTGGCGTTCATGCGTCAAAACAGAACCGGTCCATCGACCGATTGGAGTTCACAATGCGTTGGGTCTCTGCTGTGTTTTGCAGCTTGGTGGTTTTCTCCGTTTCGTCCGCGTTCTCTGCCGACAAGCCGCTGACCGAGGAGGACTACTATCCGATTACTTCGTTTGTCATCCCCGATAACATCGTGTTGGAGGCGGGTGGTGTCGAACTCCTGCCGGACGGCAAGCTGGCGATCAGCACGCGACGTGGTGACATCTATTTGCTCGACAAGCCGTTTTCGGTGACGGGCAAAGACGCGAAATTTTCGCAGTTCGCCAGCGGACTCCACGAAGTGCTGGGCATCGCGTATCGCGACGGCTGGCTGTACGCAACACATCGGCCGGAGGTGACTCGGCTGAAGGACGTCGACGGCGACGGACGCGCAGACCTCATCGAGACGGTCTCCGACGGCTGGGGCATCAGCGGCGATTACCACGAGTACGCGTTCGGTTCGCGCTTCGACAAGGATGGCAACATTTGGGTCGTGCTCTGTCTGACCGGCTCGTTCAGCAGCGAGAGCAAGTATCGCGGTTGGTGCCTGCGGATCACGCCCGAGGGAAAAGTGATCCCGACCACCAGCGGCATTCGGTCACCCGGCGGCATCGGTTTCAATCACGCGGGCGAAGTTTTCTACACGGACAACCAAGGCCCGTGGAACGGAGCGTGTGCCTTGAAGCATTTGCGCCCCGGCAAGTTCGTTGGACATCCGGGCGGATTCAAATGGTACGACGAACCGGCCGCCAAGACGGCGCTCGGTCCCAAGCCGAAGGAGCCCGAAAGCGGTGGCCGTTTAATGGCCGAAGCCAAGAAGATTCCCGAACTGGAACCGCCCGCCTGTTACTTCCCGTACCCGAAGATGGGCAAGTCCGCCAGCGGGATCGCGTTCGACTCCACCGGCAAGTTCGGGCCGTTCGTCAATCAACTGTTCGTCGGAGATCAGTCGGACAGCACGGTCATGCGAGTCTTTCTGGAGAAAATCCAGGGGCACTATCAAGGGGCGTGCTTCCCGTTCCGCAGCGGGATCGGTTCCGGCAGCCTGGGAATGATGATGTCGCCGAACGGTTCGCTGTTCGTCGGAGGCACAAATCGTGGCTGGGGTTCACGAGGTCCGAAACCGCACTCGCTGGACCGCATCAACTGGTCCGGCAAAGTGCCGTTTGAAGTCCACGAGATGCGTGCCAAGCCGGATGGCTTCGAGCTGACCTTCACACAGCCGGTGGACGCTGCGACGGCCGGCGACGTGAAGTCGTACAATCTCTCGACCTACACCTACATCTATCAAGCCAGCTACGGCAGCCCTGAGGTCGATCAAACGTCACCGACCATCGAATCCGCGACCGTCGCCGCCGACGGCAAAAGTGTCCGCCTGAAAATCAACGGACTGCAAGAAGGACACGTCCACGAATTGCATCTTGATGGCGTGCAGTCAGCTGATGGTCTGCCGCTGCTTCACAAGCAGGCGTACTACACGTTGAACTATCTGCCGGAGTAGAAGTCGATAAGCTGTCAGCACCTGTCGCGGAGAGGACCATGTCATCCAGCCGAATTGTTTCCATCGAACGCAAGTCGCTCAAAGCGGATTCCTCACCACCGTCTGCCGCGACGCCAGCCGAGCGATTGTTGATGGTCTGGCCGCTGACGATTGAGGCCTGGGCCATGCAAGGAGAGGATATTGCTCAATCCCGACTACCGCGACATGTTGTCCATCTTGAACGACGAGGGCGCTGAGTATCTCGTCGTCGGAGCGCACGCTTTGGCCGCGCACGGCTATCCCCGTGCGACCGGGGACATCGACCTGTGGATCCGCTGCACCGAAGAGAATGCGAAGCGTGTCTGGCGATCACTCTGCCGGTTTGGTGCGCCGTTGCGAGATTTGACGCTGGCAGATTTGGTGACTCCGGACATCGTGTTTCAGATCGGAATTGAACCGCGGCGAATCGACCTCTTGACGTCGATCGAAGCAGTGACTTTTGAAGAAGCATGGCCTCGCCGAAAGGCCGTTGTCGTGGATGCGATCCCGATTTCCGTCATCGGTCGGGATGATCTGTTGCAAAACAAGAGGAACACCGGACGGACGAAGGACCGCGCCGATGCAGAGTGGCTGGAAGCTCACCCGACTGAAACAGTCGAACGGAAGGATGAACCTTGAGTCACTCTCAACCAATCAGTCGTGAGCAAATTCAAGAGACGCAATCTCGACGCCTCCGCAAATTGATACCGACTGTGGCAGAATCGAATCGCTTTTGGCAATCGAAGTGGCAGGCGGCCGGCGTCGATCTTGCGAAGGCCGATTTTTCTAAGTTGCCGCTGACGACGAAGGCCGAACTCGTCGAGGACCACGAGGCTCATCCGCCGTATGGCTCGAACCTGACGTTGGATGTTGGTGCCTATTCGCGATTCTGCCAGACCTCGGGCACGACCGGGCAGCCGCTGCGATGGCTCGACACGCCCGATTCGTGGCAATGGATGCTGGGTTGTTGGGAACAACTCTTTGAATTGGCCGGACTGCGAGCGGACGATCGATTGGCGTTTCCGTTTTCGTTTGGTCCATTCCTCGGTTTCTGGGCGGCATTTGAAGGAGCGGCTCGTTTGGGCCGGCTTTGTCTGCCATGCGGAGGCATGTCGAGCGAAGCGCGGCTGAGGTTCATCGAAGAGAATCAAGCAACCGTCGTCTGCTGTACTCCGACTTATGCCTTGCGACTCGCTGAGGTCGCCGCCGATTTGGCGAAGCAGCCTGGGAATTCGACCGCCTCCGAAATGTTGAAGTCCGTGCGTCTGTTGATTGTGGCTGGCGAACCGGGCGGGAGTATCACGTCGATCCGGCGCAAGATCGAAGCCGGCTGGGGAGCGCGTGTCATTGATCACTGGGGCATGACCGAGGTCGGCCCGCTCGCGGCTGAGTGCGTCGAAAATCCGGGCGGACTGCACATCCTCGAAACCGAGTGCATCGCCGAGATCATCGACTCGGCGACCGAGCAGCCGTTCGATTTGAACGACAAGTCTGCGACCATTCGAGGCGAACTCGTCATCACCAATCTCGGCCGTATCGGCTCGCCCATGATCCGCTATCGCACCGGCGACATCGTCGAACTCGATCGTCAGCCATGCCCCTGCGGTCGGCCACTGATGCGTCTGAAGGGGGGCATCCTCGGCCGCGTCGATGACATGCTGACCATCCGCGGCAACAACGTTTTTCCGACAGCGGTCGAGGCAATCCTGCGCGAGTTCCCAGAGGTTATCGAGTACCAGTTTGAAGAGGTGACTCGCGATTCGATGCCACAACTGCGAATCGACGTCGAGACAACCGTTGGCCTCTCGAACTCCGAAAGCGAAATGAAACAGTTCACGCTCTTGGCCGAACGCATTGCCGCGGCGATTCACGACCGGCTGCATTTCCGGCCGGAGATCGTCGCGGTCCCGACGCTCAGCCTGCCGAGGTCGGAGTTGAAGTCCCAGCGGTTGCGACGTCGCAAAGGAACAGGTTCATGATCAAGCTGCCGCAATGTCCGATCTGCAAAACGACGATCGCGGGAGAGCTCGCTCGTCAATCCGAATTCCTGCCATTTTGCAGCGAGCGTTGCCGGCGCGTCGATTTCTTCCGCTGGTTCGACGGGAAGTACGCGATCGAAGAACCGCTCGGCCCGCTGCAGTTGGCGGAAGAGGCCGAGAAGCTGGAACAACGCCGCGACGAGCTGTAGGTCGGCCTTTCCAGGCTGACCCAAATTGGCAAAACGGCACCAATCGTTGATCGGGTCCGCCTGGAAAGGCGGACCTACGGCTGCCGCACTCCGATGGTCAGCAGCAAGTTGGCCCACAGGCGTTGGTCGGCCGTTTGAATCGTCAGCACATGATCGCGAGAAGCCACAGCGTCGTAGAAGTCCCATTTTGGGATCGGTTGCAGAGGAATCGACAGCCCCGCGCCGGTCAGAATCGAACGATACTCGGCCCAGATCGGCGGATCGCCCCCCAGTGCATACGGGTCCTCAGCCGGAATGCCCATCGTGTTCGCGGCCTCGATCGGCAGCGCCGTGAGCAACGCTTCCAGCACCTGCGTGCAGGTGACGATGCCAGGTGCGAGATTCAAACTGACAAGTTGCGCATTCGGGCCGAGTGTGTTCGATGCCGGATAATTGCCGTCGGCGATCAGCACCTTCGAGTGATGCCCGGCGCGGGCGAGGATGGCGGTGATTTCGGGATGAATCAGGGTGTGCTTCAGCATGGTGACTTTCGAGGTTAGTGAAGTTCGTAGCCACGTTCGCCAGAACGTGGGAGGCTGGCATCCACACTCTGGTGAGAGTGGCTACGAGATCGGCTGGCCGCTCGCCTTCAAGACGGCTTCCTGCACGTTCAAGTCGTGGTCGTAGGAATAGTCGGCGGCCTTCTCATTGCGGACGATCTTGGCGAGATCGGCCGCGTCGCCGACGTAGCGCGGGTAGTTGCCAAAGCGGACGTCTTGATAGCCCTTGCCGTATTTGCCGCGCGGTTGATTCAGCGTGAATCGCACGTTGGGCGCGTCGAGCGGTTGGATGTGAAACGTCCCTTGCGTCCCGCAGACGACAAGGTGTCGGCGGTCACCGCCGTCGATCTCAACCGAGCTGGCTTTCACGGACGCGATGGCCTTCGGGTACTCGAAAACGGCCAGCATGTTGTCCAAGTGCTTGTCGTCTTGCGTGCCCACCTTGCGTGCGAATGAATGCACCTGGTCCGGTTTTCCGAGCACTCCGATGACCAAGTCGATGACGTGGCAGGCCAGCTCGAACATGATCCCGCCGGGATACTCGGCCAGTTTGCGTCGCTCACCGTCCGCCACGACTTTGCTCATCAGCGTGTGAATTTCGTAGACCTCACCGAGCCACCCGTTCTTGAGGAACTCGCGGAGCATCAGGACCGCCGGGCTGTACCGAAACATGTAGCCCATCTGCACAACGAGGTGCTTTTTCGCGGCCTCGTCGAGCAACTGTTTGAACTGCGGCAGCGACTCGCCGGCCGGCTTGTCGAGATGAATGTGCTTGCCGGCCGCGATGCACTCGGCGGCCGTGTTGAGCGCGTCGCGAACGCGCGTCTCGACGCCGACCACTTGCAGTCCCGGTGTGTTGAGCAATTCTTCCTTCGACAGGAATTTCAGGCCGCGATAAATCGGATCGCGTTCCGCCTGTTCGCGTAGCTTCGCGTCTGGTTCGGCGACCCCGACAACTTCCCAATCGGCCGACTGTCGATAGACCGACATCTTGCTGGCGTGTGCGTGTCCGACACCGATCTGGCCGTATTTGATTTTCATGTTGACTCCAAAATTAAAATCCGCGCAGTCGGGTCGCTTCGGCGACTCGGTCGAGGGCCAGCAGAAATGCACCACGGCGGAGCGTCGTGCGATGCTCTTCGGCTTTGGCTTTGATCGCTTGGAAACCTTGGACCATGCGACGTTCGAGCCGCTGA
>SYJG01000124.1 GCA_005798445.1 Planctomyces sp.
CCTACGGACTAGCCGTTCTCCTCCCGTTGCTCTCCACCCCGTCTCACGACGACGCAGTTACGTTCGGATACAAAGTTCAAACCAACTTCGACGAGGACTTACACCTCACTGATTCAATCCACTTGCAAACGCACTAGCTGAGCCGCTCCGCGGCTCAGGCTCAGTCCTTCGTTGAGGAGTTCCCTATGTCATGTCTTCGATTCTTTGGCTTGTGGCTGTGTCTGTTTATTTCGGCAGGAAACGCTGCGGAATCTCCCGCCACTCTGCCGCACACGCAGCCGCTGACGTGGGAGGACGATCTCGCCGACCGGATGATGGACGGCCTGCATCGGTTCGTCGAACGGAAGATCGAACACGCCGTCGCGAACCGGCAGCAATTCTGGAAACGAGACACGTTGTCGCCAGAAGCCTATGAAAAGTCGATCGCGCCGAATCGCGAGCGTTTGAAGAAGATCATCGGGCTGGTTGACCGTCGCGAACCCACAAATTTGGAGTTCATCAGCCTCAGCCCTGCGAACGGCATTGCTCGGATTCGTTGGGATGTCTTGGATGGCGTCTCCGGTGAAGGGTTTGCGATCGAACCAACTGGAAAGGTCGCCGGTGGTGTCGTGTTGCTGCCGGATGCGCATTTCCAACCGCAAACAGTTAGCGATCTTCTTGGGTCGTCGGTTGGAGACACCGCGAGGCGACTTGGGGCGCACGGATATTGGGTTGTCATTCCTCTGCTCATTGATCGCAGTGACCGCCATTCAGGCAACGAGCTTGTTGCCTTCACCAACCAGCCTCATCGGGAGTGGATTCATCGTCAGGCTTATCACATGGGCCGGCACATCATCGGCTTGGAAGTCCAAAAAGTGCTGGCGGCGGTTGAGTGGCTAAAAACGCAAACGTCTCAAAAAATCGGAGTTGGAGGTTACGGAGAGGGTGGGCTGCTGGCATTCTTTGCAGCGGCGGTGGAACCGCAGATTGATGTCTGTTTGGTGAGTGGCTACTTCGGTCCTCACACGCGGCCTTGGGAGGAGCCGATCTATCGTCATGTCTGGTCGTTGCACCGCGAATTTGGCGACGCGGAACTCGCCACGTTGATTGCTCCGCGTCCGCTCATTGTGAATCACCTCGGATTCTTTGGCGTGGACGGCCCGTCGCCACACGTTCCAGCCGGACGACGTGGCGGTGCGGCCGCGGGCCAACTCAGAGCGCCGTCGCTCGAATCCGTACGGCGCGAGTTTGAACGCATCGACAACCTCATCCCTCAATCGTTCCAAAATCGCATTCTCACCGTCATGCCGCTCGACACCTTGACGGAGTGGGTCACGGAACGAGGAATTCAACACTTTGTCGAGAGCCTTGGCGGACGATATGACCACAAGTTGCCTTTGCCGGATGTCGATGTCGCAACACTCAATCTCAGAATCGCCAACTCTCAGCGACGGCAAGTGCTCGAACTCGAACGCTTCATCCAACGGCTGGTGCGTGAGTCGGATCACACGCGCGACAAGTTCTTTCCGGTGACAGCGCTGGCGTTGGAGGCAAAGAAAGTAGGTCAGGCTTCCCAGCCTGACCCGAACGTCGATCGCCCATCGGGTCAGGCTGGAAAGCCTGACCTACGTCACTTCTCCGAATCGACGGCCAAGTTCCGCGAGTACTTTCGCAACGAGGTGCTCGGCAAGTTTGATGATCCGTTGCTGCCGTTCAATGCGCGGTCGCGGAAGATTTATGACAAAGAGAAATGGGTCGGGTACGACGTCGTGCTGGATGTCTTCCCCGATGTCTTCGCGTGGGGCGTGTTGCTGTTGCCGAAGGATTTGAAGCCGGGGGAGAAGCGGCCGGTTGTCGTCTATCAGCATGGTCGCCAAGGCGTTCCGAAGGTCGTCATCGAGAACGACGAGAAGGCGTATCACGACTACGCGGCGAAGCTGGCCGAGCGGGGCTTCATCGTGTTTGCTCCGCACAATCCGTATCGCGGCGAGGACAAGTATCGGTTCCTCAGCCGCAAGGCGAACTGCGTGAAGGCGTCGCTGTTCTCGTTCATCCTCGCGCAGCACGAGCAAATCTTGAACTGGCTCTCCTCGCTACCGCAGGTCGATCCCGACCGCATCGCATTCTACGGCCTAAGCTACGGCGGCGAGACGGCCGTGCGAATCCCGCCGCTGCTAGATCGGTATTGCTTGTCGATCTGCTCGGCCGACTTCAACGACTGGGCGCGAAAGGTCTGCTCGACCGACGCCAAGTACAGCTTCATGTTCACGGTCGAGTGGGAGATGCCGTACTTCGACATGGGCTCGACGTTCAACTACGCCGAGATGGTCGCGCTGCTCGCCCCGCGTCCGTTCATGGTCGAGCGCGGCCACTGGGACGGCGTCGCTCCCGACGAGTGGGTCGCCTACGAATACGCCAAAGTCCGCCGGATGTACGACACGCTCGGCCTCGGCGACCGCACCGACATCGAATTCTTCGACGGCCTCCACGAGATCAATGGCAAAGGCACGTTCGAGTTCCTGCACAAGCATCTGAAGTGGCCGAAGCCGTGAATCGCTTCGACGGATTCGGACAAAAGTCCGTGCGAATTGGGAAGTGGTGGAGTATTCTGTGCTCGTAACCGGTCATGATCGACCGGTCCACATTTAATGGCTTTCTTCAGGACTGACGGAAATGGACGCTTCGGAATACGCAGCGTGGTGGCAATTGCATCTGCGATTGGCTCGCGGGGAATCGCTGAGTGCTGAAGAACAGAACCGCTATGACACCATTCGCGACGATCTGGATCGCTACGACAAATTGCAATTGTTGGCCGATGCCAAACACGCCAAAACCGACTTGCGACAACTGGAAGCGGAACGGGATGAACTCGACCGGCGGCGACAGCAGTTGGATTCGCGGATTGCAGCGCTGGAAGGCCGGCTCAGCGGTCAGACTCGACAGCTCTTGGGCGTCGGAGAGTAGTTCGTGGCGCACCCCAAGCATGCCGACGTGCGCGAACGCTACCACCGCTGCTGCGGATTTTGCGGTGTCGGTGAGGACGATGCTGGGGGCGAATTGACCGTCGATCACTTTGTCCCGCTCGTGGCTGGCGGTGGCGATGACGACGAGAATCTGGTCTATGCCTGCTTTCGATGTAACCTTTTCAAAGCAGACTTCTTCCCTTCGGATGCGGATCGCTTAAGTGGGAATGTGCTGCTGCATCCGCTACGAGATGACTGCCCCCTTCACCTGCGACTCGATGAAGAGACCGGCCGATTGGAGGCGTTGACCGAGACCGGAAGATTTCACATTCGCTTGTTGCGGCTGAATCGTCCGGCACTAATTTCGATGCGACTCCGCAAGCTGTTTCACAGCTTGCTCACTGCTCGCCAAGTTCTCCTCGAATCAGAAGTTCGAGAACTCCGCGCGATCGTCAGCGCTCAAGACCGATACATCGAACGACTGGAGTCGCTTGTTGGACGCGATCCGCCGCTCGGATCGGACGGTGAGTAAAATCGCGAGCTGTCGTCAGGCCAGCACCAACATCGGCTTGCCGCCGCTCAAATCCACGGCGTAGCCAGACGACCAAGGCTTGGTGAACTTCCACCAAACGCGGCCATCGGCCAATTGAGTCGGGTCATGCTCGCGTCCACCTTCCCGTTCGGGCTTCACGTGAGCAGGCAGAATCAAGCCTGCTTCTTGGCACCAGTTTTCGACCGCTCGCCCTTCCGCTCCGTATCGCTCCCCCGCAGGAATCGGTCCAACTGCGCGTAGGCTTCGTCGGATGTTCGCTTCGGCGACTGCAAGCGAGCAGCCCGCATCCGTTTGGCTTGAGCCGTGAGTCGTTTTGTCATTCTCATGATGAGCCAAGGTATCTCAACCCGATTGAGTTTCAAGAACACTTTGCGTTCTGCGGATCAATAAGTCGCTTTGGCCTCACGGCAAGGCGGCCATGCCGACGGCCACGGCGGCGTCTCTTTGGCGCAGGTCGTTCGAGACGAATTCGGTCTCTTTCGCCGAGAGCGCAGCCGCGACATGCAGGGCATCGAGCGTGCGAATCGAAATCGGAGTCGCTCGATTCATACAGGCTTGCACAACTTGCTCGAACTCAGCCTCGATGGCGAAATCGGCAGCGACAATTTCCACCTTGCCGTCGGCAATGTCTTGATCCAGTCGCCGACTGAGCACAACCGCCGCATGAGCGGCGATCACTCCTTCTCGCTCGCGGCGCAGGAACGTCAACCGCGCTTCATAGCGAACCAACGGCGAGATTCGGATCGAGACTGGCCGGTGTGCCAGTGCCTCGAACTTCGCCGAGTCCGGTTCGACGAGATACAGCTTGGCCAGCGCGGACGTATCCCAATAGCTCATGGTCAGGTTCGATCCGCGCGGAGGTCGTCGAGAATCTCAGACAGCGGCGTGCCCTGAGTGCCAGTGGTGACGCTTTCTCGCAGTTGGCGCAGTTCGTCCAACCATTGAGACCGCTCGACTTTTGCGGTCTGCGAATTCTCCGGAAGACGGCCCCCTTGAGCCTCATCCGCCAATTGCTGTCCCAACAACCGCAGCAACGTCTCGCGTTCAGAACGAGGCAACTGCGAAATCAACGATTGAATTTCCGGCAAGCTCATGATGGGCCTAGCCTACGCCAGCCCGATGAATCGCTCAAGAACGGTTTTCTCCGGCACGATTTGCTGTGCGGCAAGATCAAGGCTTCTTCATGGCACCTTCGGCAAAGACGGCTGGTCGCCGTGAACTTTGAAGAAACTTGCGGACGCAAAGTTCGCCGAACCGATATAGCCGTCACACTCCGATGGCGGCGAACGCACTTGTGCTGCAGACTCACTGAGCGAACTCAATTCCAGGATCGGAAGCGATGACAAGCGGGCTGACCAAGCGATCTTCCGCACTGATGAGCGCGATCCTGGGATTGTCTTTGGCCTTCGGATGCGCCACGGGAGACAAGACGACAACACAAACTGCGAACGTTCGACAGGACGGTCCCTGGGCGATCCAGTCGAAGCAGAGATTTCTCAAGCACTCGCTGAGCTTCGGTGGCTATCAGACGTCCGACATCGGTGCCGTCTGGTCGAGGGGAGGCGATTCAGAAATCGCGATCGGAAAGGTGGCCTGGGAGACCAACGAACAACAGGCCCCATTCCACATGGATCTCACCACGCCGCGCGGCGAGGTGCTGCAAGTGGCGTTGCAGTCGATGTCGAAACGCAAAAGCGTCAGCTTGGCCAAATTTGAAATGACTTCTGACTTCGACGGTTTGATTACCGGCACGATGACATCTCGCAGCGGACCAGTCTGGGACTTTGAATTTCAGAACTTGGTGCCGCTCTTGGCGCGGCGTTCCAATGCACGAGGCCGCATTCAGTTACCAACCGGAAACGAGATCACCGTCGCTTTCACGGAGGACGCCGTACCTCAAAAGTCCGGGATCGGTCGTCTCATCGACCGAGTCTCCGTGGCCTTCGTTTGCGATGGACACCGAGTCGGTTGTCTGGATGGCTACTCAAAGCCTTCCGTTTGGATCGATCCAGAAACCGATGAGCCGACTCAGCATGCGATCGCCGCCAGCTGCGCGGCACTCATTGAGCTCTCAAACCAATACCGCAAGTGACACAGGAGTGGTCATCACTTCTTGGATGGCCTGCATCACGTCGGGTTCGTGTCTCTTCAATTCGCTAGCGACCAACCGCAGCGAAATCGTTCTTGAGCGATTCGACCGATTGGCGTAGGCTGCGATCGGTGCTGGACACGACGAATGGCGTTGGCGCGGAGCCGATGATGAGTTTGAAAGAATTGGAATCAACGATTGCTCAACTTCCGCAAAACGAGAAAGCGGAGTTGCTGCGGTTTCTGACTCGCGAACTGCGTCAGTCATCGGCCACGGAGAATGCCCCGAAAGCGCCGGTGATACCCGTGGACCGCACGCGCTGGCTGCAAAAACTGGATCGGCTTCGCGCACTCACCGCTTCCGATTCGCTCCGTCCGACTCAGGAAATTCTGGATGAACTTCGTGAGGATCGGATTTGACCCATGAGCTATTGGGACTCATCCGCCTTAGCAAAGCTCTATTTGACGGAGCCAGATTCCCTGGTGTTTCGCGCCATCGCCGATCGTCCGACGACCTTGCGGACTTCTCCGCTGGGACAGTTTGAGACCATCCTGACAATCCGCCGGCTTGAAGCGGATGCCTGTGGCTACGGGCAGCGAAGGCGTTCTTGAGTGATTTGTCCGATTGTCATAGGCTGCGGCCATCATGAGCTTGCCCGAAATTCAATCGCTGATTTCGCAGTTGCCTCGATCTGAGCAGGAAGAGTTGCTGCGTTCACTGGCTGGAAAACTGAGTGCAGCGCCGGCACTCGACAGGCCGGAGCCATCAAGTTCTCCAAAGGCCATCGACCGTGACAAGTGGATCGCAAAGCTCAAACGCTTGCAGTCACTCACGGACGGTAAGGGCCTGCGGCCGACGCAAGAAATTCTGGACGAACTCCGCGCAGATCGGATCTGACCGATGAGCTATTGGGATTCGTCGTCGCTCGCGAAGTTGTATTTGAAAGAGCCGGACTCTGACCTGTACCTGACGCTGGCGAAGACTGCGATTCCCGTGCGCACCTCGCCGCTCGGACAGTTCGAGGTGACTTTGGCGATTCGGCGGCACGAAATCGAAGGCAAACTCGATCGACAGTCTGCCGACGCGCTTGTGGACGAACTGCTGTTTGACATTGGTGAAGACACTGTCGAGTTGATTGCGACCGATTTTGACATCCACGCCGAGTTTCAGCACGTCCTGCAAACGTGCCTGCAACGACCACAGCCGATTTCGATTCGCACATTGGACGCGCTGCATCTGGCGGCGGCATTGTCAGCGAGCGAGACCGAATTCGTTTCCAACGACAACCGACAACGAGCCGCTGCTGTCGCGTTGGGACTGACCGTGTTGCCTTGAGTGAGATTCATCGTGACGGACACGATTCACACATCGCAGACCTTGGCGGCGTGGCGGAGGGCTTCGATTTTGTCGGGCCAGGTGGGGATGAATTCTTGGGCGACGAAGCCGCGGTAGCCGGTGGCGAGGATGGCCTGCATTACGGCGGGGTAGTTGATCTCTTGCGTGGCGTCGAGTTCGGCTCGGCCGGGGTTGCCGGCGGTGTGGTAGTGAGCGATCACCTCTTTGTATTGGCCGATGCGGCGGATCACGTCGCCGTTCATGATCTGCACATGGTAGATGTCGAACAGCAGCTTCATGCGCGGCGAGTCCACTCGGCGAATCAGCTCGACGCAGAAGTCCACGTCGTCGCCGAAGTAGCCG
>SYJG01000125.1 GCA_005798445.1 Planctomyces sp.
ATGTCTTGCCCCGTCCATTTCCTGTCCCGTACTGTCGTTCCATGGTGGTTCCTCCGTTCTTGACTTGAACTTCCATCGGGGAACGTAATCCCCGACGGAGGAACCGCCTACTTCTTCAACTATCTCAGGGACATCTTCACGTTTTCAGTCTCCCAAGTTACACATCAGCGTGTACCGGCGAATTGCCCAAGGTACCGAAGGATACACGCCTACCAATTTGCCTAAGGGCTGCCAAGTGGTGTTCACGGATCCGAACGATCGAGCTGCCGCCTATGCGAACCAGATCAATCAAACGTTCGATGCCGCGTTTACCCAAGCCCCACAAGGTTCCTTATTAAAACTGTGTCAGGGAACAACTCGTTGGCGCTGTATCGGCTATTACGGGTTCCTGTTGTTTACGCTCTTGACGGCCGGCTTTAGCGTGCCTTGGAACAAGTTTCCCGGTGGCTGGTGGTCAGCATTTCGTGGGATCAGTTGGGGTGATTTGGTTGGGCAAGTGCTCGACACCATGTGGCGACATCAGTGGTTGCCGGTGGGCTTGATAGCAGCGTACATCATCGGTTGTGTCGCACAGTCCTGGCAGCGCAAGCAGTTGGCAGAATTCTGGCATTCGACACGACAAGCACTCTGCCAGTACGTTGAACCTTGACCAATACTTCAACCACCATGAGCGGTCTACGCAATCGACGAGATTTCCTGACAGGCGTTGCGGCGCGAGATCAATTGCTCGATGCCACCACCGCAGCAGGGAACGTCCTTCTGGATGGATTGAAGGATCTGCCCCGCGAGCCAACCAGCGGTGTAACGATTCGGCTAGCGACGGCGGCAATGGCGACGGACTTTGCGGTGATCCTCAACGAGGCTCTACCCGACGATCCTCGGCAGCCGCTGCGGTGGGCGAGCGAGGCGTTGGATGTCGTGCATCTGCTGGAAGACCAGATGAGCGTCTATCGGCCGCATACCGAGTTGTCGCAGCTCAATCGAGTCGCCGCGTCTCGGTCGGTGGTGGTCGAGGAGCGGCTGTTTGAGTTGCTTCGTTTCGCGCGAGACATCTCGCTGGAAACGGACGGCTGCTTCGATCCGACGTCGGGTCAGTTGATCTCACTCTGGCGGCAGTGTCGGAAGGAAGTTCGTTTGCCGACCGAGACGGAGATCTCCGAGCGGCTTGCACTGGTCGGGATGCGGCATGTGAACTTTGCCGGACAAACTAACCCGAAGCGCGAGCGAGGGCAGAGTGAGCGTTCGCCCTCGCTGGCGCTTCGGGTTAGTGAGAAGAGCGAACCTTCAGAATCAACGATCTGGTTTGATCAGCCAGGAGTTGAACTGAATCTTGGCAGCATCGGCAAAGGGTACGCGCTCGACCGCGCGGCGGACGTTTTGCTCGAACACGAGCTCACCGAGTGGTTGCTTCAAGGTGGGCACAGCAGCGTGATCGCGCGCGGCGGGCACAACGGATTGGCCGGTTGGCCGGTCGGGTTGCGGAATCCTCTGCTGCCGCAGCGGCGGCTCGGCACGATTCTGCTTCGCGATCAGGCGCTCTCGACCAGCGGCACGGCGGTGCAGCATTTCCGGTTCGAAGGGAAGCGTTACGGCCACATCATCGACCCGCGCACTGGTTGGCCGACGGACAACATGCTGTCTGTGACGGTTCTCGCACCGACCGCCTCCGAAGCCGACGCGCTTTCGACAGCGTTCTTCGTCGGGGGAGTCGAATTGGCCGAGCGATATTGCTCTAATCACCGATCCGTTTCGGCCCTTTTGATCCCGCCACCGACAGGCGGACAGCGGCTGGAACCAGTGAACCTGGGGATCCCGCCAGAACAGATCTTTTGGAATGACGAATGACTGACACCAAGAAATGTTGCTGCGTCTCGATTGTGCTCATCGTGTTGCTGCGGCTCTCGATCGGCTGGCAATTTCTGTACGAGGGGCTGTGGAAGATCAACACGCTCAGCACGCCAACGCCGTGGTCGGCCGAGGGGTATCTCAAGAACGCTCAAGGGCCGCTTCGGAGCACGTTCCGCAACATGACCGGCGACCCCAACGACCTCGATTGGCTCGACAAGGAAAAGGTCGCGGCCAAGTGGGACGACTTTGCCGGTCGGTTCGCAGTTCATTACCAGATGGACGACAAACAACAGGCGGATCTGTCGAAGCTGCTCGACGGCGCGGCGGACTATCGCGTCGAACTGGCCGCACTGCCGGAGGGGATTGCCTTCGACGCGAATCTGTCGAAGCAACTGAAGTTCGACGTCACCAAGGTCATCAAGTTCGACGCGAAGGCCAAGCGGCTGATCTGTCCCGGCAACTGGAGAATGCTCGCGAAGGAACGTGAAGCGTTGCTCGCACTGGCGAAGGTTGATGAGGCCGCGTCGGAGGCGAAGCAGAAGGCGGTGAAGTCGTACCGCGACGCCGTGCTCGCGTTGTACAACCGCGCGACCGATCCGAAGTCGATGAGCATCAAGGACCGACTCGCAGTCGCGATCGTCGGTAACAACGCCGCGACCGATCCCTCCGTGACCGAGCGGACGTTTGCTCTGTTCAGCAACCCGCCACGAGACGTGAAGGTCTATCACGAGAAGATCGCCGAGTACGAAGCCAACCTCGCCAAAGCCAAGAAACAATCGGCGATGCACTTCCCGCAGGAGCACCTACAAAAGCAATGGAACGAACTGCAACAACTCCGAGGCAAACTGGTCGGTCCCGTGAAAGCGTTGGAGTCGGAACTGAAAGTCTCCGCGCAGAAGCTGCTGACGTCCGAGCAGCTCGTTCGCGGCCCGGTGCGATTGCCGTCCACGCGCGTTGACCGTATCAACCAGCAAACCATCTGGGGTCTGACGATCCTTGGTGTGCTGCTGCTGATCGGCCTCGGCACGCGCTACGCCGCGCTCGGCGGAGCAGTCATGCTGACGATGTTCTACCTCGCGATGCCCCCGTGGCCCGGAGTCCCGGAAGCTCCCGGCCCGGAGCACAGCTTCATCGTCAACAAGAATTTCATTGAGATCATGGCCCTGCTCGCAATCGCCGCTCTGCCGACCGGCCAATGGTTCGGCCTCGACCGCCTGTGCTCGAAGCTGTGCTGCCGCAAGAAGCCCGGCTGCTGCGGTTCCGCACCGGCGACGCCCTCATCCTGCGGAACAGCCTCGTCAACCTCCCCGGTCCAACTCCCGGTCGCTTCAGGTGGTGGCTGAACGCGCTGAATCTGTCGAAGTTTGCGACAAAGGCTGAGACGGCTTTGGAGGCGGTCACAATCTGTGACCGCCTCGTTTAAGGTCGCAAATTGCGACCTTAAAGATCACAGATTGTGATCTTAGACGACCGGATGCGGTCGCAAATTGCGACCGCATCATCCGAATCGCGTCAAGAGAACCCGCCAATGGCAAGCAAACCAGCGTTGATCGTTATCGAACAAATCGAACCGCTCATCAAAATAATGCGCGGCCAGAAGGTCATTTTCGACAACGACTTATCGCGGCTGTACGGCGTTACGACCAAGCGACTTAACGAGCAAGTTCGACGGAATATCGAACGATTTCCCGATGACTTTCTGTTTCAACTGACCCCCGAAGAAGTCGCAGGGATGCGGTCGCAAATTGCGACCGCATCCAAACGTAATGTGCGCCATCAGCCGTTCGCTTTCACCGAGCACGGAGCGTTCATGGCGGCGACGGTATTGAACTCGCCGCAGGCGATTGAGATGAGCGTGTTTGTGGTGCGGACGTTCGTCAAGCTGCGGCATTTGGTGCTGGGACATCAGGAGTTGGCGGCCAAGTTGGATCAGCTCGAACGGAAAGTCGCCGGTCATGACGAGTCCATCCAGCAGATCGTGGCCGCGATCCGGCAACTGATGGCCGCACCCGAACCGAAACCACAACGCATGGGTTTTCACACGATCCGCAAACAGCCAAAGAGCAAGAATTGAGAGGCGGTGCGTGGTACGATTCCGAACAGAGCCTTCTTGGAACACTGGAGACGAATTCATGGCTAAGAAGCCGGCAAACGCCAAGACCGTCCGGTGGGGCTGCTTCGTCTTGACCGAAGCGGAGATCGAACGGCAAATCGCCCCACCGAAAGGAAGGGCCGCCGGAATCGCAAAACGACTGCCGCCGCGAACGCCTGATCGCGCTGGCACCGGCCAAGGCCTGACCGCTTTGAGCGTCACGAATGGATGATTCCAAATGAAACGATGGAATTGGATCGTCGGGAGCTTGCTGGGATTGGTGCTGGTTGCGGCGATCGTTGCCGTGTTCTGCAATCCGGGTTTGCATTATCAACTGTTCCACGACGAAATTTCGTTAAATGCGGTGATGTCTCGATTGGTGAAGCCTGAAGATTCCGTCGCGCATGTGACATCGCTGCTTGGACGTGGCGAACAAGTTTCCGAGCCTGAGCGGCAAGAATTCGTGCGTGGGTTCCACCACTTTTTCCGGAAGTACCCGGATTATTTTCCTGACGGAGTCACTGACGACGATGGGATTCTCAACTATCGTGTGAAAGGCGGCGTCACGATTCAAATTGGCTTCCGTGACGGCAAGCTGGTGAACTTTCATCCGAAAGACTTCGAGCAACCTTACGAGATCCATCTCATCAATCCCTGATCCCCCAGAATCTGACGCTCAGCCGATGAAATCAGACTGAGCGAGGCGTCAACTCAATCGAGAAAGGATAAAACCATGCAACTCACACCAGAACAAAAGCAGATGGGCAAGGACAACTTCAACGAAGCGGTCGGGTACAGCCGGCGCGATTGGCTCAAAGGAGCCGCAGCGGCGGGAACGGGACTTGGGGCGGCGTACTTCGGCTATGAAAAGCTGAAGGGGGAACGTGTTCGCGTCGGGTTCATCGGAACTGGCGATGAGGGTTCCGTGCTGCTGACTCAACATCCGCCGGAATACATGGAGATCGTCGCGGTTGCCGACATCCGGCCGACAAATCTGATTCGTGCGCTGCACGGCGACGGGAACGACGACCGAGTCGGACTGATCAAGAAGCTCGGCGAATCGACCGCGACAAAAATCAAACTGTACGACGATTACAAGGCATTGCTGGCCGATCCGAAGATCGAAGCGGTCGTCATCGCGACGCCGCTGATCTCGCACCACACGCTGGCCATCGAAGCGATGAAGGCGGGCAAGCACGTCCTCTGCGAGAAGCTGATGGCCAAGACAGTCGGCTACTGCAAGGACATGATCAAAGCCTCGAATGAGACCGGCAAGCTGTTGGCGGTCGGTCATCAGCGGCACTACAGCGTGCTGTACGCCAACGCCTACAGCGTCATTCGTGATGGGCTGCTCGGCGACATCAAGCACATTCGCGCGCAATGGCACCGTAACAATAGCTTCCCCGGCCGCGATTCTTGGAATAAGAAGGTCGATCCGAAAGACCTCGCCGCGCTCAAGGACAAGAGCGACTACCTCAAGAGCTTCGGCTTCGACGACGTCGAGCATCTCGTCAACTGGCGCGTCTACAACGCGACCGGCGGCGGCTTGATGGCGGAACTTGGCAGCCATCAGCTTGACGCCAGCAGCATCTTTCTCGGCAAGGTCAAGGCGCTCGCGTGTAGTGGCTACGGCGGGAAGAATTTCTACGGCGTGAAGGGAGTCGGCTCAAAGGACAAGCAAGAGGATAAACGCGAGATCGACGATCACGTCTACGTCACCTTCGAGTTCCCCGGCCTGCACTACGACGCGAATGACAACCCGGACGATGTCGCCATCGTGACGTACTCATCGCTGAGCACCAACCGCCTCGAACCCTACGGCGAACAAGTCATGGGGAGCCGAGGCACTCTGATTTTGCAGACCGAGCAGCAAGCGATGCTCTACAAAGAGGCCAGCCCGGACACCGGCCCCGGCGGTCTTGAGCAGCGGTTATACGTCATTAACGGCAACGACAGCGGTCCGGTTCTCTCCGCCAGCGCGAGTCTCGCTCCCACTGCCAGCGCCGCTGCGGCTGGTGCGACCATCGAAAAGATCAGCCGCGGCTACACCGAAGAGATGGAGCACTTCTGCCACTGCGTCCGCAACAATATCAACGCCCCGCCGAAAGACGGCGGCCTCCGTTGCAACGGCACCGTCGCGATGGCCGACGCCATCATGGCCCTGACGTCAAACCTGGCGATGAAGCACAAAAAGCGAATCGTCTTCAAACCCGAATGGTTCGACCCGGAGAACCCGGCCGTGCCGGAGACGGACAAGGACGTTGTTGGTTGAGGATTGCCACAAAGAGCACAAAACAACGCAAAGGATCGAAACGCGGTTCATCAGAACTTTTTTGTGATCCTTGCGTTCTTTGCGGCCATCGAATGAGCTTTCCCTGCCGCTCGGAGAATTTCCGAGCGGCGGTTTTCGTTGGAGGAGTCGCTCATGCCACGCTTGGCTCAATGGTTTGTTGTTCTGCTTGGGTTGGCCGTCGTCGGCCTTCAACAAGTTCGTGCGGCAGAGATCGTGATCGACACGCCGATGTCTCCGCCTGCTTGGGCATTGCTCGAACGTGAGTTGTTCAAGGCCAACACGATCGCCTGTCAGGAGTTCTTCCAGCGGTACTTTGACGATCGCGGCTACCTCGAATGCGTCGAGCGTTGGGGGGGGGACGACGGGCCGGATGATGCGATTGAGAATTTGCAGGACTGGCCGACGCTGTATGCGCTCGGTGGGCCGGATGTCGTGCGGGACATGGTGGCCAAGGCTTGGGAAGGGCATCTCCGGCAGTTCACGGCGGCGAAGACCAAGGAAGTCGAGTTCGCTCGCGACGGGATGTACTACCGCGAGTTTCCCGTGATGATGGACTGGCTGCACAACGGCGAGGGTTTGTGCGTCTTCAACTTGATGGGGCTGTCGGCTCCGCACGCTCCGAAGTTTGCAGACCGAGTCCGTCGGTTCGCCGACTTCTATGTGCCGGCGGAGGACAACCCGCTCAATCAGACGGCGTCGGCGAATTATGACTCGAAGCTGAAATTGATCCGCAGCATGTTCAACGGCAGTCGCGGGCCGTTGCTCCGCAAAGCGACGGCGCTCGATTGGGCGGGGGATCCGATTGAGATTGAAGGCCGTTTCAAGCCGGGGCATGGCGAGCGAACGTTTGCCGAGATGCTCAAGCACTTCGAAGAATACACCGACACGCTCGGAGATCATCCGCAGAACCTTCTCGCGACGTCGTTGGCGTTCAATGCGTTCGCGCTGACTCACGAGGAGAAGTACAAACGTTGGCTGTTGGAGTACGTCGATGCGTGGTGCGAACGAGCGGCCGCGAACAACGGGATTCTCCCCTCGAACATCGGACGCGATGGCAAGATCGGCGGAGAAGTCGGCGGCAAGTGGTACGGCGGCACCTACGGCTGGGGCTTCACGGTGACTGATCCCGTCACCGGCAAGAAGGCTCATCGCAGCACCGTGCGACTGAGTCTGACTGGCTTCGGCAACGCTCTGTTGCTAACGGGCGATCAGAAATACGTCGATTTGTGGCGTCGGCAGATCGATGCGGTGAACTCAAACGCGAAAGTCATCGACGGCAAGAAGCAGTATCCGCAGATGTTCGGCGATCAGGGTTGGTACGACTTCCAATCCTCGCCGTGGGAGCCGGGGCTTCTCGAAATCGCGTATTGGTCGATGCGTGAAGATGACCTCGCGCGAGTCGCCGGAAACCCGTGGATTGCGTTCCTTCAAGGCCGAGCGCCGGCGTATGCCGAGTCTGCTCTGCGAGCGGACTTGGATCGGATTCGTCAGCGAGTCGCGGCGATGCGACAGGACACGACGACGCCTGACACGCGCTTGTCCGACGACCCGATGAAGTTCAATCCGTGCTCGGTCGATAGTCTGGTTCATTTGGTGCTCGGCGGAATTGATCCCGGAAAGATCGGCTCACCGCTGCACGCTCGGCTGCGATACTTCGATCCGCAGCACGGCCGTCCCGGGTTGCCCGCCGATGTTGCGGCACTCGTCGATCGGCTGACGACTGACGAAGTTCGCGTCACGTTGGTCAATGTGCATCAGACGGAACCGCGGGCCGTGATCGTGCAAGCCGGAGCCTATGGCGAGCATCAGATCGAATCACTGACGCTGGACGGTCAAACGCGCCCTGTCAACGATCGCCGAGTGGCGGTGCATCTGCCTCCCGGCTGCGGTGGAACGCTGACGCTGCGAACCAAGCGTTATCAAAATGTTGTTCGGTTCGATTGAGAGTTCGAGCGCAATTGAGATTTGACATGGGACGCTGGCCAGACCAACGACGTTCGCAGTGGACCACGTTTGGGATTCTGTTCGTCCTGTTTCCACTGCTGTGCTGGCTGGCGTGGTGGTTTGTGCGGCGCTGATGGGAATTCAACCGCCAACGTCATCGGGTGAGCGACCCACGGTGACAACCGGGCGTTCGCTCCGTTCTTTGAGGCCGCGGAGCACAACCAACCAGAGCGTGCCGATGAGCACTCCGCTGATGATCAGTGCCCAGGCACCGTCGCGACGCAGCCGCGAGGCCATCGCGGCCACTGGACGGAGCACCGCCGATTTGCGCTCTTGCACAATCGCGAACCAGCCGGTGTCGCCAACGCGGCAGAATGCGGCCAGCCATTCGCCGCCATATTGTTGCGGATCGAACTCACCGGCGGGATCAATGTAGTCACGCATTTGAAGCACGACCGACGCGTCGGTTGCTTCATCAGGCCGGGAAGTGGGTCGGAGTTGTACGATGGTCTCGTCCAACAGACGCAATACCGGCACTTCGTCTCGGGCGGTGTCGTCACGGCGTTTCTCGCTGATCCACGGATGGTCGAGCAGTTGCCAATTTCGATCGTCGATCAGCACGATCTTGCGAGAGCTGTCCCCTTCTTCATCGGCCTCTGCGTCACGATGCCGTCCCGGCACATAGGGTGACAGCAACTTCGCCAATTCCATGGAACGTCCGAGGACTCCGATCACCCGCTCATGCTTTTCATCCCAAACAGGCACCGTCAGCGAGACCATGTTGAGACCAGTCGCTTGGCTTTTGTACGACAGCGAGACGTGCAGTTTGGAAATCGGTTGGATGTCCGACGGGACCGTGCTTTCATCGAATTGGTCTCCCAATCCGTGAAAGTAATCGCGATACGAAAAATTCTTGTCGAAGGTCTTTTCCTCCTGAGGCTCGCGCCAGCGCTGGAAACCGCGATGATCGGTGAGATACCAACTGCCATCGCGGTTGAGTCCCAATCGACGATACGCCTCGTCCGCTCGCGATTTCTCCTGGGCCAGGAACAGTCGCAGTTCCGTCCGTTCCGACCAATCGCGAGCAGCAGCGGATTGGATGGCATTCACCAGAATCGGATCGTCGGCGACCTTTTCGAGTTCGGCGGTGCGTTTGTCGATTTCGCGAGCGACACTGCGCGCGAGAATCTCCACGGAGAGCACATCGCTTTCCAGTGCTCGAGTCGTGACGTTGCGCGTCGCCGTGTCGACGGCGTTACGCATCGAATCGAAATAAAACATTCCCAGCGCCACCATCAACAGGACGGGGCCGAGTCCTCCCAAGGCCAGCAGAGGACGAAATGATTGCACCCGCTCGCGCTGGTCAATCGCATCGAGCACGGCTGTTGCATTGGCGAATCTTTTCGCCGGGTCTGGTTCGAGACACCGATCGACGATTTCCGCCAGACGTCGGTCAACACCCCGCAAACGACGGTGCGCCGAGGGCTTCGCTCCGGCACGCACCAACTGGCGATACTCAGCCAGACGCTCTTCAAGCGAACTCGCGAATTCGAGGCGGCGCTCAGCCTCCGGAGTGCGATGCGGCGGCGCTCCGCACAGGAGGTGATAAAGCACCGCGCCTAGCCCGTAGACATCCCAACGAGCATCCGGAATGGCTTGCAGGTCGGCCTGTTCCGGTGCCATGTAGAACAACGTGCCGAGTGCCGGAGTTTGCTCGCACGACAGTCGCGACTGGCCGAAGTCGCACAGCCGCGGCTCGAGATCGGCATCGAGCAACACATTGGCGGGCTTCAAATCGCAATGCAGAATTCCACTGCCGTGAGCATGCACGAGCGCCGCCAAGATCCCTTTTGCGATGCGCACCGACTCGCGAGCCGAGAGCGGACCATCGGCCAGCAACGCGGCCAGCGATCCACGCTCCAGATACTCCATCACATAATACGGCGGATCACTGTCCCAACCCACCTCCAACAATCCCACCACGTTTCGCGACGTGTAGAGGATCGCCAACTTTTCAACTTCACGGCTGAGCAGCGACCAATCCAAACCACCGCGATGTGAATACACCTTGACGGCCACCAACTTGCCGGTGTTCTTCTCGCGCGCTTGCCACACGGAACCATACGCCCCTTCGCCAAGGCATCGCAGAATCGTCAGTCCCGGCACGCTGACGGTCGGGACTCGCCGTTGGCTGAGTGCGAGTGACTTTGTCCGCGCGGCTTCGTCCTGGCGTTCGGTATCGCCGGGCATTCGCTGGGAATTCGTGGCGGATTTAGTCGCATCCATTTCGGCGGCATCCTGTTGATCCTGATTGCTAAAAGATTCTCGCGACCGATTCCGCGAATCGAAAGGGTCGGCTTTCCGAGGACAGCGAAGCGGTCTTGCCTCGACATTTTTTTTTGGGCTAGAACCCCGACCACCCAGCGAGTCGGCGGAGCCGGAGCGCATCGGGCTCCCGTCGAAACTCTCAGCGGAAAGGATGCCGCATGATGATCACCGTGGATCAATTGGCGAGACAGCTCAGCGGAGAAGTGGTCGGAAACCGCGAACGCGAAATCACCAACGCGAAGGCCTTGCAGAAAGCCACGTCGGACGACGTGACCTTCGTGGCCGATGACCAAAACCTGCGAAAACTCGGCAAATGCCTGGCGGGAGTCGTGCTGGTCGATGCCGAGCGATTGGCCGCCGCTCAACAATTGATGGCCTTGAGCGACACGACGTTCATCGTCGTGGCCGATCCGCTGACCGCATTCGTCGGGGCCATGAAACACTTCCGACCACAGCGAGCAAGACCGTCTATCGGCATTTCGCCGCACGCTCACGTCGATCCGTCGGCGACCATCGGCGCGAACACAAATCTCCATCCCGGAGCGGTCGTGGGGCCGGATGTCGTCATTGGCTGCGACTGCGACATTCATTCTGGCGTCGTCATCGGAGCCGGCTGTCAGATCGGCAATCAAACGACAATCCATCCGCACGCGGTGCTGTACCCGGAGATCACGATTGGCAGTCGAGTTCTGATCCACGCGAATGCCGTCATCGGCGCGGACGGGTTCGGTTACCGCTTTGAGCAGGGCCGGTTCGTGAAGATCCCGCAGTTGGGCACCGTGCGAATCGACGACGACGTCGAGATCGGAGCTTGCACGACCATCGACCGCGGCATGGTTGGGCCAACGATTATCGGTGAAGGAACGAAGCTCGATAACCTCGTGATGATCGCTCACAACTGCGAGTTGGGAAAACACAACGCGTTCGTCTCGCAGGTCGGACTGGCCGGCTCGGTGACGACCGGAGATTACGTCCGATGTGCTGGGCAAGTCGGGATCGCGGATCACCTGCATCTGGGGACCGGCTGCACATTGGCCGCGAAAGCCGGAGTCCACAAGAACGTCCCGGACGGTCAAACCCACGTCGGAACTCCCGCCGGACCGATTGACGAACAATTCAAAGTCATGATGACGATCCAAAAGGCTCCCGAGATGCGAACTCAACTTCGGCAACTCGAACGACAAGTTCATGAGTTGACCAAGCAACTGAACGAACTCCGTGACCAATTGACGGAGTCTCTGACCGAAACGACTGCCGCTTGAGCCATTGACCAAAGATGTCGAACAACCAACTCTCCGCTCCGACGCTTGCGCTGGCTGGGAATGCTTCCGGCCAACGGATCGGCTTGTTGGCTGGGGCGGGACGCTTTCCGATCGTGTTCGCCGAGTCTGCCCGTCGCGAAGGGCACTCCGTGCATGGCGTGGGAGTCGAGGGACTATTTCCCGAGGAGTTGCGCGACCTTTGCGAGAGTTTTGCCACAACGCCACTCTCGAAAATCGGCCGTGCGATTCGGTTGTTTCGGCGGGCCAAGGTCGATCATGTCGTGATGGCTGGAAAGATCGAAAAGGTCGCACTCTTCCAGAAATGGCTGTGGGTGAAGCTTGTGCCCGACTGGCGCACGCTGCACATGATGCTGCGATTCTGGTCCGACAAAAAAGATGACACACTGCTGTTGGCGGTCATTCGTGAGTTCGAGCGTGACAACATTCACTTTGAATCGGCCCTCAAATACTGCCCGGAGTTACTCGTGAAACATGGCTTTCTGACGCGCCGCAAGCCGACGCCGGCGCAATGGACGGATATCCGCTTCGGCTGGGAAATGGCCAAAGAGATGGGCCGTTTGGACATCGGCCAGTCGGTCGTCGTCCATGACTCGGCCGTGATCGCCGTGGAGGCGATCGAAGGGACCGATGAATGCATCCGTCGCGCGGGAGAATTGTGCCGTCGCGGATTCAGCGTCGTGAAAGTCGCAAAACCACAGCAGGATCTGCGATTTGACATGCCAACGATCGGTCTCAAAACAATCCAGACCATGCACGAAGCGGGTGGCCGAGTCCTCGCCATCGAATCCGGCATGACAATCTTCCTCGACCAGCAAGAGGTCATCGAACTCGCCGACAAATTGGGGATCGCCATCGTCGCCGTGAAGGCCGAAGAAATGTCGCTGCCGCTGCGCATCGCCGGCTAACAGACGCATTCGCTGCCACAACAGGTGAGATCGTCGAGGTACATCCCCCAGAAGCGATACTTCTGCAAGGCCGATGTATCGACCCCCAACCGTTGGCCGATCTGGTTGGCAACGACACCAAACCGCTGCCGGAATTTGTAAATAAAGCAGAAGACCAGCCGCTCGTGCCGCACCAACGAACCAACCAGGAACAGTCCCGGTGCGACCGTCGATTCATCGACCGAATTGAGCAGCGGGACGCCATCCTCTCGCCAGTCGAAGAGTTCGCGGATCAGCGTCGGGCTGCCTTCAAAACCGGTCGCCAAAATCGGCTTTCGCTTGGTCAACCAGCGTTCTCCGGAAGCCTCGATCACCGCATAGCCGCCGCGCTCCTTCACGATCCGCTCGATCTCGACTTCGTCGATCAGTTCAATGAAGTTGTCGGGAGTCTCCAGCAAGCGGTCCCAGGTGAACGGCGACAACGTGATGCTCGGATCACTGGCGTCGCTCGACCAAACCGAGTTCCGTTCGAGCACACGGACTTTCTTGCCGGCGTTCGCGAGATGCACCGCAGCATCGACTCCGCTTTCGTAACCGCCGATCACGATGAATTCGTCACCGGCCAAACGCTGCCAAGATTTCACTCGGCTGTTGTGGACGCAGTGCTCCGCACCGAGAAACGGATGCAGCTTCGGATATTGAAACTCGCCAGCCGCCCAGACGACTGTGGCAGCCCGAATTCGTCCGGCGGAGGTTTCGAGTTCAAAACCCCCGCCGGGGCGTGCCGTCATCGACAACACATCGACGTCCGTCTGCACCAGGAGATGAAAGTACTCGACGACCGATTTCAGATAATCGGCGTATTGCCGGCCTGTCGGATGCTCGCATTCGAGTGTGAACGCGGGCGAGGTGCCGATCGCAATGCTGTTCAGATCGAGTGTACCGAACGAATTCGACGGAAACGACGGCGTGATCAATCGCATCTCACGCGGCCAACGACGAAACGAACCGCCAATTTCGTGGCGTTCGAGAATCACGGTCGGAACGTTGACCTCTTGTAATGCTCGAGCAACGCCAATTCCCGCCGCTCCGGCACCGACGATGACGCACGGCCACTCGCTGGAAACCTTGAATTTTCGCCCTTGAGCCATGTGATTTCTCGTCATCTTCGTCGGTACCGACGCCAAGTCGTGCAAAACCGCACATCGAAATGCTTGATTTGTCGGGGATTGGAGGTAGGCGCAACCCGCAGACGCTATCCGACTGCTAGGTTCCTCGCAGATTGTCGACGAAACGCGTCCAGTGGCTCAACAATGGAAAACCTTTTTTGACCAATGGAGAGTGCGACCTAAGTTTGGCTTGCTCAGGAAAGCTCCGGTGAGGGGGCCTTCTGAGTATGCCTCGAAATGAGGTTCCTCAGCAGAATCTGTGAGTGATTTGTTTTTCAGGGAGGTTTCCAAGTTGGTGGAGGAGTGCGAGTTCGGCG
>SYJG01000126.1 GCA_005798445.1 Planctomyces sp.
GAACCGTCGATGGCTTCCTTTGCCCTTTCAGGGCATACGACACACAGACCTCGTTACCCAGGGCGGCGCTCGCATTCGCTCGCTTGCCCTGGGCTAATTTCCAAAACCCCTTCGGGGAAAAAGACCAATTGGCGCAACTTCTAAAAGCGTCAGCGAGGTCCGCCCTCGCTGACGCTTCGGGTTACATGCGGCTTCGCCGCCTTATGTATTGCTGTCTTCATCCGTGGTATCGCCCTGCCATCCGTGGGGCTCCGACGAATCCGAGGTCCAGGCATGAGTCTGATCTACGAGGAAAAGACCGAGCTTCTCCGGCGATGTTTCTTCGACGTCCAGAACGAGGTGGGATTGGGACGCCAGGAGGAGGCTTATCACCAGGGGTGCAAGTTGTGGTTTCAGGAACACGGAATCCCGTTCGCGAGCAAGCTGCCGCATCGGCTAGTGCTGGATGGTCGAGAGGTGTATTCGTTGCACCCGGATTTCGTCGTGTGGGATCAGATCACGATTGAGCTCAAGGCGGTGCTGCGACGATTGGGGCCGGCGGAGCTCGTGCAATTGTTCGATTATTTGAAGTGCCGCCGGGATCAAGTCGGTTTGCTCGTCATCATCAACGGCCGAATGTTGCTCACTTGGACGGCCTTGTTCGATACGAACCAATTCAGCATCAATCGCGGCCTCTCGTATCTTCCAGCCTTTGACCTGACGTGGGGAGTTGCTGCGGACTTTGGAAAACACCAATTGCAGATGACGGGATTGAATCGGAGAAACAATCCGATCGATCGCACTGCTCGCGATGATGATTGTCATCGAAGCATCTTGCGCGGACGAGCCGAAGGCTCCGACCACAGAATCCGAGGTCGCGAAGCGTGCGCGCGAGGAATTGCAGGTTTGCATGGATCACGTCGCGCCGATGAAGCTGCAACATGCGGAGACCGGTGCGGTGATCGAACGGGTGCCGAATCCGGTTCTGCGATTTGGAGCCCCGATGTTCGGGAATCATCACGGAGCCTTGTGGGTCTGGGGCAAACGAGGCCGGCCAGCGGCGGAGTTGGAGATGGCTCAGCAAGGGAACGACGGCTTCTGGCATCACGCTTGTCATTGCACGACCGATGCGCCGATCAAGCTGACGATGCCCACCGGTCAGGTCTGGACGCCGAAGTCGAACAGCCTGACCTTCAAGCCGTTGCCGGGTGCTCTGGTCCCCGCCGAGACTCCATTCGCTCGGATGCGGCAGATGAAGGCGTTCGTGCAGAAAGTCACCGCTCACCAACTTTGGACGTGGCAGTTCGGCGACGGATTGCGGCACGAACTGCGAATGCTCCCGACTCCCGTGCATCGCTACGACGACGCCGATCAGCAATTGATCGACGGAGCGTTGTTCATCGTCGCTCAGGGGACGAATCCGGAAGCGACGCTGTTCCATGAAGCGGTTAAGCCAATCGACTCGCCGAAGCCGATCTGGCAATTCGCGGTCGGACAAACCTCACTAGCTGAGAACGTCGTGTTCTACGAGGACCAAGAAATCCATCACGGCCGAGCCGCGAATCTCGAAGTGGCCGTGCTCCCCACGAGCACGTACTGGCGGCTACTGACGAAGATCGAAGAACCCAAAGCACAGGGAGCGAAGTGATGAGCCGTGTCCATCGACCGCTGTGGTTGTCGCTCGCGCTGAGCCTGTTTGTCGTCGGTGTCTCAATGGCCGACGACAAGACCTCGGTGGCTGAGCAACGAGTCGCGTGGCTGCGCGAGAAGGTCGCCGCGATGCGCGTCGTTCCGACTCGCGAATCAAGCGAACCGTGCAAGCTGCGCGACGAGCCGATCATCAAGTGGTCGAACCCGGTCAGTGGCGCGGAAGGCTCGGTCTTTGTGTGGACGAGCGATGGTCGGCCGATCGCGTTGGCGAAATGTCATCTCAACAGCCGCAACTCGTATCACGTCGAAACTCTGATCGCGATCAGCGACAACCGGCTGCGGATGAGCGAAGCCGACGAAATCACTTGGGAGCCGACCGAACCGGGCGTGAAGTTTGAGACACTCGAAGACCTCGGCGCTCCAGCCGCGACGGAAGCGCTACGACTGGCTCAGATGCGACGAGCCGCTCGCGAATACCGCTTCGTTGACAACTGGGGCGCGACGGCAGCATCAGACAAATCGGAATGGGAACTCCGGCTGATGCCCGCTCCGCTGCTGAGGTACTCGTCGGCCAGCGAAAAGATCATCGACGGAGCTTTGTTCGCGTTCGCTCAAGGGACGAACCCCGAAGCGCTGGTGCTGGTCGAAGCGGTCGAGTCCGCGAACGGCCGGATTTGGCGAGCGGCTCCGTCGCGGATGACCGGCTATCAAATACGAGGCTGGCACAAAGACCGGCTCGTGCTGGAGACCGTGAAGATTCAAACCGCGATCCGCGCCGCATCGGTGTTCCAACGCAGCCGCACCGTGAGTCCGTTTCCGTTCCCTGAAAAGACCGAATGAACACCCAAGGAGATATGACATGTCCTCGCTCTCTCGCCGGCTTCGAGTCTGGAGTTGTCTGGCATTGTTGTGCGTGTGCTTGATGCCGGTCGCCGGGCTTACCGACGAGAAGGAGGCCAAGTCCGACAAGCAGAAGGAACGCATCGAAAAACTGTTGAAGTGGGCTCGCGAGTATTCCAAAGGGACTCGCGTGACCGTGCGATCCGGCGAGAAGGGACAGCTTGGCGAGCTGAAGGCTGAGCCGGTGATGCGGTACTCCGACGAACCACGATTTATCAGCGATGCGACGCTGTGGGTGTGGACGGTGAACTCGCGACCGGTCGCGATTCAGAAGGTTGAGGTCAACGATTTGGTCGCCGTTCCGTATTGGACGATCTGTTTCGGCTCGTTCGCGGAGTCAAAAGTCGAAGTGACGTGGCCCAGCGGCGAGACGTTCAAATCAAAAACGCCGGGTTGGGTCTTCGAGCCGATCCCCAACGCCGACGCGCCATCCGAGCGGCCCGGCATCCGATCGCTGCAAATGCGAGCACTCGCACGGCGATTCTCCGGGAGCGTTTATTCGGTCACGCAGAAAACCAACATCGAGATGCGGTTGTTGCCGAAACCGACTTACGAGTACTCCGATTCCGAAACCAAATTGCCGATCGGAGCCGTCTTTAGTTTTGCGTCGAACGGAACCAATCCCACGATCTTCGTGACGATCGAAGCTCGACGTGACAAGACTGGCCAGCTCGGCTGGCATCACGCACACACACGCATGACGTCCGACACCGGCGAACTCCGACTGGACGACAAAAGCATCTGGGAATTCAAAGAGCCGGTGAACGACAACTGGACCTTTTTCTTCGTGCGCCGGGACATCGAATTCAAAGAGTGATGTGCGGTGCCATGACTCGATCGAAGAGAACTCTTCGGAGAATCCGTTGTGAGACGAGCCGTTCTGATCGTGATGTGCGTGATGAGCTTTGCCGCAACGACTGCGTGTGCGCAGGAGGCGACGCCGAAGTCAGGCACAGTCTCGGTCGCCGATCAGCGGATCGCGTTCCTGCGCGAAAAGATGGAACGCCTTCGGTTGCGTGCCGCTGAATCGCCGCAAACGAAGTTTCCGTTGCACGAGAAGCTCGCGCTGCGGTGGAGCAATCCGGTCAGCGGAGTCGTGGACGGCGGCGTTTACATTTGGACGGACGGGCGGCGGCCGGTTGTCATCGGCAAGGCGTTTCTCAATGACAAACGTGGTCCACAAGACGCTCCCGGCGGTTGGTGCGAGGCGCTGGAGTCGGTGACGACGATCCCGTTCGTGATGCAGGCCGATGGGCAGGATCTCTGGAAGCCCGCGAATCCCGGCCTGCGGTTTCACGAACTCGGCGAGGCCGAAGGGCTGCCGTCTGAGAATGACAACGCGCGGTTGACTCAGATGCGCGGGCTGGCTCGGAAGATACAGGTCATCGGCAACTGGGGCACACCGCCCTCGGATTGGCAACTGCGAACGCTCACAACCCCGCTGTTTCGATACGCCAGCGAACCGGACGGCATCACCGACGGAGCGGTCTTCGCCTATACGCAAGGGGGCACGAACCCCGAAGCGATCGCGCTGATCGAAGCGATCTTGGAGACCTCGAAGTCGAAACGCCATTGGCGAATCGCGGTCACTCGGCTGACGGCCTACGGCGTGCGAGCTTCATTCGATGAATTCGAGATCGTCAACCTGGCTCACCTGCAATCGCCGCCGATGAACGCGACCTTGTATGTCCGCTCGTATCCGTTCGCGCGATACCCATTTCCGGTGATGGAGACCTCGAAGGAGTCGGCGAAATGAAAAACGTGTCCGCCTTACCTCTGCGCTCTTCGCTTCTCTGCGGTAAAAAGAGAAGTTTCCACCATTTTTGCCGCGGAGAAGCGAAGAGCGCAGAGGAACGCACGACACGATCAGCAGTCGTCGTCTCCCTGCTGTTGTGCGTCATATTCGGTCAGTCTTTGTTCGCTCAGGACAAGAAGGACTCACCGGCGAACGAAGCCGATGAGGTGGCACTCGCTCGCGAGCAGATGCGGCTGTCGCGCGAGCAAGTCGGGCTGTTGAAACTTCAGCACGCGAAGACCGGGGCGGAGATTGAGCGAGTCGAGCATCCGGTGTTGCGATTCACGGCTCCGCTGTGGGGCGGGCATCATGGGACGGTTTGGGTTTGGGGAAAGCGCGGGCGACCGGTCGCGGTGTTGGAGATGTTTCGGCAGCCCGATGGCCGGCTCTGGAACCAGGCGTTTCATGCCACGAGCGATGTGCCGTTCCAACTGACCGCGCCCAACGGCGAGTCTTGGACGCCGGAAGCCAACAGCCTGAAGGTACAACGGCTGCCAAACGCTCCGCCTCCTGCCGAGACGCCGGCGGGTCGCATTCGGCAGATGAAAGCGTTCGCGCAGAAATTCACCGCTCACGAGTTCTGGGTGACTCAGCCCGATCGGCCGCGCTACGAATTGCGGCTAATCTCCGCACCCGTGCATCGCTACGAGGACCGCGATCGGCAACTCATCGACGGAGCGATGTTCATCATTGCTCAGGATACGAACCCGGAAGTGACACTGTTTCTCGAAGCGGTCCAACCGGCGGATGAAGCGAAACCGGTCTGGCAATTCGGCCTCGGCCGCACGGGCTTGGCCGAGATCGTGGTGCTGTACGATGACCAAGAAGTCTTTCGCGCACCGCCGCTGCGAACCGAAATCTTTCCGAAGACGAATCCGTACTGGCGAATGAAGTCGGTCTTCAATGACTCGAAAGACAAAGGAGTCTCGCAGTGAACAACGTCGATGGCAGATCGCCCCGAAGGGGCCGTGGAAACCAGCCCAGGGCCAGCGAACGGAGTGAGCGCCGCCCTAGGTTTGCGAAGCCCATTGCGGTAGTGCCCTGTCGGGGCACGGGAAACCGGCGACGAACATCAACGGATTCTCTGAGTTCCTTGGCCCCTTCAGGGCCACAACGTCGGCTTGATGCCATCCCAGGGCGGCGCTCGTTTCACTCGCTTGCCCTGGGCTGGCTTCCGAAACCCTTTCGGGGAGAACTACCCTCTAAATCCGAATCTGATCGACCTCTCGACCTCTTACGGATGATTTCGAGCTTGATGCTGATTGGACTGCTCGGTCTGCCGATTGGTGCTCAAGAGAATGGTCCAACCGACTCGACGTCTTCCCGGCAACCAAGCAGTCCCGCCGACGGGAACTCGGCCACCGGCAAAGAAAAGCTCGACTTCTATCGCAGCCGGCTGCGCGAGCATCGGTTGTTCGTCGAGGGGCGTGGCGATAAGCCGTGTGAGTTGATTGAAGACCCGCTGATTCGGTGGGACAACCCGATCAGCCAGAACGCGGACGGCATGATGTTTCTGTGGACGGATCGCGGTCGGCCCGTCGTGGTGACGAACGGTTTCTTCAATGTGTCGTCTCGGTTTTGGGGACGAGTGTTTGCCTCGTTGACCGATCGGCCGATTGAGATGAAGCACGGAGATCAGTCCTTCTGGAAGCCGCAGCGGTCAGGCAGTCCGCTCAAGCCGCTCGATGATGCGAAGCCTCCCGCTGACAAGCCGGCCGCGCGGCTCGTGCAAATGCGGAACATCGCCAAGGAGTTTCAGGTCATCTGCAACTGGGGCGGGAAGGGGAAATCCGACTGGCAAATGCGGCTGCTGCCGACACCGCTGTATCGCTATCAGGCTCTCGATGACGGCATCGTGGACGGTGCGTTGTTCGGCTACATCCAGTCCGGACCGGAAGCGGTGCTGCTGGTCGAAGCGCGGCAAACTCCGACAGGTCTCGAATGGCAATACTCCACGTCGCGCTGCACGACATATCGCATCCGGTTCGTTCGCCAGGACAAAGCCGTGGCCGACTACCCGCACATCGACGAGTGGGTCAACACGGACTCGTTCTATCCCCTCCACGTCCCGCTGAAGGACTACCCGTTCGGCAATCCGTTTGAGAAAGCCAAGCCAACACCCTCGAAATAGCTTCAAGACAACTCTGAAGGAACTCGCCATGCAAACGATTCTGCTGTCTCTGATGTTGATCCTGCCAAGCCAACTCGCCGCCGAGAAGGGGAAGGATCCCAACAATGAAGCGGACGAGGCGCTGCGAGCTTCGGCCGCAGCCACCGCGAAGGAATTCGTCGGCCGCTGCGAGTTCAGCGCGGGCGAGACGGGCAACACGAAGCTGGGATTGCATCCGGAGCCGATCTTGCGGTGGTCGAATCCGACGATCGGGAAAGTGATTGGCGAGGTCTTCGTTTGGACCGACAACGGCCGGCCGACGTTGATCGGGAGCTGGTATCACTGGTTCACACCCGATTGGGGCCGCACGTTGGAAGTCACCTCGTTGGCTCCGGGACGGATCGCGGGGCGGATCGAAGACATCCACTTCTGGAATTCCGAGAAGGGGGGCGTGACGTTCAAAGCGCTGTCGAATGCCGATGCTCCGGCGAAGACACCGGCGGCGAGGCTCGTGCAGATGCGACGGCTGGCGGGTGACTTCGTCGCACATCTGGCCGACACACGCAGCGACGATGCGGCTGTGAAACGACAGCTTCGAATGCTCACGCAACCCATCTTTCGGTATCCGGCCCCGAACGACAAAGCGACGTACATCGACGGTGCCCTGTTCGCGTTCGTTGAGGGAACCGACCCGGAAGTCTTCTTGATGCTGGAGGCGATCTCAACGAAAGCGGGCGCGAGCTGGCAGTTCGGACTCGCCCGCATGAACGGCGACGCGCTGCGAGTGACCTTTCGAGACCAAGAAGTCTGGTCGGTTGCGAGGCTCACCGTCGGGACGAATCTGTCCAAAGAACCGTATGCGTTTTTCTCCCCTCAGCAAATTCCCCTGGGGAGCGGCATCAACGACAAAAAGCCGGCACCCGCACCGAAGCTCAAACCGTGAGTGCCTCCGCCGCCGCCGAAGAATCGCCGTGTCGTTGACAGATCCGATGGGCCGCTCGATATGATTCCAGACATGGCGTCTTAAGTTGGCGGTGCCCGATGACCGAGCCAGCCGCGACGAGTCGCCTCAATGTAGGAATCAACATGCACGCGAAGTCTCGACGTCGTCTCACGGGGATTCTGATTGCTGCTCTATTCGCGGCGCTGACAGGCCGACCATCGTGGGCGACCGCGGACGATCCGGCTGACACCGGCACGGCGGAGCGACAAGCGTTGCTCAAGGAGATGCGGTCGGCGGCGGCGGCGATCAAGATCACGGAACGCGCGGGCGAGAAACTGCGTCCCGCGAAGCTCGTCGAGGAACCGATCTTCCGCTACAGCGACGAGCAGCGTCGGATTCGGGACGCGACGATGTGGGTGTGGACCGAACAGGGCAGACCGGTCTCGGTGATGAAGCTGGAGCGCTACAACTTTGCGGACCCAGCGCGGAATTGGGTCTTCAATGCCAAGTCGGTGACTCCGAATTTGCTCGCGGTCACTTGGCCGTTCGATCGTCAGTTCGAGTCGACAAAGCCGGGCATATCGTTTCAGCCGTTGAGCGGTGGGCCGGAGTTCGCGGAGTCGAAAGCGTCTCGACTGCTTCAATTGAAACAGTCGGCTCGGCGATTCACGGCGACGATGACCGGCGCGGCGGCGGACGATGCCAAGAACGAAATGCGGCTACTGCCGACTCCCCTGTTTCGATACGCCAGTGTGCCCGGCCAGATTGCGGACGGGGCACTCTTCGGACTGAGTGCGACGGGCACGAATCCCGACGCACTGATCGCCGTCCAGTTTCGTGGCGAAGGGAAGACTGCTCGCTGGGAATTCGGTGCCACGGGCATGACGAACGGCGGCTTAGAAATCCGGCTCGACGACAAGCCCGTGTGGTCGCAGCCGTATCTCCACAATCGTGGACAAGTCTTTGAAACGTGGACGTGGTTCTTTTCGGAACGGAGTGAATGAAGTGTCCCTGAGTTTCTCTGCGCTCTTCGCTCCTCTGCGGTGAATCAAGGTGTTTTCTTTTACCGCAGAGGAGCGAAGAGCGCAGAGAAGACGCAAACAAAAACCAGAGTTCGAATCATTCGGAAACCAAGGACACCAACGATGAATCAGCGAACTCGCTCGTTAGCGATTCGGGTTGCGAACCTAGTCGCGTTGGCGATGGCTGTTGCCAGCAATGCGTCGGCACAGGAGGCGGCTCCGTTCATTGAGGACGCTCGCAAGTACGTCATTGAGTCCGTGAAGGACAAGGCCAAGCTGAAGCTCAACGAGAAGTCGTTGATGAATTGGACGAATCCGGCTCGGCAGCAGGAGCGTGGGGCGATTTATGTCTGGACGCTCGATGAGCGGCCGTTGGCGATTGGGTCGCTGTTTACCTACGAGGTCAACGACAAGGTCTATGCGAAGCACGAGTTTCAATCGTTCTCGTCTGGGCCAATGAGATCGTCGTTTGATGGGAAACTCGCTTGGACGCCCAAGGGGGCCGGGGTCGAATGGCGCAACTTTGAAGACTCGCCGCAGCCGGCGACGACGCATACGGCTCGGCTGTTGCAGATGCGGCAGTTGGCTCGGCCGTTTCGAGCGGAGTTGGTCAGCCCAAAAGAGGATCGCACCGAGTTGCGGCTGATCTCGCGGCCGTTGGTTGAGTACTCGTCAACGAAAAACGGAGTCATCGAAGGAGCGATCTTTTCGTTCGCGGTGGCGACCGATCCAGAAGTGCTGCTGCTGATCGAGGCGTTTGAGGAGAACTTGAGCGGAACCAAGCGAACCGGGTTTCGACACGCGTTCGCTCGGTTTCATTATTGGAACGTCTCGGTCTTCGAGGGGGACCGCAAAGTCTGGGACGCACCGCTCGACCAGTCGCACGAATCCAACCCGATCGGCGACAAGAAGAACATCGAGAAGACCTACAACAGCTATCACCCGAATCCGTTGTAGTTGCGAACTCTGCGCTCTTCGCTTCTCTGCGGTGAAAGCAAAGCCTTTTACCGCAGAGAAGCGAAGAGCGCAGAGGAAAAACAGGAGCAATTGTGATGCACGAGAACTTTGATAATCGGTTGAGCGGCGCGGTCATCGCGGCGGCGATTGATGTGCATCGCGAGCTTGGGCCGGGGTTGGACGAACTGTATTACCAACTCGCGTTGGCCAATCGACTCACTCAAGTGGGTTTGGATCATCATGCGCAGATGGGGCTGCCGTTGGTTTACAAAGGGGCGCATCTCGACTGCGGGTATCGTCCGGATTTTGTGTTTCCGAGGCGGCTGATCGTCGAACTCAAATCCGTGGAAGGCATTCTGCCGGTTCACGAGGCGCAGCTCATCACTTACTTGCGGCTCACGGGAATCGAACTGGGATTGCTGATCAACTTCGACGTCCCGCTCCTTCGCGATGGCATCCGGCGTCGAGTGCTCAGTTCACATTCGGAGGTCGAGAGTCATTTTGGTTCTGAAGATTGGTCGTCTGATTCAGCGTTTGAACCCGCTTCGCGCAGTGTTGTTGATGCTGCCTACGAGGTGCATCGCATCCTTGGCCCCGGTCTATTGGCCAGCGCGTATGAAGAGGCGCTCAGCCATGAACTTGGACTGCGAGGAGTGGCCGTAGAACGTCAGAAGCGGCTGCCAATTCAATTTGGGGACGTGACACTGCCGAAGCCGTTCGAGGTGCCGCTCGTGGCGGCAGGACAGATTCCTGTCATGTGTCTCGCCGTTGACGAACTCAACAAGCTTCACGAAGCGCGATTGCTCGCACTCTTACGACACGGCCATTGGCGAAGCGGCTTGATTTTCAACTTCAACGTCCTCCGCCTGAAACAAGGGACTCGCCGAATCGTGAACCCACAACTGCGGCCGTTTTGATCCTCTGCGCTCTTCGCTTCTCTGCGGTGAAAAATGAGTTCTTACCGCAGAGAAGCGAAGAGCGCAGAGAAAAGAACCGCAACTCGAACGAACCAAATGGTGAAAGACAGATCTCCCATGAAAACGCGATTGATGATTGTTGTGGTGGCCGTGGCATGTTGCTGGATGCAGCCGCAAAGGGCGTCGGCTCAATTGGAGTTCTTGAAAGGGTTGTTTGGCGGTAAGACTGCTCCCGCGCAGCGGCCGGCGTTTCAGCCGTTTCGAGGGCATCAGGCGTTGGCTCAGGCGGTTGCGGAAGCCGAGGGCGGAGACTTGGCGAAGTCGCTGACGTTGGCGGCCGACGCATTCAAAGACGGGGGCGTGAGTGATCCGTTGGAGCATCCGGAGAATCTGTCGATCTCGCCGAATGTGTTGCGGTTGTCGAAGGCATGGTCCGCGAAGGGTGCGAAGCCAGCGGATGTGGTCGCGGTGTTGATCGAAGTCGTGCTGCCATCGAAGACGCCAGGTGTCGTGAGGCCGTATGTGGGAACGTGGCGGTTGAACTACGACGAGATGTACTTGTCGCGAGCGAATGGCCGAGTCGCCGCGCCGGAGAGTGTCGCGGCGGAGTTGATTCGTTGGGCGGTGCTCGCGAAGCAGACGGAGGTCGTGAAGGAGCGGCTGCAAGCGGCGCTCAAGGTTGAGCCGCCGTCGGAGGCGAAGAAGCCGAACACAGACACGAAGAAGTCCGACAAGCGGGAGGGCGAGGCTCCTGCCGAGCCGCGAACTGAGAAAGAGGGCGCAGGAAAAGTCGGCTCGGCGGGAGCCTCGCCCTCCCGAGTAACTATCGAAGTGGCGGTCGCGCGGGTCTTCGCGGTGCAGCTTGCGGTGGCGGAGCGTGATGCGGAGTCGGCGAACAAGACTTTGAAGTTGTTGCTCGACGATGCGAAGTCGGCGAACGGGCCGTTGCTCGAGGATTTGTGTCATGCAGTGTCGGCGGCGGTGCGGGAGCCGAAGTCGGAAGAGGCGGGGTTGCGGCTGCTCGAAGCGGTGTTGGATCGAGCGGAGGAAGTCTTGCCGGCTCAGCGAAATTCGGAGTTGCAGGCGGGACTTCGCGGGAACGCTCCGTGGCTGCGAGTTCATGCGGCGAATGGTCACGCGCGGGCGGGGCGAGCGGCCGATGCGAAGCGGCTCGTGATGGCGGCGATCGCGAAGCCGTTCCCGGAACGGTACGGAGCGGAGTACACGGCCTATCTGAAGCACTCGTTGAAACAGAACGGGGCGGCGGCGTTGATCGACGCGGGGCTGATCGCGGACGGATTGGAGTTGGCCGGAGAGACTCCCGATCCGCGAGCGGTGCGGTATTTCCGCAGCGAGGGAGCGGTCAATCTCGCGGCGAAAGTCGGTCATAGGTTGCGGAAGCTCGCACCGGCCGAGCGGTTCGCGTTGCTGCGGAAGTGGGCGCTGCCGAGTGATGATCGGGACGCGGTGCGATCGTTGATCGACTTCGTGCCGGTCCACGAACCATCGACAAACAATCGCGCTCGCGTTGTGAGCGGCACGGCGCTAGCCGCCGGTGATTCGCCGAACGACGTCGATCCAGGCTCACCGGTGGCTAGCGCCATGCCGCTCAAAGCAAGTGCCGCTCGCCTGGGTTCTGGCGTTCTGTCGGACGTTTACAGCACCGATCGGGAGTTGGTCGCGACGGCGCGGGAGGTTGGCAAGCTCGACGAGTTGGTACGTGATCTGAGTTCGATCGTGCCGCAGACGCCGTCAGTGCAGTCGTTGCGGACGCTGGCGATGGTCGTGCGTGACGGATCGGCGAATGGAAAGAACGGCGATGCAGCGACAGCGAAATCGGCAACGGCGCTCGGTGCGAGCACGACGACAACTCGGTTGAAGGCGTTGCTCGATGCGACGACGGCGGCGGTGCCGGGTTGGGAAGTGCAGATCAAGCCGATGCCGCCGATGGACACCTACGTCATCGCGGTCGAAGCGGCGATTCATCCGGAATGGCGAGCGACCGCCGAGGCGATCCTGTTTCGGCTCATCGAGCATAGCCAGCGAACGCAGTCGCAGCGGCTGCGCGATCATTTTCGGATGGCCTGGTTGGAGACGTTGCGGCTGCGATCGTTCGATGTCTTGCCGAACAAAGAGGTCAACGGTCGAGCGGCCGGCCCCGGCGAAGTTGCGGCTCATTGGCTGAAGACGATGCCGAAGCTGTGGGACTCGATCGGCTTTGAATCGGCGACGGAGCGAGCGATGGGTGGGTTCCCACCGACGTGGTTTGCTCACGACGGGTACCTGTCGCATGTTTCGGACAGTCGCGAATCGGACTTGGTCTTCGGCCTTCCGCTCGCCGGTTCGTTCGAGCTGACGCTGGAATGTCGCGAGGGCAATTGGTCGGAAGGGCGAGCCGGATACGGCGGCGCGTCGTGTCAGATTTTTGCGTTTCAGGACACGGCCTACTTACACGGCAAGGGGAACTCCGGCTACGAGGGGAATCCGAAGCTGACGAACCTGCTCCACAAAGAACCGTGGAACCGGTACACGATCCGCGTTCACGACGGCAAGGTGAAGTACTACGCGAACGGTCAGCCCGCCTTTGAAGACATGCCGGGAACGGCCGCTCCGTGGCTGACGCTTGGGGCCGCGCAGGGGTTCACCCCCTCGTATCGCAACCTGCGAATCAGCGGCTCGCCGACGATCCCGCGCGAGGTTGCGTTGCTCGGCGACGAGCGGCTGCGCGGTTGGCTGTCGACGTACTTCGACGAGTCGAAGCCAGAAGCGCTGAACGCTCGGAAATTCATCTCGGTGAAGATCGAACAGAACGGGCAGACGTACAATACGATCGTCGAAGACGACGGCACGATGGAAGGGGAACCGGCTCAGGTGGGTGTGTCTGAAACCGATTGGACATTCGCCAACGACGAGCTGCGATCGACTCGACGCAGTTCGTTCTTCGGGGGCGAGTCACCATCATTGCTGACGTATCAACGTCCGCTGCGCGACGGCGAAATGGTGAGCTTCGAGTTCTGGCATCAGCCGGGAGTCACGACCGCGCAGCCGACGTTCGGTGAGGTCGTGTATTCGCTGGGTGAGTCTGACAAGCACGACGCGCCAGCGAGTGGTCGTGGCGCGATGGTGAGTGTCGTGAAAACAAACCACTCGCTGGCGCGTCGTGCTTCAGCGGGTGATCTCACGACCGGTTGGAACTCCGTGGCGATGTCGCTCAACAGCGGGTTGTTCGAGATTGAACTCAACGGCAAGGAAGTCGTCTCGGAAAAGATCGAGCCGACGAACTCGCGGCGGATTGGGTTCTTCCACGATGCGGCACGAACGGACCTGCGAATTCGCAACGTCGTGTTGTCCGGTGATTGGCCGAAAGAGTTTGATGCCGCGACGCGAGCAGCGATTGAGTCGCCGGAGCCGAATGAGAAGCTCGCGAACTCGCGGTTTCTGACGTACGCGTTGGGCGAGGATCGCATCTCGGACAATGCGTTTGAGATCTCGCGGCAAGCGGTGAAGCTCGACACGGCGGAGCGGTACAAGTTCCTGTATCGTTGGGTCATCCCGAACGAGTCGCACGATCTGTTGCGAACGACCGGCGCGTTGACGCCGACGCATCCGGCTCCGCCGACGATCGACGCGAACCCGATTGATGTTGCGACGCTGGCGGCTCGAAATGAGGTCGATCAGCGGTTTGTGCAGACCGGTGGGAATTTCGTTTCGCCCGCGATTCTGTTGGTCCTCGCGGCGGCGGAGTTGAATCGGCTGGACGAACTTCGGCAGACGGTCGAGGCGTTCAATCCGGCCAGTTCGGGCGAGATGGCTCGCAACCGCGCGGCGATGCTCGGCATCATCGCGCTGCTGGCCGATGACCCAGGCGAGGCGATTCTGCGGATTCGCGAATGCCACACGCTGCTCGTGCAGCACAGGCCGACAACAATGTATTCGCGATGGGGCGACGCGGCACTGGCGAGTCTCTCGGTGCATCATCCGCTCACGCGAGAAGCGGCGATCGAACTGCTGGAGTTCATCATCAAGCACCAAGTGCAGGCCGGAAACCCTGGCGTTCAGGAGTTCGTTCGCTTCGTGAGACAGCTTCATGGGCTGGCGATGTATCTCGGCCACGGCGGAACGTCCGAAGAGTTCGGGACGCAGCCAAAGTCGAAACAGTGGCGAGCGGTTCCGCAGCCGCGAGCGCGATCGCGCGGCGAAGGTTATGCGGTCGCATCGTACGACACGATTGCCGGTGAGATGGCGTTGCGTGGCGGTCACGATTACGACGCCGCGTACTTTCAATCGCCGTTGCGAGGTGACTACGAAGTGAGTTGCCGCTTATCGCATTTCGACTGGCGGGAAATCCAACTGATGGGAGCCGGGATCGCGAACGCGCTGAAGCACACTCACAATGAGGTGAAGGTCTCGCATCCGCGATCAGCCGTTCGCGACTTGCCGTTGGAAAAGCCGATCACGCCGCGGGTCCAGCAATGGCACGATTACAAACTGGTCGTGAAGGACGGCCGCTTCACGAGTTTCGTCAACGGGCAAAAACTTTACGAAGCAGAATTGACTGCCGAACACGATCCGTGGCTGGCCATCGTCGGCTGGGCGGGTCAGTCGTCGCGAGCCGTTCGCGATCTCGTCATCACCGGGAAGCCGACGATCCCGAAGGAAATCAACCTGCTCGGCTCGAACGATCTCATCGGCTGGATGACTGATTACTACGCCAGCGAATGGGGACAGCAAGTCTTCGAATGGACGCTGGAGGCGGACGGTGTGATGCAGGCTCCGCAACAAATCGACGCGAACCCCGGACGCGATCGCCGCAAGGTCGAGAACATCATCCGCTATCACCGGCCGATGCTCGAAGACGGCGAGATTTCGTATGAGTTCTACTACGACCCCGAAGTGAAAGTCGCCGCGCCGCCGAACCAGAATCTGTCGTACCTCGGAGCGAACGCTCCGAAGCGAACGCTCAAAGGCAAGACGCTCGTGCATCCCGCGCTCGACCGCATGGTCTGCCTGCTCGAACCCGACGGCGTGAAAATCCACTGGCTCACCGACGGCCGCTGGGAGCGTACGGGATTGACGGCGGATAACGTAGGACAGGCGGCTCGCCTGTCAAACGCGGAAGCAGGCGAGCTGCCTGCTCTACCGCTCAAGCCGCGCGAATGGAACGCGATCAAGTTCAAAACGAAAGCCGACACGCTGACGATCGAACTCAATGGCGAGACTGTCTTCACGCATGACATCGAACCGACCAACCTGCGGCACTTCGGCCTGTTCCATTACGCCAACGAATCGAATGTCAAAGTCCGCAACATCCGCTATCGAGGCGATTGGCCCACGAAGCTGCCGAGTGTTGCCGATCAAGAACTCGCCAGCGGCCCGCTGAAGAAGGCCGAGATCCCCGACGCCGACTTGCCAGATTCCATGACCTGGGACTTCACGAAGTCCAAGTTCGACCGCGCCGAGTTCCAGTCCGTGTGGGATTCCAAAGCGGACAAGTTCATCACCGCGACCGACGCGGGCCTCCGATACTCAATGCCCGCCGGTGAAAAAAAGCCGCAAGTTGCCGGCATCGCTCCGAGAGTCCACATCAGCGGCGACTTCATCGCCACGATGGATTACGACGGGCTAAGAACCGTTGCCGCCGTAGAACATTGGGGGAGCGGCATCGCCTTCAACGCGGGCCTCGACAATTCGTATCAAATCGGCATCGAAGTCCGTCATGTCGTGAAGAGTATTGCCAAAGTGACGAGCGCCTCGGCCGCACTCGTTTCCGCGAGTCGCCCAAACTATTTTCACAACGAGTCCATCAGCGATTTCCCTCCCGCTGGTCGCCTCCGCCTGCAACGCAAAGGAGCGGTCATCTATTACCTCATCGCCGCGCCTGGCTCCGAAAAATTCCGCCTGATCGCTCACCGCCCCTGCGGTACGCAAGACATCAAGTACCTCGCCATCAACGCCGACGCCAGCGACACCGCCAGCGGCTCTGAGTTCGTGCTGAAGAGTCTGTCCATCCGCGCGGCGAAGATTCTGAAAGTGAAGTGAGCCATGCCGATGATGTTGCCGGTTGATGATCACGCGGCCGAAATGAGCCGGAACCCGCTAGCGTCTGGTTCGGGAGAACAAGAGATGGTCATTGAGCCTCAGACGGATCTTCGCCCAGATCGGAGCACTGTCTTCTCTGCGCTCTTCGCTCCTCTGCGGTGCATCAAGGTTTTTCTTCTACCGCAGAGGAGCGAAGAGCGCAGAGAGGGCAGATACATCAACCTGAGTCGCAAGCAACTTCTCTGTCACGCCGCTCTGTTCGTGAGTCTGTTCGCGGCTGTTTCGCTGTTCGCCGAGGACCAGCCGGACACAAAGGTTGTTGCTGAGAAAGCGGCCGCCGAGAAACTCGCGGCGCGGCGATTGGAGTTCATGAAGACTTCGGTCAAGGAGTACGAGTTCCTTCTGGCAACGGACTTCAAGGCAAAGCTCAGTGTGGAGCCGGATCCGCTATTGCGATTCACAAATCCCGTGAGCGGCTTGCAAGACGGCGGCTTCTTCCTGTGGAAGAGCGAAGCCGGTCGGCCGATGGTCGGAGCGCAAGTCTTTCTGACGAGCGAGGACGTGTGGGTTCACGAGTTTCAATCGCTGGCTCCCGTGCCGTTCCGAGTGACTCGGAAGGGGGAGCTGACTTGGGAACCGAAGCGAGCCGGTGTCGAAGTGAAGCCGGTTCCCGATGCGCCCGCACCGGCAAACAGCCCCGTGCAGCGATTGATCCAAATGCGTGACATCGCCAAACGCTTCACCGCCTCCGACGAGTTTGAAGGGCGACCACAATCCGACGAACTGCGGTTGCTCGCGAAGCCGCTGATTCGCTTCGGTGCCGACAACAGCGAAACGCTCGACGGAGCACTGTTCGCTCACGCCCACGGCACCGACCCGGAACTGCTGATCGTCCTCGAAGCCCTGAAGACCGACGGTGTGCTCCGCTGGCACTACTCGCTGGCCCCGATGACCGGCTACGCGCTCAAGGCGTCGCTCGACAACAAACCCGTTTGGGAAGTGGCCTGGAGAAAGCCTCCCTACGATCCCAAAGAACCGTTCTTCGCCCGCGTTCACAGCCGCGAACTGTCGCTCAAAAAGCTGCTCCCGTTCGGGAAGTAGGAGCCACAAGCTCGCCCTCTCTGCACTGCAAACGTTGAGAGTTGTGTTTTCGTGAGAAGATTTCAGGCAGCGATCTGGCGAAGTGCTTGAGTACTCGCGGCTCTCGCTGCGGGGAATGTGGGGAGCAGTCGGCGGCCATTGGCGGTCCGTTGATAGCGGTGGGTACGGGGAATCTTTTGGCTCAGACCATTTGCGCGGAACAGACGCAGCAACCGAGTGACTTGGCTCGACTGACGTCGCTGTTGGGACAACACGGCCTCGTTTGCGTTTGGGATGGCCGTGCTGGCTGTGGCGCGGACGCGGGGGCGCAGCAGGGCGAGGATGTCGCGGTTGCGGAAGCCGTTCAAGGCGAACTCGCCGCGCAGCAGGATCGCGATCAATCGCGAGTCGATGTCCGTTCGCGGAGTCAGGCCACGCGAACGAGACTTCTTCGTGACCACTGTTTGGGCCAGTTGGTCCGCGACTTGTCTCAGCGGCGTAGCGATGACGGCTACGTTGTTCACAGCCCTGCGAGACGCGATTCAGCGTCGCCGAATTGCGGCAGCTTCACGTCCATGCGGTCCAGCAGCGCGAGGTACAGACTGCACAGCTTGCGGTTGTTATCGCCGCTCTTGGTGAAGTCCAAGACGCGGCCGGTTTCGAGCGTTCCGCCCAAGCCACCCGCCAGAAGCAGCGGGACTTTAGACGAGTCGTGTTTGCTGCCCGACCACATGTTGTTCACGAACATCAGGCACGAGTTGTCGAGTACCGTCCCCTCGCCCTCGGGCATCTCGTTGAGTCGTGTCGCGAGGTACGCCAACTGACTGACGTAGTACCGCGACACCTTTTCGTAGTCGTCCCCTTCGTCGTCGTGTGACGCCGGATGATGCGCGGTTCGCACGTCGAGGAACGGATAGAACAGGCCCGACAGATCGCGGCACAGCAGCAGTGTGGCGGCGCGCGTTTTGTCGGTCTGAAACGCGAGGGCGATGATGTCTCCCATCAGCCGCATGTGCTCGCGGATGTCTTCGGGGAGGCCGTTGTCGGGCCGCTTCATCGTGATCGCCGGCCGGCCGCGATTCGCGGCGTTGGTGTCGGCGGTTGTCTTCTCGTCGCGCATCCGCTCAACGCGCTTCTCGACTTCGCGAACGCTGGCGAGGTACTCGTCGAGCTTCAGCCGATCGTCACGACTGACTTGCCGAGACAGATGCGCGGCGTGCTCTTTGACTCGGTCGAGGATGCTCTTCGTCCGCTTGCTCCCCTGGTTGTCGAACAGGCTGTCGAACGCCAGCGACGGATAGACTTCCATCGGCACCGGCGAGTTCGCATCCTGCCACGAGATGTGCGAACTGTACGCCATCGAAAAATTGGTCTCGTGATATCCAGTGATGGGCTGCTCGCAGCCGAGCACCAAGCTCGGCATCGCCGTCTCTTCGCCGAACCGATTGGCGAGCACTTGATCGACGCTGATGCCACCGCGCAGCACCGCTCCCTTTTGCAACGCCGCACCCGACAGAATGTTCCCCGTCTGTCCCGGATGAATGCCGACACCGGTCGCGTGCTTATTGAACAGCCCGCTGACGACATTGAGCTTCATCTTGAGCGGTGCGAGCGGCTCCAAACTCTTGCTCAACTCCATCTCCGCCCCGGCCCCCTTCGCCCACCAGTGCTTGGGGTTGATCCCGTTCCCCATGAACATCGCCGCGAAGCGCTTGGGAAACGAAGGTTGGTCCGCCGAAGGCGAATTGCCCGACTCATCCGCCCACACCGGAATGGACTCCAGCCAAGGCAGAGACATCGCGACACCGACGCCACGCAAAACTGTGCGCCGGCTGATTCGAGATTGGTGAGTCATCATGGATCGACCTCCCCTGAAATCGTCATTCGCGGTGTGCGTCTTGGCCACGCTTCTTCAAGAACTGCGGGCTGGTGACGATGGACTCAATCAGACTGTCAAATCGTTCGCCGTCGGCGGTGAGTTTAGCACGCATTTGTTCGATGGTCGTCTTGTCGGACAGTAGCAGGCTGCGGCCGAGGGCGTACGCGAACAACTTGCGGCAAAGATTCTCGACGAATTCGTCCTGACGTTTCTCGGACAGGTAGCTGCGCAGGCCATCAAGGCCAGAACCTTCGCTGCCGTCGGGGAAGGTGGCTCGCGCATCGACCGAACGGCCGCCGAGGTCTTTGTCGCGGCGTTCGCCGATCGGGCCATAGCCCTCGAAGACAAGGCCGATCGAATCAAAGCGTTGATGACAACCCGCGCAAGCTGGGTGGTCGCGGTGCCGAGCCAGAAGCTGCGGGAGCGTCAGATCGCCGAGCGTCGCTTCGTCTTTCGGAAGTTCGGGAACCTCCGGCGGTGGTGGCGGGATGTGCTCGCCGAGTAATCGGCGGACGACCCAGTAGCCGCGCTTCACCGGACTCGTGCGCAGGCCGGGTGAGTTCTTCGTTAGGAAGACCGACATCGGTAGCAAGCCGCCACGACCGTAGCGGTGTGCGTCGTCGATGCGGTGCCAGTTGTCTTCCGTGGGGTACGTTTTCAACGTGCCCGTTGTGGCCGCTGGGACGAGCACGTTGGAAACGTGCTCCACGTCGATGCCGTAGTGCTTCGCGAGGATCGGGTTCATGAACGTGTGATCGGCCTGCAGGAAATCAAGGACCGAGCCGTTTCGTTGCACGACGTCGATGAAGAAGCGGATTGGTTCCTCGAACATCGCGGCACGCAGTTCGTTCGTGAAACTGGCGAAGCGTTCGCGATCGACGCTGTTGTGTTCCTCGAAGCGGCGGAACTCCAGCCAGTTGCCAGCGAACTCGGTCGCCAAGCCGCGCACGCGAGCGTCGAGCAACATGCGGCGTGTCTGCGCGACGAGCACCTCCGGCTGATGCAAGTCGCCAGCCGCGGCGCGGGCCAGCAGTTCGTCATCAGGCATGCTCGACCAGAGAAAGTAGCTCAGCCGACTGGCGAGTTCGTGATCCGACAACGGTTGAGTTGTTTCGCCAGTCGCCACGAGATCGAAGCGGTAGCAGAAGTGCGGCGACATCAGCACGCTGACGATGGAATCGCGGATCGCCTCTTCGTGGCTCAGCCCGTCCTGTTCGCGCAGGCTGCGGTAGAACGCCAGCAGGTCGTCCCGCTCATCGGAGCCGAGCGGGCGGCGGTAGGCACGCTCGGCGAATCGAACCAGCGACTCAAGATGGCTCGGTTCCGCGTCGAGTCGAGCCTTCTCAATCCAACGAAAGTCGGCGTTCATGTTCGCGAAGTAGGTTTCGATCGCTTCGATGGCTGGAGCGCTGGCTTCTTGCTGACGGGCTTTGACCAGATAGGCGTCGCGCATTCGCGTGAGCTTCACTTCAGTCGTCACGCCCTTGTCTTCGGGGCGAGCGAAATCGAACTCGGCACCGCCGGCGAAACGAGGCGGCTCAGCCCGCTCGAAGAACAGAAAATCTTTGTACTGCCGCATCGGGACGCCGGTGATGAAGTTCAACTCTTGCCACAGTCGATCGAGTTCGCGTTTGCCGGTTTCGTCCAGAACCAGTTCGCACAGCGGCTCGTCGTCGCGGAAGTAACCTTGCATCAAGTGAAAGCCGGCTGTCAGCAGTCGCACATCGGCCCCCAACTTTGCGTCGGCGTAGTGGCCACGACTGGAGATCGCGAACGCATTCGGAAACACGCGGCAGAAGCGGCCGCGAGCCGCATCAAGCGACTCGTCCTTGCCGTCACTGGAATATCGCATCCGCTGTGCAGCGAGCTGTCGATTCCACCACAACACCAGCGGCTGACTGCCGTCGGACTGCCCCTTCACATGCAGCTTCTCGATCTTTGGATCGAGTTCCATTCGCAGCTTGATGACGAGGTCTCGGAGTCGCTCGCACTCGCGGCGCACGGAGTCTTGTACCACGACTGGCGAGCCGGAGGGCGTTAGCCCCCGGACATTTTCGGTGTGTGGATTCGTCCGGGGGCTAACGCCTTGCGGCTCGCCTGGTTTCCTGAGATTTCTCCATTCGGATTGGATTTCCGACAGCGGACCGGCATCGGTTGGCGTCGTTATCACCGACCAAATTTTTGCCAGATATTTGGGACTGAGCCGCCCTTCGTTCGTGAAGTCGCTCAACGACGCATCCGACTTGCCGAGTACTTCACGATACTGAAATCTCCACGCGGCAAAGAAGTAGTCCGCGAGATCGACGTTGTGCCGCTGGTAGAAATCGACAATCCGCTGCACGCAGAATTTGTCGCGGTCGGTTTCGGTCACGGCGGGATGCGGAGCGAAGACGAACCCCTCCGGCTTGAGCACGACGTGATCGGCAACCAGCCGCGCTGCGGCCAGATATTTCTTCACGAGCGCCGGCGACATCGCCAGCGATTCGCCGGAGTTGTCGAATCCCGCCTCGTTGGCCGGATCGACTGGGAACTCGCGCGTCGGTCGGATGTCGATGCCTGTCAGATCGCGGATCGTGTTGTCGAACTCGGCGTTGCTCAATCGCCGAGCCAGCACCGGCCCCGGATCGCCCGCGTGGCGGCGCGCTTCGTGTTCGCGAAACTCTTTGATCCATTCGCAGACGATTCTTCGCTCGTTCTCCGTCGGCTGCTGCGGAACTTTCCTGGGCGGCATCTCGCCAACTTCGAGTCGTTCCAGGACGAGGTCCCACACGAGATGATTCTGCACGACTGCTGCAACCGACGACTGGCCGCTCAGGTCGAGCTTGCCTTCTTGTTTCTCGGTCCCGTGACAACTCAAGCAGTGACTTTGGACGAACGGCAACACGTCGATGGCGAAGCGCTGCTCCAATGTTGGCTCAGCGGCTGGCTTGTCGGGCTGCGCCATCACGACGACGAGCCCGGCCAGAGCAGCCAGCGAGACGAACAGGGAGAACCGCGACATGAAACATCCCTTCCAATCCGGCGACCGCGAGGATTGTTGGTACTCTGCAGGTTGTTGTTTTCTCACTCAAAAGCGACCATCGGACCAGTGCCAACTCCGTTGGAATGCACTCCAGGATACCGGAAGGCCGAGCATGAAAAGAACCAACAGAAGTCTTCGATGGATTTCATTCGGCAGCTTATGGCTTGCCGCGGGGAAGTGAGCTGTCGGACCGATCTCAATCAGGGAAATGCGAAATGAAAACCGAGACCTACGGCGGGCGAGTGATCGAAGTGGCCGACAGCGAAAGTGAGCTGCGGGACTTGTACGGCCCACCCTCCGAGATTGCGGCTCGCAAGTGCTTGCATCGGCTCGATGAACACTGCCGGCACTTCATCGAGCGATCGCCGTTTTTGTGTTTGTCGAGTGCGGCGGCTGACGGCTCGGCCGATATTTCTCCGCGCGGCGACGCTCCTGGATTCGTCCGCGTGCTGGACGAGCAGACGCTGTTTGTGCCCGACCGGTTGGGGAACAATCGCATCGACTCACTGAGGAATCTGGTGTGCAATCCACACGTCGGATTGCTCTTTCTGATTCCGGGCATCGACGAAACGCTGCGTGTGAACGGCGTCGCGCGCGTCGTGTTGCGTTCGGAACTGCTCGACGAATGCACGGTCGGCGGGAAGACGCCTCGCAGCGGAATTCTGGTCGAAGTGCGTGAAGCGTTCCTGCAATGCGCGAAGGCTCTGAAACGGTCGCGACTCTGGTCCGAGGACTACCGGCTGATACAGGATCAAATGCCGACGCTCGGCAAAATGCTCGTCGATCAGCTTTGCCTCACGACGCCGGTCAGCGAACTCGACGCGATGATCGATAAGGCGTACCGCGAAAAACTCTACTGACGCTCGATTCCCGCAAGACGCGCCAGTCACTATGTGGGAGGTTTGAAAAAGGGCTCCTTGAAGGTGAACTTGGGATGGAGCGGTCAAACCCCATTTCCAAATTATTTCAAGGAGCTTGAGAGATGTCAGACGTATTGATGGTTGGTTGTGATTTGCATGACAAGACTTTGATGTTGAAAAGCTGTGTGGGCAAGGAGGGTGCGGTGGCGACCAGGACGGTGCCGAATGATCGGGGGAGTCGAGTGATTCTCATCGAACTGCTGCGGAACATTGCGGCTCAGGCGGGAGCGCAGCGGATTGTGTTCGC
>SYJG01000127.1 GCA_005798445.1 Planctomyces sp.
ATCGTCTCGGTCGAGCCGGCCCGCGTCGGCCGCGAACCTGATGGCCTCGCGCAGCCGATACACGAACGAATCGAAATCGACTTCGTGAACTCGGCCCCCTTCCGGGAGTGACTTCGATCGGCAGACGCAGGCCCACAAGAATCGGTTGGCGAATCCGTTGGTGTGCTCGGTCTCGGCCATCGCGCGGCGGAGTTCGTCGCGGGTGACGTGGCTCATGATGCTGACGTGTGCTCCGGTCGCTCTTGCCGGCGATGACTTGGTCATAGTCCGCATGTCACCAGAGTCCCACGCTTGGCGCAAGACAGCGGAGAGCGTGTTGCTTTCGCGTCCCATCGACGCGAGCACACGGACGAATTCCTCCTCGATCACCAACAGCCGCTTGTCCGAGACTCCGGGATCGGTCGTGACCTTCTCGTAATCGACAACGCGCCCCTTCTCTTTGATGGGCTGCTGCTGTTCGATGGGATCACGGACCTGCCAAATCAAACCCTCGCCGCTCGATAGCCCGCTGCCGATGCCGTTCGTCACCCAAGGTTCGTCGATCATGCGGAGCACGCGCAGAACGTGACTCCACGACGATCCTTTGCGCCCCTTCGAGGTATTCCCCACGAGAGCCAGAAACAGATTGCCAAAGTGCCGATGACTCTCAGCCGCGAAGTGTGCCGCACGTCCAATCACGTTGCCGAACCCGACCAAAAATTGCAGTAACAGTGCAACAGGATCGGCTTCCGTGTGCGGCTCAACCAATGCGACAAACTCACCCGCCAGTCCGTAGAACGCATCGACCGACGGCGGTGCCGGCCAGGTGTCAGTCGCGACCGTGCCCTGATGCTTGGCAGCGGTCTCTTGAGCCACAGCGATCGGCACAGCCGGCTGGGACTGTTGACGAGCTTTCTGAGCCAATTGTTTTTTGAGTCCACTCACGCTGCGCCCCTCATCAAGAGAGCACGGAACGCGACACGGAAGTCATCATCTTTGGCGAGCGTCACGAGCAATCGCTCTTGCTCTCGCTCGGTGAGCGGCTCAATGGGATTGAAGTAGTCCGCCGGCAGTCCGAAGTCTCTGACGATGTTCGGGTCGAGCCAGCCTTGTTGCTTCGTGTAGACCGGCAGAACTTCATGCACAGCGATCAGCTCGTCAGCAGTGCTCGGTCCAAACGACCGCTTGCCGAGCCGAATTCCTTCGCGAACGTACTCGACATACTCGTCCGCAGAACTAAAATCTGGCTTGCGAAAGCACATCGCAACGGTTCCTTTCAGCGGCTCGTGACGTGTCACCGTCCGAGCCGTTTGATTTGGTGTTGAGAGCCGGCGTCACGATCAGCCGGCGAAAGCGGGAAAGGCGACATCACGCCTGCAAGGTGGATTGCAGCTCGACAGCGGCGAGCCATTCCAAGAGCGACGAGCGACGGATCAGCACGCGGCCACCGATGCGGCAGACGGGGAGCTTCGGCAAATACTCGGCCGGTCCATCCGCAAAGAACTTCCGCAGGTGACGGTCAGAACAGCCGGCGAGCTTCGCAGCCGTCTTGAGGTCATCGACCAAAGACGCGACTTCGTTTTCGCGACGCGGGACAAACGAAACAGCAGACATCGGACACCCTCCACAAGACTCCAAACGAATCGAGCGTCAATCCCTGTGACCAACGCGATTCGCCAAGAATGGTGGAGCAATGCACGTCCCGCACGATCCGTCCGTCCCTGCGGGGACGGCGGGGACGACTACTTCGCCGTTTTCTTTTCGGACTTCAACAGCGACAGCACTTTGCCGAACTTGGCGTTGCTGCCCTTCAATCCCTTCGCCCGAATTGCCTTGCGGAACTTTTCAACGGCCGGATTGCGAGTCGCCATCTCGTTGAGAACCTGCCGTCCGATTAACAAATCCGCGTCTGTCGGTTCGTCGTTGCGAGGCTGACGCTCCGCAACTTCAACGATGGCTTGTACCGCGTCCTTCATCGACTGAGCGATGAATTGGCCACCGCAATGATCGGCGAGCAGTGCTTGCACCCTTCCGACATCACCGACAGGATCATCAACGGCGCGACTCAAACGGTCGAGATGATAGTGCGATCGCTCTGGAACTTCGTTTGTGACTTCGCGTGACAGTTGTGCGTCAAACTCTGCGCTCACAGATGGATCGCGCCGGACGCATCCCATGAACTCACTGATTGCCGAAATCACTTTTTCGGGAATACCGGGCGACAAGCCAATCTTGGCCAGTTTCGTCTTTTGGGCAGCGACTTTGCCAAGAAGTCCATCCAGCTTCTTGGCCGCCAATTTGAGTTCGTTCATGCCACAGTTCCTTTCGTGGCGTTCCAAGATGAAAGAACCGCGCGGCGGGCCGGGGAACTCCGGCGTTCGGTAGCGAGCCTAGCCGCGCAGAATGAGCGGGAGCATACTTTCATGGGGGCTGAATTTCATGGCGAAGTTGTCACCATCCGAACGAGCACGACAGGCTTGGCGCGAGAAACTTTGTCGCGGCGAGCATCCCGGCAAGGGGCGCGAGGTACTGTTGAAGCGTGTCGTACGCGGCGGTCGAGTGTTCGCCAGACCAAACAGGAAGAGCCTCGCCATTCTGCGCTACTGTGCCCATCGCCGCCGCATGTGCCTCAAGCAAGGCGTCCGCCCCATCGGATTCAGCCGCCTGTCAGACGCGATTGAAGCGATCTTGGCCAAGCGCGAGGGACGCGCCGAGAGGCTTCCGTCCGTCAGGCTTTGGAACCGCCAAAGGCTCGAACGAGCACTTGCACGCATTGCCGACTGTCGGCACTTCGTCGTGACGACGGAATGGTCAACCGTAGCCCTGCGCCGTTGGCCCGGAGTTCGGAACAGTACCGGCATTGATCCGCTGACACTCCAACCGTGGGCAAATCGAGCATGAACGCCGGCACACGGTCTCCAAGCGAGTCGAAACAGCCTCAATTCCTTTGCACCGAATTCGTTCCGATGCAACCCAAGCAAGGTCAAAGTTCACACAAGCCCCCGTACTCGTGACTGCCCGACGTCACCGGGACTATCGACGGAGATTCGCGACTTGCTGAGCCAGCGTTGCGACATCCGCTCTTAGACTTGCAACCTGTCGCCGCAATGCGCCGATCTCAGTTGATAAATCAACGTCCGTCGCCGTCAGCACCGTGAGAGCGTCACGGACATTTCGATCCGCCTCTTTGAGTGCCGCTTTCACATTGCGGTCTTGGCGACCAATCCTCCGCTTCGCCTTGCTCTTATTTTGCCCCCGAATCTTCTCCAAATACGCCGCTAACTCGACCCGCCGCCGACCATGCACGAGGACATAGTCAATCTCCCCGTTGTCCATCATGCGGTACATCGTATGGCGCGAGATACTGAGTTCCTGACACGCCGCCTTGATCGCGACCACTCGCCGAATAGTGGAGTCGGCGGGTGTCCCTCCGGGCATCACTTTTCCAGAACTCGCATACTTCCGAAACGATTCAGACCGTGAAACGCTGGAAGGGTCAATCGAATCGGACATGATCGAACTCCCATTGACGACAACGGGTGGGATCGGACACGCCAACAGGCTATCCACTGCCGCTCAACAGTCCCAAGTCCCCCGGAGTTCTCAAGCGATAAATGTCCCGTTGCGAACCGAGAGAGGGGGCCGCAACGCGCGGGGGGCTTACCCGGCCGCTGTCCGTCCGCCAACTCACCGCTCGCCCGCTTCCGCAATCGGTGCCACGCCAGCCCCCACGTCGTTGAAGTCGTCAACGTCGTAGGATCGTAGCCCCGCCAGCGTGAGCATCTCGCCCTTCACGTCATCCGCCAGAGCCGGCCAAACTTCGATCAGCCGAGCGAGTCGCGGATCCGAAACGACGACAAGTGAGTCTGATTGTGAGTCGCCTTGATCGTCAGCCCTCGAATTTCCCGCAGAATCTTGCGAGAGTTCAACTCCCCTAGGGAGTACTGTTATCTTGTTCAGTATAGTGCATGAGGCGGAAAGGCCTGGAAACACCGGGCCTTTTTCGTTTTCACGAATTGGGCGGATGACCGTTTTGCCGTCCGGTTCGCTCATTTCCGTTCCCTTCTGCGTCGGATTCTGCGCCGCCTCTTGGAAGTGCGAATCCGTGACCTGCAAGTAATGCTTGGCTGCGATCAGTTGGCTGTTGCCCAACCATGCCGTGACGACGTGGAGCGGAAACGTCTCGGTCAATTCCGTCTCACGAGTGCTGCGGAGATTCTGAAACAGCTTCGGCGATGGCGGCAATCCAGAAATCGTTTTCGGGAATCGGCTGGCCGAGCCGTGAACGCTGATGCTTGAGCCAACCATAGACCTGAGCCGTGGCGTGGTCGCAGGGAAGAATCGCGGACTCGTCCAAACCGGTCAGGAACGACTCGACCTTCGCCATCTCTTTGGCGGGATGCTGAGCCTTGTGAGCACCGTACAACAACTCGCCCACGACAGTCGCCGGAAGGAAGATGCTGTCGGTCGCGGCGAGTGCGTGAAGGACTCGCGCCTCTTTGCGGAGCGCAGCGATCACGATGTTCGTGTCGAGCAACACGCTATTGGCCATGAGACTCCACCCGCCCACAGCCCTCGTCAATCGCCTTTTCCACCGCGTCCAGCATCTTGGTGGAGACACTGCCGGCCGCTTTCAACAACCGCTCCGGCGACAATCCCTTGCGAGTCAACGGCGTCTTCTGCGGGCGAGCCAACTTGGATGTCGTCGTTCGACTCTTGGTGGGCGATTTGCTTTTCCGCGCCGATGGCTTGGGATGGCCGTTTGTCTTTGCCATGACGTTCTCACTCTCCATTTGCCGCCGAGCTTATCCCCGATGACCGAACCGATTCTGTCACAATCCCCCAAACGGGTCGAGCGAGAGTTTTAGCCTCGATCGCGGTCATCTCCCACATTGACGTCATTGAAGTCGTCAACGTCGTAGGGTCGTAGCCCCGCCAGCGTGAGCATCTCGTCCTTCACGTCCTCCGCCAGAGCCGGCCAAACTTCGATCAGCCGAGCGATTCGCGAATCAGAAACGACGCAAACTGCGTCGGATTCTGCGTCGCCTTACCGAGACGATTCCACTCTGGCCTGCCGAATTCACCGAATGAAGTTCACAACATTTATCCCACTCATCTCAACGATGGAACGCCGATTTCTGAAGCAGAGTTGGATGCTATCCAAATGGAGTTGGCGATCCAGTTTGGTGGCGCGACCGACGAAGGTATCGTCAAAGGGATGTGGTTTGACGAGAGCGGAACGTTGGATCGAGATACCTGTCGCAAACTGTTCGTGAAGTGTGACAACAGCCGTGTGGACGAAGTCAAAGACACCGTCAAGTCCGTTGGCCAAAAGCTAGGCCAAAAAGCGATGTGGATCGAGTTCGATTTCAGCGACAACGCGCAGATCATCGACTGCGAATAATGGAGGGCATCGATCATGGCCACCGCGAAACTCAATAAGCCGAAGCAGTTCTTGGACGAAGCTCGCAAACTGCACCGCCGCAAAATCAGTTCGACCGAATTCTGGAACTCGCTCTGCGGGATCGACGGACAACTGAGCCGTCTCTTCCCGACTCAAACCGAGCGAGTCGCATTTTCCAAGACCACCGAATGGAAAAAATTCCACGAGCTTTGGCAGGAGCTTCAAGAACAAGACAAGCAAACCGTGCCTTTGCTGCCACCACTGCCAGCGCGATCGGCACCGTGATTCTGCGGCTTCCTAAGTCGGTTC
>SYJG01000128.1 GCA_005798445.1 Planctomyces sp.
CCGTGAACCACATGACCACCCCAAGATCAAAACCATCGACTACAAGCCAAAAAACAAGCACCGCAAACAGTGACTACCTTTGACTGACACTTTGTCACCACGCAACGCCGCGGGTGACTACCTTTGACTGACACTTGGCCTCTTATCCCTAAAGATGAGCGTGACCCCGGCCCTTCGGAAAACATTCTCCTGCTGAACCGCGTCATTCGTGTCGTGTGGCCTTGAAAAACGATCGCGTTGTGGGGTGTAAATGTGCGACACGGTTTTGTCGGCTGACACTCGCTCGATGAGCGCGTCCAATGCCGTCCGCGACTTCAAGTGACCTTGGACGATGTAGTCGAAATACAAGTCACCTTCGACCGGAGTCTGCGAAAGCCTCATGCGTTCGATGGCTTCCGGTGTGCCGTCGAATTTCAGTCCGAGTTCTTTGGCTTTGGCTTGAGCTTGGCAGACATACTGCGGAGGCGTCATTTCGTGTTCACCGCCGCTGTCTCGCAGATAGAACAACATGCGACCTTGGGTCGCTCGTTTCTGGTTCATTGGATTCTCCCTTTTGTCACATCAGCCGTTTCACACTGATCGACGAAGCGCCGCCTGAAAAACAAGTTCCACGACGGCATCGAGCAACACCTCTTCGTCGGCCGCTCCAGCGATCACCATTTCGACGAAGTCCTTGGAGTCTGTTGACGACCACAGCAGGTAGTCAGACACGATTCGAGTCATCGCCGCTAAAAGGGCATTGATGAACTGTTCCAGCCGCGGTCCTTGCATGTGAGTCGTGACGAATCGCATGACTTCGGTTGCCGAAGGCAGCCCGAACGCCAGATGGATCGGAAGCCCGATCCGCTCCCAGCGGTGCAGACGCAGGGCCAGCCCAAGCCCCAGTAGAGCCTCGCGCGGCAATTCGACTGACTGACGTTTCGGAGATTTCGCCGAGCATCGCATTGCGGCGCGGCGGATGAAATCTGCGACGTCTTCGGCATCTTGCTCTGCCGCTGCCTGCACCTTCGCGATCAACTCGGCTGGTAGTCTCGCCAGTTCCTTGGTAACAGTTTTGGCACGCATGGCATCCTCCTTGATGGGCCAAATAGTCGATCGACTTTGGACCGATCATTCGAAGCTACCACCCATGACGCGCGCTCGCAAGAATCTAAAAGTCACCGCTGAACCGAGTCGCGCTTGTGCTGCATCGCCGTGAAATGCTAGGCGCTTGAGGCGGAGCAACTTTGTGATGACCAGCCGGAATCATCGCGGCCCAAGCACGACGAAGCCGGAATCGCTGTCGAGCAAGAATAATGAGGGCCGACCGAATTCGGTCGGCCCTCGATCGCCAGAATGACTTTCAACCGATCAGCAGTCCGGCCAGCCGAGAAGCCGGACGAACCGGCCGATTAGCAGGGAGAGTTGCTCGGCGAGCGCGACCTGATGGGCTGGCTGACAGCTTTCAAACGGGATGTGATGCGCCCAGGCGTCGCTTTCCAGTCCGTCGGGCACATTGGCCAGCAACACAAAGTCCTCGGTGTCCCAGAGCAAGACGCCGACTCCCCCGGGAATCAGCAGCGAGGCTTGAACGACCTGTCCAGAGGCGTGGCCGCCAGCCATCGGAGCATACGGCCGCGTCTCGATCACGCGGCCCAGGATCGCAGACTGCGGCAGCAAACCGGATCGCCACAAGTCTCTCACGAGCTGATTCCAGCCCGTGACGCGGGCCTCCGCGATTTCCAATTGATGACGGAACCGCAGCATCCGCAGCCGGAGCAGTTCAAGCACATCGTCGATCTCGCTGACAAGGAACGAATCGGTGGTACTCATCGGGATTCCCGGTGTTTGAATTTCAGACGCCGTTCTCAACGAGAACGGCCAACAGCAGAATCCGCCTTGGTCTTGCCGCGACCGGGATCAGTCAGCGACTTCCAGGTCAATCAAGCTCGCACGACAGATCGGCAGGTCGGCCCCAACACGCTCGAACTCTGCCTTGAGGAACGCGATTGTGAATCGCTTCAGGTTGTACCCCACGACATTTGACCCAATGAGCAGGCTGCGGATGTGCCGATGCACGGTCGCAAATGACGGATTCCCACGGCGCGGCAACGTGCCGCGCTCAAACGGCAAGTCATTCGCCGAGTCCTGGCTGATCTGAATTCGCTGAACGTAGCTCGTGACGGCGTTGCTCGGCTCGATGCGCAAGATCGTGATCTTCGTGATCCGGTCCTGTGCCGGATTCAGGCCCGTGGTCTCCAGTCCGATCACGGCGAGCGGCTTGGAGCAGCGTGCTTTCACAAATTGATTCGACATTCCCTTAATCCTTCGAGTTCGATGCACAACCAGACTCAGGGGTTCACAGACCGTTCTGACTCCGCCGATTCGCAGCGATTCGATTGCTGCCGCAGCCAACGCCGAGCCATCAACTGGCCCAACACCCTCGCAAACTCGCACAGAGTTCCCTCTCGCGACGCGACCACTTTCTCACTCGTCTGCATCTCACCGACCGGCGCGTGGAATGAATCCGCTTCAGTCCGCTCATCCATCAACAGTTCCTCCAGAAATGAAATGAGCCGCCCACGATGGGCGGCTCTTGAGACCACGATTGGTTTTTACGAATGGCTACGCGGATACGGTTCTCATTTTATATTGACGCGAAAATGGTCTGATTTTAGGTCGCCCAAACCGCGAGTGATTCACGCTCGATTGAGGTCGTCTGGAAGTCCAACGCCGCAGCGCACCGAACACTGTTCGATCGGTGGCGAGTGAATTACCGCAACGATATCGTGGCCGTTGTCTTATCAACTCCTGCAACCTACCTCGTTTGTCGCGTCGGAATTGGACGACTTTATGAGTGTTCGCGTCGATCACTTGCGCGACAACGAACGCGATCCGAACGATGGCGTCACGCATTCCGCGGCAACAACGGTTCCGAATGCCATGTTCTCCGTCGGGATGCTCGTCTGCCTGCGATCAAACCCTTCGGTTGTCGCGCCCGTGATCGAGGTCGTCGCCGCGAATTCGGGCGAGCGCCGGTATCGGGTGTTTCAAAATGGCGTGAAGGCGACGTATTACGAGAGTCAACTTCAGGCTCTCGGTGCGAAAGATGAAACGCGACATGAGCTGTCGGCGGACGACTTCCATGCGTATCTGACCAGCCTTCAAGTCACCGCGCCTTCCAACGCAAATCTGTATTCGCTGCGATCCGGCCGAGTGAACTTCGTGCCGTATCAATACCGCCCAGTGGTGAAACTCATTCGAGCGGATCGGCCTCGGCTGCTAATCGCGGACGAAGTTGGCGTCGGCAAGACCATCGAAGCGGGATTGATCCTCAAGGAACTGCGGGCACGAATGGATTGCTCGTCGGTCCTCATCATTTGCCCGAAGGCTCTGATTATCGAGGAAAAATGGCAGCAGGAGATGCTGCGGTTCGACGAGCACTTCACGCCTCTTGATGGGCGGCTGCTCCGTCATTGTTTGAATGAAACACATCTCGAAGGCGAGTGGCCGGAGATGTATTCGAGAGCCGTCTTGCCATTTTCGTTGTTCGACCGAGATTTGGTGTTCGGCTCGACGGGACGCGGCCGGAAAAAAGATCGCGGGTTGCTTTTGCTCGATCCGCCGCCGAAGTTCGACTTGGTGATCGTGGACGAGGCGCATCACATCCGAAATTCCGAGACGTTCCTGCATCAAGGGGTGCGGTTTTTCTGCGATCACGCGGTCGCCGTCGTGTTTCTCACGGCGACGCCGGTGCAAATGGGGACGAACGACCTTTTCAATCTGCTCAATGTGCTGCGTCCCGATCTGGTGATTGATTCGGCGAGCTTCCACCAAATGGCCGAGCCAAACGGCAAGATCAACGCCGCCGTGAAGCACTGCCGAATTGCCAAGGATGGCTGGGCCGCCAACGCTCGCAACGAATTGGAGCAGGCCGCCGCAACGGAATGGGGCAATCGGTTTCTCCGACCGTCTCCGTTGTTCGAGCAGACCTGTGAGCAGCTCGCGCAACCGTCCCACGACGACACCGCCCGCGTCGGACTGATTCAGAGCATCGAAGAACTCTACACATTCAGTTCGTTCATCAATCGCACCCGCCGCCGCGACATTGGCGAGTTCACCATTCGCAAGCCGAACACTTATCCCGTCGAGTTCACTCCGCCACAACAAGCGGTCCACGACGGGCTAATCGAAGTCATCTCGCGCATCCTCCGGGAACGCCACGGCGACCGCAGCGTGAAGTTCATGACGAGCACGATCCGTCGTCAGGCCGCGAGCAGTCTTTACGGCTTGGTGCCGATGTTGGAAGACATCCTGAACCGGAATCTCGACAAGTTGGAGCTATTGGAAGTCACCGACGACGAGTTGGAAATCGACACTCGCGTGATTGACGAAATCAGAGCCGAGATTACGGACTTGCTCGAAAATGCGAGATCGCTTCCGCCGTATGATCCGAAGCTGGAAGCGTTCGTAGGCATCGTGAACGATAAGCAGCCGATGCCCAACAACAAGGTGCTCGTCTTCAGCACGTTCCGGCATACGTTGAGATATCTTGCTGGCCGTTTGGAGTCGGAGCCGCCGCGAATCGGCTTGGTTCATGGAAATGTGTCCTACGACGAGCGTGTGGATTTTCGTCGCCGGTTTGCGTTGCCCAAGGATGATCCCGACGCGATCGACGTTCTTCTTTCGTCGGAGATCGCCAGCGAAGGTTTGGACTTCCAGTTCTGCGATTGCCTCGTGAACTACGACCTGCCGTGGAACCCGATGCGTGTCGAGCAGCGCATCGGCCGACTGGATCGTTACGGCCAGAAAAGCGAGACGGTAGCCATCGTCAACCTGATCACGCCCGGCACCGTCGATGCCGAAATCTACGAGCGGTGTCTGCTCCGTATCGGCGTGTTCGAGCATTCGATTGGCGGTTGCGAAGAGATTCTCGGTGAGATCACTCAACAGATTCACGCCATCGCCGACAACCTCGAATTGACGGCGGCCGAACGGCAGCAGCGACTTGCACAGCTTTCCGACAATAGCATCCGAGAACTTCGCGAGTTGCAGGAACTCGAATCGAAGCAAGCCGAACTCTTCGGGCTGAGCATTCCGAATCAAAAGTGGAACGACGAACTCGCAGCGGCTGACAACTTCTGGCTGTCGCCCGCTTCGTTGCAGCGTTGCATCACGACTTACCTCGCGAACCGGCTGAGCAAAGACCAAGACTATTTGCTCGGCGAAAGGCTGCCCAAGACGCTGCGATTGAATCAGGACTTTCGCGCGAAGCTGCTGGAAGACTTCAAGCAGCTTCCCCGTTCGGCGGAAATCGCGGCGAGAGAGTGGGAGAAATGGCTCAAGGGACCGTCACCAACAATCGCCGTCACCTTTGACCAGGAAACAGCCACCGACCTGCCGAAGTCGATCTATCTGACACTCAGCCATCCGTTGCTTCGCCAAGCCGCCGCATTCGTGAATCGCCAAGAGCCTCCGGTTTGCCATCTCGCGGCGGCGACCACCGATGTCCCGTCGGGTAATTACCAATTCGCGATCTATCGCTGGTCGAAGGTTGGAGTCAAACACGACGAAGCGTTGATTGCGGTCGCCGAGGATTCGACGCTTGAAGCTCGGTTTTTCGAGTTGCTCGCTGTCGCGCAGACGGCCGACGCATCTGCATCGCTTGCCGCCGAAGACTTCGACAAGCTGGACGCTCGACATCACGAGAAATGGGCGCTAGCCCAAGCCAATCACGTCGCGATGAATCGGCAATTGGTCGAGTTCCGAAAGCAAAGCCTGACCGCCAGCCACGCCGCGCGCCGCAAGGTGCTCGAAGATCAACTCCAGCGCGCGACCAATGACAAAATCCAACTCATGAAGCAAAGCGAACTCGACCGCGCCGAAGCCGACTTCTCGGTGCGCATGGCCGAACTTGATCGAGCCGCAGGGACCGGAGACATTCACGCCTCGCCCGCAGCGTTTGGGACAATTCGTGTGGAGTAGTGGCATGACGTTTCTCAAGACAGTTTTCGAGGATCGGCAATACCTTGTAGAAGCACTTCGGAGACACCCTGGACTTCGCAAAGTTGTTGAACAGTGCTACCCAGACAACGCCCATTTCATTTATGAGCTTCTACAAAATGCCGAAGACGCGGGTGCGTCGGAAGCGTCGTTTGAACTTCAAAATGACCGCTTAATCTTCACGCACGACGGCAAGCGGGCATTTACGGAGAAAGATGTCTGGTCCATTACTGACTATGGCGAAAGTTCGCTTTCAGGTCAGATTGGAAAGTTTGGAGTCGGTTTCAAGTCGGTCTTTGCCTACAGCGAGACGCCGCGAATCTATTGCCGAACATTCAGCTTTGAATTCGTGAATTTGGTTCAACCGAGAGAACTCACGCCGAATTCTGCCATCGGAAACCAAACCCGGTTCGAGTTTCCGTTCAATAACCCAAAGAGGCCGCGCGATCGCGCTTTCAACGAAATTAACCGTGGCCTAAAGGAGTTGTCGGATTCGACGTTGCTGTTTCTTTCCAACTTGCACGTCATCCGTTGGCAAATCAACGACGGATCACAAACGACGATTTGTCGTGTCGAACGGCCGAACGACCAAATCCAGATCGATTTTGCCGTGAGAGCGGAGACGATCAAGAGCACACATTGGCTTCGCTTTTCAAACAAATGGGTGGATCAGAATCAGAAAGAACATTCGGTTGCTGTTGCTTTTTCGATCGCATTTACGAAGTACCGAAATTCGTTTGACGAGACTATCTCGCTCGCCGAGCAATTCAAAATCGTTGCAGCACCTTTCGGAAGGGTCTTCGTGTTTTTCCCTGCGGCGGGCGTAAACTCCGGTCTCTACTTTCATATCCAAGCGCCGTTTGCGACAGACGTGAGTCGTGCCAATGTCAAAGACGACACGGAAAATGGCCCGCTGTACGAGCGGCTGAAGAATCTCGCGGTCCATTCACTTCACCGCATCCGAGACCTGGGTTTGCTCACCAAAGACTTTCTCGCGGTACTGCCGAACGACGAAGATGATCTGCCTGAAGACTATCGACAGATTCGTGTGGCCATCCTCGCGGAGATGAACAATAAAGCGCTGACGCCAGCGCGAGACGGGACATTCTCGCCCGCGCGAGAACTCATTCATGCAAAGCCAGAATTGCAAGACTTTCTGTCGAAAGCAGACCTAAAATTACTGCTTGATACGCCTGGCCAAGATCAAGAATGGAATTGGGCGGTGGATTTTGGTTCGGGGCGGCAATTTCAGTTCTTGGAAAGCCTCGCCGTCCGTAAATACGGCATCAACGAGTTCCAGCAGCAACTCATCGCAGCATTTCAACCGTGTTTCACGCCGGCGCGAAATGCTCCGAATCCGATCTTTGCTCAGTGGCTTTCAAGACAAGATTCGTCATGGCATCAGAGGTTGTACGCTGTTCTCGAACAGGCACCTACATCGCCAGATGGAAGCGATCCGCTATCTGAACTTTCAATTGTGCGTCTGACAAATGGGAATTATGCCAAAGGTGGAGATTGCTATTTTTCGTCGACTTCGGTCGAGCTTCCGAAGCCGAGCAAGCTCAAGATCGTCGACAAACAGGTGTATTCATCTGGCAATGAATTCGGGCTACAAAATCGAGCCAAGAGGTTCCTGGATCGAATCGGTGTGACCGAAATTCAGGAAAGAGACGTGATCGAATGCGATCTCAAGCAGAGATATTCAGACCCTCGCAATCCGCCGGCCGACGACGCCATTTATCGTGCGGACCTTTTGCGCTTCATGCAGTTTTTGAAGAAGACTCCATTGGAGTCCCCGTTGTTTTCGACGGCCTATGTTCTCAAGACCAATCGAGAGAAATGGGTGACGCCAAACGATGTCTATCTCGATGATCCTTTCGAGACGACGTTGCTCAAGGCGTACTATGACTGTCTCGGCAACCACAACGGCGTGCGATTCCCCAATGAACCTAGTGTGCGTGAGTCACTTTCTACGTCGTATGACACTCCAGAGATTCCTCGTGAGAAGTTCATTCAGTTTGCAAAAGCGGTCGGTGTTCAATCGCGTCTGGAGATTGTCGATAGTGCCTGCCAAAACAATCCGAAGTGGGGAAGTCATCTTTCGCTTGCAAAGGGAAAACTGACTCAGGGCGGACATGAGCAAGACTTTTACATCCCGAACCTTGAGCGGTTGCTCGAAGGTCCAAGTCTCGACAAATCCAAGTTGATTTGGCAGACGATGTGCAACTATGTGAAACGACGTGACGTCTTAAAGGCCGAACGTCGGATGAACGCATCCGCCGATCCAGTAACCGTGGCTTCTCGGCTTGTGGCGGTCCTCAGTAGTCGAAAATGGATTCCACAAGAAATAGATGGGGACAGAATTGAATTTGTGGTTCCAACAGCCGCATCACGAATCAAGTTGCCTCCGGGTTTTCATTACGACGCAGGTTACGACTGGCTGCGAGAAATCGGGTTTGGCGATAAGCGAAAACAGGACACGGAAAGCGACAATCAAGAGGCTGCGCGGAATGAAGAGTTGCGTCAGCAGCGAAGGGACGCCGCGAACAGACTTGGTTTTCCGCCGGATACCGGAGAACTGTTAGCCGAACTCGCAAAATCATTTCCGACTGCTGACGCACTCAAACAGGCACTCAAGCAATTCGTCGCCGCGCAGTTATGCAGCTTGCCGGTGAACTCACCACTCAATCCCGAACGACGTAGGACGCTTGTGGCGCATGACGCTGGTTCCGCACCCGAACGAGTTTCAGAACAACGTCGTCGAGCCGTTTCAGTTGGGCTGAGTCTGGTCAAAGAGGAAGCCAAGGAATACTTGCGGCGACAGTACACCAACAAAGACGGAGTGATGACCTGTCAGATTTGCGGGCAAAAGTCCAACCTCTTCAAGTACCAACCACAAGACGGACCAGAGACGTACCATTTCGTGGCACGGGAGTTTTTGGGAGAAAACGAGGAACAACGTCGTCAGTATCAAAACTATCTCGCCTTGTGCCCCAATCACGCCGCGATGTTTAAGCACGCCAACAATTCCAAGCACAACCTGCGACGCCTCTTCGACAACATGCCGGGCCTGACGCTGGAAATCGTGCTCGCAAAAAATCCAATGACCGTGACCTTCACCGACACACACTGGCACGATCTGAGAGCAATCCTCGATCGCTAATGTGAGTCGAGCCTCGCGCTGATTTTGCTGTTCTCGAAGATTGCGCGTTTCATGCCATCCCTCCGACCTGAATCTTTAGCCAAGGACGGTTGGTGTAATCGCGAGACAGAGAAGGACACGAGCCATGCCCGCATCTCCGCAAACCGTTCACGACCTGCGCCGCCAATGGAAGCCGCACAAAGAACGGCTGGCGATCGAACGCAGCGAGCATCCCACCGCGATTCGCTTTCATCGAGCGTGCAGTTGGATGAGCGAAGTCGAACAGCTTGATCCGGTTCGCCACGCCGACCAAATCCTGCTCCACCAGTGGATCGCC
>SYJG01000129.1 GCA_005798445.1 Planctomyces sp.
CCCCCCTTCCGCTCGCCTGTCTCAACATCGCCTATCTCGACATAGAACGCGGCAGATTGGTGCGGATTCTCGCCGTAGCGCAGCGGCATCCGCCGCTCGAAGTCCAGATGCAGCACGCGCGGGAACTTCGCGGCATCAACGGTGACTCCTTCGGGAACTTCCTCCGCCACCAGTTTGCCGACCATGGCGGACATGTAGTCAGCGATGGCTCGGTCGTAGCGAGCGGTACAAGCGAACGCGGCGGCGGCGAGTTCGCGTTTGAACTCGTGGCTCAGCTTGCCGGATCGCAGTTCGGTCAGCACTCGCATGTACTGCGAGGGGCAGGTGACAATGCCGACGTGCTCGTGGTTCTTCGCGGCCGAGCGGACCATACTCGGCCCGCCGATGTCGATGTTTTCGATCGCGTCCTCGGTCGTGCAGCCGGGCTTCGCAATCGTCGCCTCGAACGGGTACAGGTTCACGATGACCAGCTCAAACGGAATGATGCCATGAGCCGCAATCGCCTCGGCATGATGCGGCACATCGGGCCGGCCGAGGATCGCTCCGTGAACTTTCGGATGCAGCGTCTTCACGCGACCGTCCATGATTTCCGGGAAGCCGGTGTACTCGGCGATGTCGATGACTTTGGCCCCTTGCTGCTGCAAGAAGGCTCGCGTGCCGCCAGTCGAAACGATCTCGAATCCGAGTTCATTCAACCCCTTGGCCAACTCGGCCAACCCGGCTTTGTCACTGACACTGATCAACGCCCGCCGCGGAAAACTGCCCGCCATGAAAACTTCTCCGTTCTAATATTGCTCGTACATGTGCTCGCCGCCATGAGCCGGGTTGCCAATCAATTTTCGCCGTCGCAAATCGACAACAAAGTCCAATAGTTCCAAGGGAACTTGGCCAATGAGGACGGGCACGTCATCTGGAACTTCAATGACATCCAAGACGCAGGTTCGTCCTTGAATTGTCAGATTCACGGGGTTGTAAGTCGCAGCAATTCGGACGCCTGCGGTCGTGCGAACGGGACGAGTGCCGATTTTGACCAATCCCAGCTTCCGAATCACTTTCTTGGGAAGTGACAGTCCTGTGGCCCCGGTATCCACCAACGCATCTGGGATCACGATGCGGCGGACATCGTCAACAATGAGCAGTTTGCGCCGCACTGCCCAAAGGTCGTCGAAATTCTCGATCAACACTTCGGTCGTGACTCGTCCCATTTCTTTCCCCGCTTTCACGGACGGCTTTCGAGATTTCGTGGTCGGCATGACTACCTCCCATCATTGCGATGTCGTTTGGAGCCCCTTGATTTCACGAGGCGATGCTAGTCGGCAGCGGAATCACTTCAAAGCGTCAGCCGCTCAGCCGCCGCATGATTGCGTCGTGCAGAGCCGGCACGGTCGCCTTGTGGTCCCCTTGGACGTAGAAGCTCTGACCGCCGTCAGCGACGGTGCGGACGAGGATCGTTTTGAACGGGCGGAAGTAATAGCGCGGGTCGTTCTTCGGCGCTTCCTGCGAGAGATCGTCGCCGAGGCTCGGAAGATCGAAGACGGCGGTCGTGAAGTGGCAGATCTTTTCGTCACGCTGATGCGCGACGTTGCGAGCCATTGCCAACGCTTTGAGGTACACCTCCGGCCCCATCACCGCCGAACCGATGTTGAGGAACACGCCCCCTTCGAGATTCGTCACCGACTGCGTGAAGATCAGGAAGTCGGTGTACGAGGTCGCTCCGGCAGCCCCTCCGTCGAAGTTCGGATGCTCGTGGACGATGTCCTGGCCGACGCAGACGTGAACCGTCACGGGGACTCGCAGCCGATAACCGGCCGCGAAGATGCTCGTCTCGCGAAACGGAAATCTGCCGTCCTCGATCGCGCGACCAACCGCTTCGCCGAAGCCGAGTCCGTCGCGATGCCCGGTGCTCACGGCGTCGTTCAACTGCGACGTCTCCTGCCACAAGCCGAACTGCCCCTCTTTGACGTACTTGGCGACGCTCTCGCACGTCTGACCGATCATCGCCAGCTCAAAATCGTGAATCGCCCCCGCGCCGTTGAAGCCGATGTGAGTCACCAACCCGCGCTGCATCAAGTCGATCAGCAGCGGAGCATTCCCCGCTCGCAACACATGCGCGCCGCACAACAAAATGATCGCGCGACCGTTCTGTTTGGCCTCAACGATCCGCTCGGCGAGGACCGGAATCGCCGGATGCTCGAACGGCACACGCGAGCCGCCAGGCTGATTGAGGATCGCTTCGCGGCGCAGGTCGTGAATCCGATCGCCCAGCGGCAGTATACGAAGTTGGCTGCGATCGAATTGTGGAAACGGCATGATGGTTCCAAAGAAGACGAAACAGAATTCACCAACTCGGCTCGGCATTCTTCGTCCGGTGGGCCAAGGCGAATCATGGTCGTTTGGCGTGTTGGACAGCAAACTATCGTCGTGATGGTGGCTCCATCACGAGACAACACGCGATCGACGGGAGCCTCGCTGCCGTCGGCCGGAGAATACCACCACCTCCGCCGCAGACTCACACGCCCGTTGAACGTCAGCACCGTGGTCCGCTGCTGTCCCTTGTTACGTTTCTTCTTCCCGGACAGCGTGTCACCCGAGGGGGAAAAAGCGGCTTCCACCGCGTCGATTCTCTGCGGAAGTGCTGCCTCAAAAAGCGGTCGCCGCAACTGGCCCGTGAGGTCCCGCACGGCCTCCTTGCTGGCCGCAATCAACGCTCCCGCCGGAGCCGCATTCACGGGCCTCCATCATCTTCCGCACCGCGTCTTCCACTTGCTCCCGAACCGCTGGCATCAACAACTCGGATTTCCCTTGTGGGACATCATCCATGATCGACTTCAGAAAGAGGTTCCGAACATTTCCAACCTCATTCTGAATTTTGACAGCTCTTGATTCATCGCGCCAGTCAAAATTGGCACACCCTTTCCGGGTGGAACCGTCCCATTTCCGTCCGACGAAAGTCGATTCAACCAGACTATTTCGGAGCGAGCACGACTGACATGTTTTTAGCACCGTCCATTTTGGCCGTCTGCTCGACCTTGGCGATGTCTTCCAAGCCGGCAACGAAATGGTCCAGAACTTCCCGCCCTCGTTCGTGGTGAGCGTTTTCACGCCCCTTGAACTGGACATTGACCTTCACTTTGTCTTTGTGCTCCAGAAACGTCCGAGCCTGCTTGACCTTGAATTCGACGTCGTGTTCGCCGGTTTTTGGCCGCAGACGGATCTCTTTGAGCTGCGTTTGATGCGTCTTGGTATTGGCAGCGTGTTTCTTTTTCTGCTCGTATTTGAACTTGCCAAAATCCATGATGCGGCACACGGGAGGCCGCTCGTTGGGGCTGACTTCGACCAGATCCAGGCCCGCTTCGCGAGCCAAATTCAGCGCATCCAACGTGGGAATGACGCCGTGCATGTGACCGACCTGATCCACGACTCGGATGGGCGTGATCCGAATCTGCTCGTTGATCCTCTGGGACTTGTTGTCGATTGCTACGTTCCTCGGCAAATGAGTCAATCCAGCGAATCGACGAACCGCTCGTCGATCCGCACTGAAGTGCCGGAAACTTGTAGTAGCGGTCGCCAGGTCCGTCAAGAAACGCCAGAATCTTCGGAAATTCTCGCGGCAGAAGCGAGGATCGTCGTGGTCAAGAGGCTCTCGCCAATCGTGGGTTCGTCAGTCGGATCGCTTTGTGGCCACCAATGGCTCCGGCGATTCCCTCAAACACTGGGCAGCCATCAACCAACACTCGCACGGTTTGGTCCAATTCGGCCGGCATCAACAAAACATCCCCAACAGCGAGTGATTGCAGATCACATTGCGATAGCGACGTCTGGCACAGTTGTGCCACAACCACCGGTCGCTGGGACGGAGGAAGATCCTGACATTCGGCGGACATCTGATTGAGCGGAGTTTGAGAGGAATCCACGACTTTACGCCCGTCAGCAAATTCTTCCGCCAATTCAATCGGCACCAAGAGTTCGAGCGATCCGCTCCCTTGCACGAAACGTAATTCAAAGGACAGTCGCAGCAATGAACTGTCCGGCATCCAGGCATCGACCACGGAATTTCCATGACCTGGCGATTCGATCAACTCCATCGGCGAAGACAACTCGGTAGATGCACTGACCGATCGCGCGACGGCTTCGTTCAGACGTGACGTGAGCCGATAATCGACCTCAGTCAGCGGACGATGATGGTCCGTTTCGTCGCAGTTAGGAGCCGAACGGCCTCCCAGCAGCCGATCGACAAAAGTCGCCACCAACGGGACTGACAGCAACACGGCCAGCGGTTCAATTGACCGTTCTGATTGCCAAAGACTCACAACTTCCCGACCTTCTTGCGACGTCGTCACGGTCTCGGCGATGAGAGTGCGACTGCCATTGAATGTCACTCGCACCGCCGCCCGAATGATCGGCCGCAGTCTCCCCGTCAACTGGCGTGCGAATTCATCGGCGAACAAAGTCCATCGCGAAGTCGACGTCTCGGCCACAACAGTTGCCGATTCGATGACCGGAGCGGTGCAAGGACCGAGCAGCGCGGCAAGTTCCGATGGCGTTAGCACGGATTTGTGATTTCGGAGTTCGGAGCTCATCCTCGAATTTGTCCTTTTCCTTGGACGACCCACTTGTAACTGGTCAGTTCGCGCAATCCACACGGGCCGCGCGCGTGATACTTGTCGGTGCTGATGCCG
>SYJG01000130.1 GCA_005798445.1 Planctomyces sp.
ATGGTATTTTCCTTCTCAAATTGACGGACATTCGCCGACCGACCATCGGGCGGCAGTGGTTTGTGAATTCCTCCGTGGCGTGCCACGCCGGAACCAAAGCAACGACTCGCGTCAGTTGGTCCAGCCGCTCGCATCGATGCCCGGAGTCACGACGGCAGTGTCGTTGCCGAGTCCGCCTCGCAACACCAAGGTGAGCGGCGACATCGATTGGTCGAGATTCCGAACCGACAGGTTGAGCAGGTCGTCCCCGTCGCCACCGACCGCCGCCAAGAAGATGGGGCCATCGTGCTCACCATGCGCCTCGCCTTCCGGTGGCGGATCGGCCTCGACAGCTTCCAGGCCCATAAGAATGCTGATGACGTCATTGCCGCTGCCGCCGCTGAAGATCATGCTCACCGAACCGTCCGGCATGATGCAGGGCTGGATCAGGCCGATGATCCGGTCGCTCCCCGCGTCACCGAGCAGGTGCAACCCCACTCGACTGTTGGCGAAGAGCGTCGGCGTCACCTCGGCGGTCGTTCGCGAAGCGGGTGAGTTGGACAGCACGACGTAGTCATCACCGGCTCCACCGTAGGCGAAGACATCCAGGCCCGCATTCACCGTGACCATATCCAACGTCTGCAGAACGACGTCGTTGCCAGCGCCACCTTGCAGATTGATCAAGGCCCGTCCGTTCAAGGTCACGTTGCTGAGCTTACTCCGAATGTCGTCGTTGTCGTCGCCACCATTCAGCGACACGTCAATCGTCCCGTTCACATCTCCGGCAGGTGTCGCACTCGACAGCGAGCCGATGAGCGCGTTGATCGAATCGGCTCCCTTGCCACCGATCACGTTGAGCCGGCAGGGGTCCGGCGGAAACGCGAGGTCGCCGTTGAACACGTCGTTGCCGTCACCGAGATTCGCGTGCAGCATCACGTCGCGAAAGTTCGGATCGATGACGAAGTTTGGATCGATGAGAAAGTTTGGATCAATCAAGGTTCGGAACGTAACGACATCGTTTCCAGCCTCAGCATTCACACCGACGGTGATCTTTCCCGAAGGGATCTGGATGTCGGCCGCGAACGTGTCATCACCTGCCCCCAAGCTTACTCGCAGATCGAGCGATCGCCACTGATCGCCCGGCGGATCGGGCTGCGGATTGAACCCGTGAATGACTCGCACGTCATCGTTCCCCAACCCCGTCGAAACCAAAATCCGCTCGATCCCCGTGAAACTTTGAGCCGGAGCGCCATCGGCCATGACATGCACCCCGCGCTCATCCTGCGCGATCGCGATGTAGTTATCACCGCTGTCCCCAGCGATGCTCAGCGTGTGCCCGTCATTGAGCAGCGTCATCGTCGCGCTGAGATATTGCCGCTGCTCCAGCGTTTCAGCCTGCTGCGGCCGAGCGGCTCTGCGGCGCGAACGATTCGTGGAGCCAAACAATTTGCTGGTGATGCGATCGAGCCAGTGACGACGAAATGACATGATGTGGTTCCTCTCAAAGTGATGTGGAAACGCCGCGAGAATCGCAGCATCCAAAGAAATGAACGACAGCGAGCGCAGATCGTGATTCACGAATCATCCATCCGTCGCACTCGCCTCAACGTCTGCAATTTCCTGGTTTGGCCCGCAGGAAAGACGTCCTCAGAATTGAGCACCGGTCGTTCTCAATTTCGCTTCCCACAAGAGATAGCCAGCGGCATCCGCGCTGTGAGCCAGAATCTGGAAAGTTTCTGAAACTCGGTCGTGGCCGCTTCAAAACCAGCACGACGTGCCGGATTTTGAATCCGCTTCTCGAAGTCGAGTTTGAATGCGCGCATGGCAGTTGACGGCGTCGAGCGAATCGCGGTTCAATCGGTCGGTTGTCTTGAGAGATCACTTGTCACATCATTTTCATTGAAAATGTCGTCATCACCGCACAATTTGGAACAGGAGTCGAACCGGCTGGTGGGGAGTCGGTTCGGGAAGTACCGCATTGGCGGGAAGCTTGGTGAAGGAGGGATGGGGGCGGTCTATGAAGCCGAGGATGAATCACTCAAGCGACATGTGGCGTTGAAGATCGTGGCCGCTCGCGAGCCGCATGAGGTCAAGCGGTTCGTGGCGGAGGCTCAGGCGGCGGCGCGGTTGAATCATCCGAATGTGGTGACGGTTTATGAGGTCAGCCAATTCGAGGGGCAGCAGTTTCTCGCGATGGAATTGGTGCGCGGGATGAGTGCCTCCGAATACTTGCGGACGCGCGGGGCGATGGAATGGACGGTGGCGACGCGTGTGGCGATTGCGGCGTGTCGTGGGTTGGCGGCGGCTCATCGCGAGGGGTTGATTCATCGCGATTTGAAGCCGGGGAACATTCTGCTGGCGAAGCGTGGCGACATCAAAATCGCGGACTTTGGTTTGGCGAAGTGGCTCGGCGGGACGGAACGGTCGATGACGGCGAAAGGGACGGTGCTGGGGACTCCGGAGTACATGAGTCCGGAGCAATGCAGTTCCGATGTTGTGACTCCGCAGTCGGATTTGTATTCGTTGGGAGCGAGTTACTTCGCGCTGCTGACGGGGCGGCCGCCGTTCGTTTGCGAGCAGCCGGTGCAGGCGATGTTCGCTCATTGCTCGCAGCCGGTTCCTGATCCGCGTGAGTTGGTGCCGGAGATTCCCGCCGCGTGCGTGGAGATCATTCGGCGTGCGATGGCCAAGCAGCCTCACGACCGATTCGCTTCGGCAACGGAGATGCAGGCGGCGCTCGAAGCGGCGCTCAAGCCAGGTTCTAACGCAGATGAGCAGACGATGGATTTGCGGCTGGGAGCGAAACCGAACCGGCCTGCTGGAGAGGCAACGCAGGTCACGCTGCCGCTCGCGGCGATTCGGCGCGGTGAGCGGCGCGGTGTTCTCATCGGCGTCGGTTTGACGCTTGTGGCCATTGCGATCGGACTCGTGATCGCTCGCCGACCAAAGCCCGAGCCGCCATCACCGCAGACGACTGAGCCGCCAATTGCTCAACACGCTCCGCTGCCGGGGTTGCTCAGCAAAGCGACGCCGGAGGGGTTCGTGTTGCGGACGCTGGCGAGTGATGAAGGGGTCTTTGTCGGGGTCGCCATTTCACCGAATGGAAAACACCTGGCCGCGCGAGTGCTGGGGCGCGATCGCGGTCGCTTGGTTGTTTGGGACTTGGATTCCGACAAAGCGCCGATGGATCGGCCGGGAAAAAAATACGGCCGAGCGAGTTTTCTGTTGCGTGAACTTGTCGGCACTCAAATCGTCGGCTTCACGCAAGCGAGCGACTGGCTGGTGGTGGGACAGCTCAGTGGATTGGACTGCGATGTCGAGGCGTGGCCGATGCCTCCTGACGAGAGTGCGCTCCCCCGAACGCTGAGCGTCGACGGGAAGACCGTGTTGTCGGTGGCTCCGAGTCCGGGCGGCGATCAATGTTTGATGTCGGTTTCGGTTCCGACCGCGACAGAGACGAAGTCGGTGTATGCCTACAACTGGCCGAACGGTGCCAGAACGCTCCATTGGAGCGATCGGCTGCACAGGACGTCGTCGCACTTGCTGGTGGCCGAGCCGGATGGCAAGCACTGGCTCGTCTCCAACGGCTTTGATTTCGTCATTCGTTTCGACGTGTCGCGTCCACAACTTCGGGCACGCGAGATGACGACGTCGAACATCGATTGCCTGTGCAGCTCACCCAATCCCGATTCGCCGTGGCTGGCGGTCGGGAGCGCGGACTCGGTGGAACTGTTGGACCTGACCGGGCAACACGAACCGCGACGGCTCCGAGTCGGTGCCGATCCACAAGGCCGTATCACCGCGATCGCACCCACCACCGATGGGAAGTCGGTGATCGTCGCGGCGACGGCATCGGGAGTCTCGAAGCTGGTCTCGGTCAAGACGACGAACTGGACCGAGTCGAAGACAATCGGAACCGATCTCCCCTTTGTGTGTTCGCTGGCTGTCTCGCCCACGACACCGGTCTTGGTCACAGCCAGCAGCGACGGAACTCTTCGATTGTGGAAACTCGGCGATTAGAAACCCGAAGCGTGAGTTTTGAAGTTGCGCTGTTTTAGTGTCTTCGCCCCGAAGGGGCCTCGGATATCAGCCTAGGGCAAGCTCGCCTTAGCGAGCGCCGCCCTAGGAAAACGGGCAGTTTTTATTGTGCCCTGAAAGGGCACCGGAATGTGTCGACACGTTCCGGTGCCCCTTCAGGGCACAATCTCTCGATTCCTTCGTTCCTAGGGCGGCGCTCCCGTTGGTCGCTTGCCCTAGGCTGGATTCCGAGGCCCCTTCGGGGCGAAGACTCCAAACTGCGCAACTTCAAAAAGCGTCAGCAAGGGCGAACGCTTCACACTGCGATGACATTGAATTCAACATCTTTTGAAGCGTTCGCCCTCGCTGACGCTTCGGGTTACGAGGCCATGCCACACGCTATCGAACATCCGACACCACCGCACGAGCCGCCGAAGTCGCGGCTTGATGAGATTTCGACGCGGTGGGCTCAGGTGGGCGATCCATTGCAGTTCGTGATGCGGTACGGGCCGGCGATTGAGAGTTATCTGACCGCTCTGACCGGCAACCGCGACGACGCGGCGGAGATTCGGCAAGAGTTTCTCGCCAGCATGATGCAGCATCGATTCGGCTCAGCGAGTCCCGATCAAGGACGGTTTCGGCAGTACTTGAAGACGGCCGTTCGCAACGCGGCGCGGATGCACTTTCGCCGCCTGCAATCACGCAAAGCGGTCTCGGCCGACGAATCGCAACTGGCGGAGATTCCCGCTCGCGAACCGGCCGCCGAAGTCGAATGGTTGGCCGAGTGGCGGCGCTGCGTGCTCGATCGAACGTGGGCCGCGCTGCATCGGCGACAGCAAGAGACTCCCGAATCGTTGGCGTACTCGGTGATGAAGCTGCATTCCGAATTCGGCGAGTCGGCGGAGTCCGACGAGCTGGCTCAACGCCTGTCGCAGCAACTCGGCCGCACGATCCGAGCGGAGGCGTATCGCAAGCAGCTCAGTCGTGCTCGGCGACTGTTTGCCGAGTTGCTCGTCCACGAAGTCGCGAAGACTCTGGAAACTCCGAGTGCCGAAGAGGTCGAAGCCGAACTGACCGAAACCGGCCTGATGACCTCGATCCGCCAGTTCCTGCCGGACGATTGGCGAATCGCGTGGCTGTCGGAGACGTAGCGGAGTAAACTCACGCCATGCCACGCATCGCTCGCCAAACTGCCGCCACGAAGACACCCCGCATTCTGTTGGGGACCGATGTGACGATGCGCGCGATCCGCCGCTACGCGAAACAAGTCGCCGAGCAATTCCAGCCCGATCAAATCATCCTGTTCGGCTCGCACGCCTATGGCACGCCCAACGCCGACAGCGATGTTGATCTGCTCGTGGTCATGCCGACGCGGAATCAAGCGGGGCAGGCGGTCAGAATTCGTTGGGCCATTGAGGCTCCTTTCCCTTTGGACTTGCTCGTCAGAACGCCACGAACTCTGAAGTGGCGACTGGAAGCGGGCGACTGGTTTCTGCGCGAGATCGTCTCGCTTGGCAAGGTGTTGTATGAAAAGCCTCACGGGCACTTGGGTTCGAAAAGCCGAAGACGACTTCTTCACGGCAAATCAACTCCTGCAAAGTCCGCGTCCGCTTCATGATCAGATTGCCTTTCACGCGCAGCAGTCGGCTGAAAAGTATTTGAAGGCGATCTTGCAGAAGCACGGAATGCTGGTCCCTCGCACTCATGACCTGAAGGTTGTGGTGAAGCTGCTGTTGCCTCTTTATCCGACCTTGCGTTCCTTGAACCGCGGTGCGGACTTTTTGACGCGGTTCGCGGTCGAATCGCGCTATCCCGGCGAGGAAGCTTCAAAACGCGACGCCACGTCCGCACTCCGCTGGGCCGAGCGTGTGCGGAGTGCGGTACGCTCGATTCTGGGACTGCCGTAATCGTTCGCATGGACGCGGTTGAACCCCGCGCGGGCGAATTTGACACATTTGCTGATGTAACTCGAAGCGTCAGCGAGGGAGTGTGTGACGTCCCTCGCTGACGCTTTTTGAAGTTGCGCCAATTGGTCTTTTTCCCCGAAGGGGTTTTGGAAATTAGCCCAGGGCAAGCGAGCGAATGCGAGCGCCGCCCTGGGTAACGAGGTCTGTGTGTCGTATGCCCTGAAAGGGCAAAGGAAGCCATCGACGGTTC
>SYJG01000013.1 GCA_005798445.1 Planctomyces sp.
ACCCGGTCGAGGCGGTGCGCATGATGAACCGCGTCGCCTGCGAAGCGGAGCCATTGGTCGAATCGTCACAATTTCGAGCGCGGTCCGCTCCGATGAAAGCTCAAGCCTTGTTGGTCACGGAAGCGGTCACCCAAGGAGCCGGAGCCGCCGCCGAACATCTCCATGCGAGCGTGATCGCGGTCGCCTCGCGAACGGGACTGACGGCGATGGCGCTGTCCAATCAGCGCATCTCCGTGCCGATCATCGCCGTGAGCGACCGCCCCGAAATCTCACGCCGCATGTGCTTGTTTTGGGGAGTCACGCCGGTGTTGACCGACACCCGCACCGTCGGCAACGCCGAGCCGCTGCTGCGATACGTTGTCGATTGGGGCAAACGCCAAGGGATTGTCCAATCGGGCGGCCGCATCATCCTGATCGCCGCCACCAACTGGTCCGACGAAGGGCACGATTTGATGATGGTTCACATGGTGCCGTGACAGGAAGGACAAATTGGTGATTGGTCAATGGCAATTGGTCATTGATGATTTCCAATAGCCAATGACCAATCACCAACGCTCCAACCTGATCCGCCTCGCGTGCGAAGCTCGCACGAATGCACACGCGCCGTACTCGAAGTTCCTTGTCGGGGCGGCCTTGCTGACCGAATCAGGAGAATTCGTCTTCGGCTGCAACATCGAGAACGCGTCGTATGGCCTGACAATCTGCGCCGAGCGAGTGGCATTGAGCACCGCTGTCGCCGCCGGACATCGACGCTTTCAAGCACTCGCCATCGCCACATCGGGAGGGCATCCGCCATGCGGAGCGTGTCGCCAATTCGCCGCCGAATTCTGTGAGGACTTGCCGATCCTGCTCATCGACAGCGACCAGCCGGATCATGTTTCAGAAAGTCACCTGCGCGAGTTACTCCCCGGACGTTTTGTGTTTCCGATGCCGTAGGGTGGGACCAGCGCAGCGCCGCCCCACCAACTTGTTGGTCACTGCGGTGGGCCGGCGCTGCGCTGGTCCCACCCTACGGTTCAATCACCAAATCTGAATCCGTTCTGCCTTCGGCTTATAGAGCTTGTCGCCTGGCTTCAGGTTGAAGGCTTCGTAAAACGCGTCGAGATTGGTGACCGGCCCGTTGCCTCGGAAGTGCGACGGCGAGTGCGGGTCGGTGACCAGCCGATTGAGGAGTTCAGCGTCGCGGTACTTGCGTCGCCAGATTTGGCCCCAGCCCAGAAAGAACCGCTGGCTGGATGTGTACCCGTCAAGCACCGGGCCATCTTTGCCACCCAACGAGAGGTGGTACGCCTTGAAGGCGATCGCCATGCCGGAGAGATCGGCGATGTTCTCGCCGAGCGTCAGACGGCCGTTGAGTTTCTTGTTGGGCAGAGCTTCGTAGCCCTCGTACTGTGCGACGAGGCGGCTCGTCAGTTTCTCAAACGCGGCTTGATCCGCCTCGGTCCACCAATTCTTGAGATTGCCGTCGCCGTCGTATTTGCAGCCTTGGTCATCGAAGCCGTGACTGATCTCGTGACCGATGACCGCTCCAATCCCGCCGTAGTTCACGGCGTCGTCCGCTTCGGCATCGAAGAACGGCGGCTGCAAGATCGCGGCCGGGAAAACAATCTCGTTCAGGCCGGGGTTGTAGTACGCGTTGACGGTCTGCGGAGTCATCCCCCATTCGCCCCGATCGACCGGCTGCCCCAGCTTGTCGAGCATACGCCGATGTTCGAGCATCGCCGACCGCCGCATGTTGCCGATCAAATCGTCAGCTTTGACGACCAGCTTGGAGTAGTCCCGCCACTTCTCCGGGTAGCCGATTTTCGGAGTGATCTTGGAGAGTTTGACCAGCGCCTGCTTCTTGGTGGCATCGGTCATCCAGGTGAGTTCATGAATGCTCTGCTCGAACGCCTTGAGCAGGTTGCCGACGAGCTGATTCATCCGCTCGCGCGCCTGTGGCCTGAAATGCTTGGCGACGTACAACTGCCCGACCGCCTCGCCCAACGCTCCCATCCGATTGCTGCCGCCGCCAGCGACCGTATCGACCGCTCGCTTCCAGCGCGGTTGCTGCTGCGGGATCCCCTTCAGCTCTTTGCTGTGCAATTCGAAGTGCGCCTCGACGAATGCCTTTGACAACACCGGGGCGGACGAATCGAGCAGCCGGAAATGCAGATACTGCTTCCATGTGTCGACTGAGGTCTCCGCGACGATCGTCTGCAACTCTTCAAAATAGCTCGGCGTGGCGACGTTCAGTTCGGTCAGCTTGGCTGCTCCGACAGACTCGAAGAAGACCAGCCACGGAAACTGCGGAGTCAGCTCTTTCAACTTGTCGACTTGGACTTTGTTGTAGCGTGCCTCGGCATCGCGCAGCTTGGTCCGATCCCACTGCACCTTCGCCAGCTTGGTTTCCAGATCAAGAACCGCATCGGCCGCTTGTTCGCCACCTGCCTTGCCGCTGAGGCGAAACATCGTGGCGATGTACGACTTCAGCGCCTGCCTCGCTTTGGCGTACTTCGGATCGTCTTTGAGGTAGTAGTCTCGATCCGGGAGCGTCGTCCCGCTTTGGATGACGCCCGCGAGATATTGCGTCGAGTTGCGATCGTCCTGATCGACAAAGAATCCGACTGGCCCGCCGACTCCTATCGCTTCGCAGTATCCGAAGTGCCGCACGATCTCGTTTTTGTCCGCCAGCTTCTCGATCCGAGCGATCTCCGCTTGCAGGGGTTTCAACCCCAATTGCTCGATGACCGTCTCATTCATGTAGCTGTTGAAGAAGTCACCGACCTTGCGGCTGGTCTCGTCGCTAGGGTTCTTGGCCACGTCTTCGATGATCTGGCGGATGTTGAGCTGTGCCTCGTCAATCAGCTTGTTGAACGAGCCGTAGTTCGACTTGTCCGCTGGGATCTCAGTCCGCTGCAACCAGCGGCCGTTCACATGCAAAAACAGGTCGTCTTGAGCTCGCACCGACTTGTCGAAACCGTCGGGATCAATTCCCGAGTCACGAGTCGGATCCGCCGCGAATGGACAGATCGACGCAGAAAGCAGCAATGCCACAGAAACAACCGATTGACGCAGACGACGCATGGATGACCTCCCTGAAAATCACACGGAACGAGTGGCGGCAGAAACTATCGAGACCACTTGTTCGATGCCAGTCATGCGCGACCAAAGGTTCTTCGAAGAAGTCCCTGGCGACGTCGCTCGAAGACCGAGTTCAGGGAGAGAACTCAACCAATCGATTCTCGCGTGCCGAACGTTCCGCCATGAGCACGGCATGCACGACATCACGGGATTCTTGCGGCGTGATGACGCTCGGTGCCTCGCCGGCCAGAACGCACTTGAGGAAATAGTCGAGTTCCTCCTTCAGGTAGCCACGCCGCAGGCCATGCACCTTCGGCCAATACGTCGACTGCGGGTAGCTCAGACCCTTTTTCGTCAGCAGCGTGTATTGGCCACCGGAGTTGTCGATGTAGATCGCTCCTTCCGTGCCGATGATTTCCATCCGCGCGTCGATCGCGAACGGCGCGTTTTCCGGCAAGCACCACACATTCTCGATCACCGCGATTGCTCCATCGTCGAACCGAAACATCGCCCAACCAAGATCATCGTGTGGCAGGTGCGGCCGAGAATTCGACGTCTGAGCATAAACGGTTTTCGGTTTGGCACCGGTGTACCACAACATCAGATCGAGGTCATGCACGCCATCCCCGAAGAGAGCACTGATCTTTGGCAGATGACTTTCGGTAATCCACTTTGCCAAATTCCGCCGAGCATGCAGGCTGATAATTCGCCCCAAGCTTCCAGCGGCGATCTCTTCCTTGGCGAGCGCATACACCGAGTCGAACCGGCAGATGTGCCCAACCATGAAGGCTTTGTTCGTCGATTGCAGCGCCGCGAGAATCTGATCGCACGCCTCGACGCTGTCAGCCATTGGTTTCTCAAGAAACACATGCTTACCGGCTCGAATCGCTGCCAGCGTCGGCTCGAGATGATCGCCAACATGCGTGACGATCGACACGAGATCGATGTCGGGATTGGCCAGCAACTCGCGATAGTCCGTGTAGGTTTGCGAGACACCGTACTTCGCAGCGACCTCGTGAAGTCGCACTGGATTGCGGGTGCAGATCGCCGTCAGCTCGGCCAGCGGGAGCTGCTTGAGCGTGTCGACGTGATGCTCGCCAAACCAGCCCAGTCCGATGACGCCACAACGAATCCGATTCATGAGCCGCCTCGATTCCAAAGATTCGACGTCCTGTCCAACGACGGTTCGCCGCGATCAACCTTCAGCGGCAACGACACCGTTCCGCCAGTGCTCCAGAGTGGATTCCAACCTCAATCCTTCAACTCAGGAGGCCAATCGCAATTGACATCTCACGCGGGAAAATCGTACTTCCCGATGTGTCGTTGCACAAATGGCTGCATCCGACCTGCTCCGCTGCGATGACCATCGCAGCGATCGACGGCCAACAGTCAACGAATGTCGTCTGGGCATCGTTTGATCCCACTTTTCACACAACCATTTGCGTGTCTGATACGATGCCGAAAACGACTCGGTCGATCGACGGAAAGAGAGTTCGAGATCATGCGGCGATCCCTGTTACTGGGCGTGTTGATTGTCTTTGGGTGTCATTGGCTCGTCGCCCAGAACGTGCTGTCGGCCGCGCCGCCGGAGGTCGATTTGCAACGCGACCTCGTCGGCTATTGGAAGCTGCAAGGAGACTGCCGCGACTCATCGGGGCTGAACAATCACGGCACGAATCACGGCGTCGATCTGAAGACCGGCCGCTTCGATGGACGCTCCGCCTATGTCGAGGTTCCGAATCGTGATTCGCTCCAATTGGGACAAGGGGACTTCACGATCTCCGCTTGGGTTCACACCGACCCGATCGTCGATGACACGCTGGGGGACGTCTTCAGCATGTACGATCCGCAGGCACGCCGAGGGGTGACGTTGAACCTCAAGGCGAGTTCCGGCGGCTATCAGTCCTCTGGCGATGACCGCCACGTTTACTTCGGTATCGACAACGCGAAACTCGGTCAGTGGCAGAACTGCGGTCGCCCCAATCCGACCAGCAACTATGTCAGTAACTCTCTGACCGTTTTCAACGGCCACTTGTACGCCGCCATCATGGACGCTCAGAACGAAGCCGATTGGTGTCACGTCTTCCGATTTGCCGGTGGGAAGAAGTGGATCGACTGCGGTCGTGTTGGACAGCGAAAGACGACCGGCGTGATGGGGCTCATCGTCCATCAAGGGAACTTGTACGCGGGGACTGCGACGTATGACTGGACCCGAGTCTTCTCTGGCGAGTACGAACCCGCTCGCGTCTATCGCTTTGAAGGCGGAACGACGTGGACCGATTGCGGTCAGCCCAGCGAGATGCTGCGCATCAACTGCATGGCGACCTATGGCGGGAAGCTGTACATCGGCGGCGACCGCGGCCTGCCCCCTCCGGGCGAGAAGCAATGGACCGGCCGCCCGTATCGCGTCTATGTCTGGGAGGGGGGGACGAAATGGTCCGTCGCTGGCAGCTTGCCCTCCGAGCCGCCGAAGAACTGTTACCCTCACGCAATGGCGGTTCACGACGGCAAGTTGTATGTCGGCTACCCGAATGTTTACGCCTTCGACGGACGGAATTGGGAATTCGTCGGCACTCCGATCGGCAACACTCCGCTCGATCAGAAGCCGTTTCTGCAAGTGCATTCGTTGGAGGTCTTTCGAGGCAAGCTCCTCGCTGGCATGTGGCCGGAAGCGCGAGTCGTCGAGCATCAAGGTGGCGAGCAGTGGATCGATCGCGGCCGTTTGGGGGACGGCACGGAGATCAACGCGCTGACCGTCTACAATGGCAAGCTCTTCGCCGGAGCGATCCCGCGCGGCGAAGTGTCTCGGTACGATGACGAGCGCGGTTGGACCTCGTTGCACAAATTCTTCTCGCCTCCTGGTTGGGAGCCTGGTCCGCCAACCGACCCCATGCGTGAAGAGATCAACAATTGGACGCGGGTCACGAGCCTGACCGTCTATCAGGGTTTGCTCTACGCGAGCATCGGCAGTTGCACCAGCGCCGTGAAGGACGCCCCTGCCGGGGTGCGAGGCAGCGTCTATTCCCTGAAGGCCGGCGAGTGCATCTCGTTCGACGAGGATCTCGGTGCGGGCTGGAAGCACCTGGTGGCTCTACGTTGCGGCGGGGAGCTGCGGCTCTATGTCGCTGGCCGACTGGTGGCGAAGTCCGCACCGTTCCTGTCAGAGGATTACGACCTCTCGACCAACCAGTCGCTACGGATCGGCTCCGGTGAACAAGACTTTTTCACCGGAAAGATTCGTGAAGTACGACTCCACCGTCGCGCGTTGGCGGAGAGGGAGATTCAAATACTGTCACGGACTTCGCAATGACGGACTCGTCAAACAAGTCGGCACGGTGAATTCGTCACGGTGAATTCGTCACGGAACTGGGGGGCTGACGCCACCTCGCTCGCCATGTTCATTCGTCAAATTAGGGACAGGATCGCAATAACTTCCCGAAGTGCTGTTAGCACGACGCGCAAGCGAGTGGTTCCGACCACGACCACTCGCTTGCGCGTCGTGCTATTTTCCTGTTCCGTTCGGGAAGTTATTGCGATCTCGTTCCTTAGGAATGGCCCCCAATCGTTCGAGCACATCTTTCACCTTCAGCGCCGTCTTGTAGACGATCGTGCCGAGCGGCAAGGACGTGAGTTGCTCGGCCACATGTTCGTGGATCGCCAGCAGCAGTGGGGTCGAGCGAAATGTGTGGAGCGTTTGCAGCTTGCTGACGAGGTACTCGGCGGTCCAGAAGCCGACGATCTCCAGTAACACCTTGCGGCCGTCGGTGTGTTGGAAAGTGAAGTCGGGCAGGAAGACTTTCTGTCCGGCGTGCAGAATGTCGGACTCGCGGGAGAGGGTCCAACCGTCGCGCGGCTCACTACCCCACTTGCGAGCGAATTCGGACTCGATGTCCGAGTCGAACTCATCCGGCTCAGGAAGGTGGCTCTGCAAACCATCCGCCGGGCTGAGATCGAGTGCCACTTGCCAGCCAGATCGCGGCGTTTGAATGACGGCGTGCATCCGCCAGCCTCGGCAGGCCAGCAGAGCGGGAAGGAACTTGGCCATCCCAACGCCGTATCGCCGCGTCTCCCTCAAGACCGAGGCGGGACCATCAAATTGGAATTCGTATTCGCGATCGTTCACGCGCCGGATCGAGTGCATCAGCCGCGCGAGCTTCGCGTAGCGCAGAATCGTCTTGAAATCCTCGCTCGCCCAAACGGTCAGAGACAATGCACCGAACAGCGCGACTTGCACCTGCGCGACGTTGTACCGCGACAGTAACGCGACGGCATTTGGGAAACGTGGAGCCCGTGGCTCGCGTGCATCACCGCCTGCTTCCGCCAGCTCCATCAGCCGCGGGGCGCTAGCCCCCGGTTCAGACGTGCGATCCGACTGAGAACCGGACGCTAGCGCGTTCCGGCTGATGTCGCTCGTGGGACGCGTACCGTCGAACGACTTCAGGCGATGAAAGTCGATGATGTCGGCGAACAACTCGGCTTCGATGGTGTCCCACGGGCGGCCGAGTTGCTCGGCAATCTGAGTTTTGGCTTGAGCCTCGGTGGACTCGAAGAAGCGATCCGCCTGCTTCACCAGCGGATGCATCTTCGCGGCCGAGTGAAAGACCTGTCGCCGCAGCTCCGCCGCGCGGCCCCGCGAATCGCCGTCAAACTCGGAGGCTTCATCCAGCAACTTGCAGAAGGCGTCGATGCGGCGCGTCGGACAGTTCAACTCAAAGGCAAACAAATTGTGAATGTCTCGATGCAATTCGCTGCGTGTCCGCCCGACTCCTGTGCGATAGACTTGCAACATTCGCTCGGCGAGTGGCATGTAATGTCCGTGAGCCACTCGCGTCAGCCGATCGGGCAGCACGCGGTTGCGGTCGTAGGTGGCGATGGCGAGGTCGCGAGTGAGCATGTTGATTTTCGTTTTTCGATTTTTGATTTTCGATTGTGGTTCAATCGAAAATCAAAAATCGAAAATCCTCCGTCACATCTTCCGATGCTTCGTTCCCGCATACGTCTCGTGACTGCGGCGCTGGCGGGAGCGTTTCGATTCGTTGGTGTCGGCGCAGACGACCTCATACAGCATGGCTCGCGCGTTGCCCGATTTGCGGAGGATGCGGCCCAAGCGTTGCCGAGCCTGTTTCGTCGAGGCCATGCCGCCGATCACGACGGCCACCTTCACTTCCGGCAAGTCAACGCCCTCGTCCAAGACCTGATTGCAGACGAGGGCCGGATACGTCCCCGCCTGCAAGCCGGTGAGCACCTCAAGTCGCTCGGCCTTGCCGCAGTGAGCGAGCAAGCAGGGAATCAGAAACCGTTTCGAGACCTCGCGAGCCATCGCATTCGATCCGGCGAAAACGATCACCGGACTCCCCGCGTGCAGCCGAAAGAGATCTTCGAGCACGCGCAACTTCTCTTCGGCCCGGTCCTCGATCGCCTGCTTCATGCGGAAGGCCCGTAACGCTCGCCGAGCTTCCGGGTCCTTGCCGCTGTCCGCGCAGAGCGTCTCCCAGGTGAAGCTCGGATCGTTCTGCCGCCGATCGGCAACGAACTGCCGCACCTGTTGCGATAGCTCGTCGTATCGCTGCTGCTCTTCGTCCGAGAGATGCACGGGGATGCGAGCCACCTCGTACTCGGCCAGCACTTTGCCGCGAGCTTCCGACAGCTTCATTTCGTAGGCCAGCGGCCCGATCAGCCAGTCGAGGTCCGAGTGTTTTCCGTCCGTCCGCTCGGGAGTCGCCGTCAGACCCAGCCGATACGGAGCGGCCGACATCCGCGCGGCATCGCGGCGGATCGCCCCCGGCAGATGATGACACTCGTCGAAGACTAGCAGGCCAAACATCTGGCCGAGCCGCTCCATGTGAATGCAAGCGCTGTCGTAGGTCGTCACCGAAATCGGCCTCACACGATAAGTGTTGTCGCCGATGACCCCCGCGTCGAAGCCCAAACCTTGCAGGATGCGGCGATGCCACTGATACATCAGGTCGCGCACCGGCGCAACCACCAACGTACTGACCGCCGCCTGCCGCATGATCGTCAGTGCGACCTCGGTCTTGCCGGTGCCGGTCGGCATCACGACCACCCCGCGCTTCGTTTTCATCCAGCCCGCGACCGCCGCCTCCTGATCGGCTCGCAATGTGTGCAGCTCAGACTTCGGCCAACTCACCGGCTTCCAGAGCGGCACGTCATCGGTGAGCGGCCAACGGCCCATCGCCATTCGCTCACGCAACTTCGGGTACTGCAACGCATCGCATCGCCAGAGACTCGCGCGTGCGTCCCAAACCCAGGTCTCCGGAGGCAGCAACGACTCAGCGAACGCTCGTGATGCTCGCTCCAACGTCAGCGTCCCCGCTGAGAAACTCAGCCGCGCGTTTGATGACATGGCAAAAGTGGTTGTCGACATGCGAAAAGCCTGCCGCTCCGGAGGATGTCCGATCGTTTTCCCTCCATTTGTCGCCTGCCGCCGGACCACTTTCGAATGAGTTGGCGAAAAATGGGTTCTCCGCTATTCGTGTTGGAAACGAATTCGTGAGCCGCAAGTCGAGGGAAACAACCCGCGGTTAGCGCCTTGCGGCTCACGAGACACAGGAATCAACACGAATGGCGGAGTGCCCTAATTTCGTTTGCCCCTCGGTTGAGCACAACTCATGACCGACGTCGTTTGGCTTTTGTTTTGAGGCGATTGCCGGGGACTCGCGCGATGCGAACCTCCACAGGAGAGCCATTCACGATGGCGGTCAGATTGCCGAACTCTTTGCCGCTCGCGATGAAATCCGGCAGCGTTTGCAGCGTGGCGTCCAAGAGATCGAACTCCTCGACCGAGGGGGGTTCCAGCACCTCATTCCGTCCCGTACGATACACCTGTGGGTGGGCTTCCGGTGCGGCGATGGGCCAGCCCAGTTGATCGGCCGCATCCAGATCGGCTCCGGTCAGGGTCTGAGCCTCTTCATAATTCAAGCACATCGCCGAGACGCTCATGATGCCGACCGGCATGACGGATGACGCTTCAGAGTGTGATTGCACAAATGGTTGCACTCGCGCTGCCGAAACCACCCGTTTTCAACCGATATCACCGGCCTCTACGCTCTCAACACATTCATCGGCCACGTCTCGCAAGATGCAAAAAACCACGAGAAAACAGGCTGTTTCTCGTGGTTCTGGCAGTTACCCCCGGGAGGATTCGAACCTCCAACCTTCGGCTCCGGAGGCCGACGCTCTATCCAATTGAGCTACGGGGGCGAGATCGTGTCTCGTCGGTTAGTACTCTTTGGCTTTGATCCAGCTCATCATGCGGCGGAGTTGTTTGCCGACCACTTCGAGCGGGTGACTGCGTTCGCGTCTGCGAATCGCTTGGAAGCTGGCCTGGTTGGCTTTGTTTTCCAGGATCCAGTCGCGGGCGAATTGGCCGGATTGGATTTCATGGAGGATCTTTTTCATCTCGGCCTTGGTCTGTTCGGTGACGATCCGTGGGCCGCGCGTGTAGTCACCGTACTCGGCGGTGTTCGACACGCTGTAACGCATGTAGTTCAAGCCGCCTTGGTAGAACAGATCGACGATCAGCTTCAGTTCGTGCATGCATTCGAAGTAGGCCATCTCCGGCTGATAACCGGCTTCCACGAGTGTCTCGAAACCCGCTTTGACCAGTGCGCTGACGCCGCCGCAGAGGATGACTTGTTCGCCGAACAGGTCGGTTTCAGTCTCCTCGGCGAAGGTGGTCTCGATCACTCCGCCGCGCGTGCCGCCGATGCCCTTGGCGTAGGCGAGCGACAGCTTGCGAGATTCTTCTGACGCACCGGGCAACAGCGCGATCAGGCTGGGAACACCGCCACCTTTTTCGTATTCGCTGCGGACGAGATGGCCGGGGCCTTTCGGAGCCACCAGCGCGGCATCATGGCCGGGAGGCGGAATTACCTGGCCGAAGTGGATGTTGAATCCGTGCGAGCACATCAGCAGTGCGCCCTTCTTCAGATTCGGACGAATCTCGGACTTGTAGATGTCTCCCTGCACTTCGTCGGGCAGCAAGATGTTGACGAGGTCCGCCTGCTTGACGGCGTCGGCGATCGACATCGGCTTGAAGCCGTGGCTGACGGCGAGGTCGTAATTCGCACTGCCGGGGCGTTGGCCGATGATGACATTGCAGCCACTGTCGCGCAGGTTTTGAGCCTGAGCATGTCCTTGGCTGCCGTAGCCCAGGATGGCGATGGTCTTGTTCTTGAGGAGCGAAAGATCAGCGTCGGCGTCGTAGTAGATGGTGACTGGCATGGTGTCGTGTTTGGTCCGTTGTCAGTGGTTCGAGATGGGAAAGAGTCCTTCAACAAGTTTCGTCCTGAGTTCGTCGCCTGACTCTCCGAGTCAGGTGTGTTGTGCTCCGAAGCTAGGCCCGACTCGGAGAGTCAGGCTACGCATTCGGAGTCACTTCGTGGTCGCGTTGCAGAGCGATCCGGCCGGTGCGGACCATTTCGAGAATTCCGAATGGCCGCATCAGCTCGATGAACGCTTCCAGTTTTCCTTCTTGGCCGGAGATCTCGACCATGACGTGCGTCGGGCTGACGTCCACGATCCGGCCACGGAAGATCTCGACTAGTTCTTTGATTTCCGCACGGCGATCCTTGGCCGTGCTGACCTTCATCAGCATCAGGTCTCGTTCGACGAACTTCTGGTCGGAGAAGTCGATCACGCGAACGACGTTGATGATTTTTTCAAGCTGTTTGCGAACCTGATCCAGTACCCGTTCGTCACCTTCGACGACGAACGTGATCCGGGAGTATTCGGGGTTCTCAGTCTCGCCGACGGCGAGGCTTTCGATGTTGAACGCGCGCGACGCCAGCATCCCGGAGATGTGTGCGAGCACACCCGGTTGGTTCATCACCAGCGCCGAGAGGACATGTTTCATTTCAAGAATCACCTTGCGAGCCAACCACTTCCGCCACAAGCCGAGACCAAACGACTACGGCCTGCCGGAAAGGGGCGGCAGTCTAAGGCCGATTCCGTCGATTCACAACGATTCGGAAGTCGGTGGACGAACATCGAAAACCGCGCAAGTTCCCGCAGAAAACCGGCTCTGGAGGTCACAGAATCGCCAGCGGATTGCGTCGCTCTTCGAGCGTGCCGCGAGTCACGCCGACGCGATTCGCCGCATTGAGCTTTTTCCAGACGTCACGCCCGGCGACTCGCCCCGCCAGCAGATCGCGGTACGAATCGAGCGTCAGCCGAATCTCGTCCGGCGACTCATCGAGCAACTCGACTCGGAAGTTTCGCACGCCGCGCGACAGCAACTCCGGGACAACTTCGGCCCCGCTCTGAGGGATCGCGTTGAACAACGTGTTGCGACAACCGACGTCGGTGGTCAGACGATGCTCGACCCCTTGCCGATCGCGCAGTTGGACGTTGTGACGATCACAGGGACGGCCGCAGTTCGTTGGATTCGTACCCGGCGAGAGCACTGCGCAGAACACGCAATGCTCCATGTGGAACATCGGCATGTGCTGGTGGATGACGACCTCCAACCAGTCCGGCGGGCAGGCCGCGACGAGATCGAGCAACTGATCGCGGTTGAGGTCGTAGGAAGTCGTGAGCCGCCGGGCGCCGTGTTCCATTAAAAACTGAGCCGTCAGTTCGTTGGTGATGTTCAATGAGAAGTCAGCCACGAACGGCGTTCCCTCCTTCGCGAAGAACCACAGGCCGCCGAGATTGCGCACGAGAATGCCGTCGGCACCGTGCTTCAGCAGTGCACGAAACAAGCCGGACTCCTCCGGCTTTTGAATGCGCGGCGTCGCCAACCAAATCTCGGCACCGGCCTCGCGCGCGATCGAGACCGCTTCGCGGTACTCGCGGATGTCCTGAAAATCGACGGCGAGTTTTCGTTCGCCGTGTTCGAGTACGACTCGCAGTTGTTCGAGCGTGCGGCAGAGGACGTGCAGTTGGCACACGACAGCAGCAGGCGAGCGGGGCGGCGTCAGCCCCCCGGTGGTTACGATCATCACCGAAGACCGGGGGGCTAACGCCGCCCCGCTCGCCTGGGAATTCCGTGCTTCAGTTGTTCGCAGTGCCGCCAGCGCCGGCTCGCTGGCGATGCGTCGTTGCGGGGCGCGCGCGGCCGACGACTGTAACTGGCGAATCATCTCGTGCCGGAGTTCGCTCAACACGCTCAGCGGAATCATCGGAGAGCCGTCGATCGCGGCATCGAGATTTTGCAGTTCGTAAACCGTCTGCCCCAGTCGGCCGAGTTGCGACTTCAAAAAGTCTTCCGTCACCGGATGCTTCTTCGCTGCCTCAAGTGGCGACATGGACGACACGTCACACGCGGCACCGTTCGGCGACCGTCCGACAATTCGCAGCGGCTGACCGACACTCGCTTCGACTCGCAGGCCGAGCGGGACGCGACGTTGCGGGTCGGCACTCGTGAACGTCTTCCGCAATCGAGCAGACAGTTTCGGGTCGGCTGTTTTCCAAAGTTGCTGTCCCGGCCAGAGCCGCTCGAAGTCGATCACTCCACGCTGGAACGTCAGTTCGACGACACCGATCGACACCGGATGATCCAACTGTCGACCACGTTGCCAGACCTCGAAGACTCGTCCACCTTGTTCGTCGTTGTCCGCTCGGTTCCCCTCAAAAACGAGTCCGTCACCCGCCGCGATGCCGCAGGCCAGTTGAACTGCGACTCGGCCGCGAGCCATCGACTGCACCGTGCCGAGAAAGACTCCGCGCTTCGCCGACGAGATCGCCGGCACGAGCATCTTGTGATCGTCCCCTCGCAGCCAACCAGGTGAGAAGCCGCGCGAGAACGAGAGCTGCATCTCCTCGACATCTTGCTTCGAGAACTCGACCGGCTGGTGCGCGAACGCCGCGTCGATTGCGCGGCGGTAATGCCGAGTGATGTTCGCGACGTATTCCGCTGACTTCAGCCGACCTTCGATCTTGAAGGAGATTACGCCCGCGTCGATCAGCTCTGGAGTCAGTTCATACGCCGCCAAGTCCTGTGGGCTGAGCAAGTATTTCTGATCGCCAAGGTCGACGTCCTCGCCGTCGCAGACAAGCTCGTAGGGCAACCGGCACGCCTGCGCACACTGACCTCGATTTGCACTGCGGCCGCCGAGCGACTCGCTCGTCAAACACTGGCCGGAGTACGCGACGCAGAGCGCCCCATGCACGAACGCTTCCAGCGGCATGTCGGTCTGCGATGAAGTCTTCGCGATCTGCTCGATCGAGAGTTCGCGGGCGAGCACGACTCGCTCGACGCCGAGTTCCTTCGCGATCTGAATTCCCTCGCTGCTCGTCAGCGTCATTTGTGTCGAAGCATGAATCGGCAAGTCGGGACAGATGGCCCGAATCAGCCGTGCCGCTCCGAGGTCTTGCACCAGCACCGCATCGACGCCGGTCTCGGCCGCGACGCGAATGACTCGCTCGACTTCGGGCAACTCGTTCGTGAAGACCAACGTGTTGAGCGTCAGATAACCCTTCACGCCGCGCTCGTGCAACAACCGCATCAGCTCGGGAAGTTGCTCCTCGGTGATGTTCGTTGCGCGAGCCCGCGCGTTGAAGCCGGTGTCGAGGCCGAAGTAAACGGCATCCGCCCCGTTCTCGACGGCGGCACGAGCACACTCCAAGTCGCCGGCCGGGGCGAGCAATTCCGGGCGGACTCGCGCGGGAGAGGTGAGACGCGGTGACTCAGACTCACAGAGTTGCGAAAAGCGGGCACTCATTCAAAGAACCGCCGCACCGGCACCGCGAAGCCCGGAAGGATATCGGGAAACGTCAACTCGTCGTCAGTCCGGAGAATCTGCTCCGAATCCGCGGAGTAGATGAAGGCCGACTCGGTTTTGGGATCAAGCACACAGACTATGGTCACACCAGCTTCAAGATACTCGGCGACCTTCTTAAGAATGCGTTTCCAACGATCGTCGGGCGAACGTACTTCGACGACCAACTCCGGGACCACCCCCACATATTTGGCTGGCAGTGGCCCCTTGGGTAGCCGTGAGTAACTGTAAAAGCAGGCGTCCATTCCGCGCACAGTGTCGGGATCGTGCTCGGTCACGACACCCGAATCGTTGCACAGTACATGGCCTAATTCGTGGGTTTCCACGAAGCCCATCAAGATGTGAACCACTCGCCCGCAGAGTTGCCCATGTCTTGGCCCAGGTACGTTCATGGACTCAATTCTCCCGCGAACAAGTTCCATCGGCCGGTCTGAATCGGGCAGCGCCCAAAACTCATCGGCGGTCATCAGTTTCTCATCGTCGGCGACAGCGACTGCGGTCATGTTCGTGTTCCTCAGAGACGGCCCCATGCTATCGAGGCTCGGCAGCGGATTGCCAGCCGTTGCCCTTGCTGTGGCGCACGCGGCTCGTGTGCGTCAGTCTCATTCCGACGATTCACGCGAGCCGCGTGAACCACATTCGTCACAGCGATTGTCCGATCGCGTAGATCGCGGCGGTGTCGAGCACTTGATCGTTGGTCTCGAAGAGACGAGCGACGGCGGCTCGGTGGATTTTCATTTTGGTGCCGCCGACGCCGATGGCTCCGTAGCAGAGTTGGCCGTCGCGGTCTTTCGCCTTGTCCATGACTTCGACGCCGCCGATGCCCAGCGGCGGGACGGCGTTCAAATCGACGGCGACGCGCAGCGACTTCAAATTTGCCCGGCGTTCGGCGGAGAGCAGTTCGATGCCGGCTGCTCCGGCCGCGATGATCAGCGACACTCCGTCGCATGCTTCAGCGAGTTCGGCATCAGTGCCGGTTGCGACCGGAGTCACACGAGCGGCGGAAACGACGTTCGCGATGGCCATGCAGGTTTGGTTTGCCTTGTCGCGTGTGCGTGAAGCGACTCGGACTTCAGCACCCTCGGCCGCGAGGATTTGAGCCGCACGATGTCCGACCGGTCCTGTGCCGGCCAGAATCAGCGCATGCACTCCGGCGAGCTGCACATGCTTGCGACACGCCAGCACCGCAGCAGCGGCCGTCGTGTTTGAGCCGTTCGAGTCCATCATCGTCGAGACTCGCATCGGGCCGAAGAACGTCTTCTGAACTTTGGCCAGAAGCTGCTCGCCGGCAGCGACGTTGCTGCCGCCGATGAAGATCGCTGTGTTCTTCAGGTCCGGCACGCCGCGCGTGAAGATTGCTCCGTGAACGAGTCCGACGACGTTCTCGGGCGTGACGCCGCCGTAGGAAAACAGCTCATCGACACCAGAGTCGATCGCGACGACTCGGTCGAAGACGGACGGCAGTGGGTCTGTGTCGAGTTGAATCAGAATCTTGCGCATGAATCAGGTTGCCTCTCAGAAAGTCTCGTCTGTTTCCGCTTGAAGTTGTTGTAGCTCGGTTAGCAGGTCTTGATCGACCGCTTGTTGAAGTTGTTGTCCGATCTCCAGCAAGTAGTTCCAGTCCAAAGCCGGTCCTTGTCGGAGCAGGATGTTTCGCACGTCATCGGTGTCACGCGGTCGTCCGGCCAAGAGCTTCATCAGGATCAAATCTTCGGCAGAGACGACGGGAATTCGACCATCAGGCAACTCGATCTCCGTCGCCCGCGAAATGGCTTGCTGCTCAAAACCACTCAGCCCGACGGCGATATCCACGGAAATGTGCGTGATCGAATGACGCAGCGGCAAGAGGAATGACTTCCGCAACACTTCTTCGACGTCGGGAAACAACGGCTGAAAAACACTCTTAGGGAGCCTCTCCAGCAGTCGCAGCGCTCCGTCCAAATCGACACCGATCACCACATCCACATCGGCTGTGAATCGGGCTTCGCCTCGAAACGTCGCTGCGATGCCGCCAATCACCGCGAACGGGATGCGCTCCTCACGGAGCCACCTCGTGACATCCGCCAGAGTTGTTTGCAGGCCCGCATCCACGTTTCATCTCATCGAGTTTGGAAAAGGCCGCCGCGAGTTTTCGACGGATCGCCAGCTTTTCGTCCCAACGAGCCGTCGCGGCTCGGTTTGGCAACCGCTCCGCGTGGCCGGCGACGAGATCGTGCATGCTGAGGTACAGCATCCAAGCTTCGTCGGTCGTCTGGCTCCGCAGCCGTGAAACACGAGCCTCTCGGCATCGGGCTTCAAACAGAGTCCAGTCATGTTTCGGAGCGAAAGCCATGCTTGAGATCGTACTGAAGACTGAAGCCGAACGCTCGTTCAACTTGCCGCTCAAAACGAACGACGACCCGACTTCAAAAACCGAAGTCGGGTCGTCGAACACATGATTCTCAAACCAATCGCCTTAGCCCGCGAAGAATGGGTGCTTGGCGGAGTCCTTCTTGGCGACCATCTCGTCGGCGCTCGGCTCGTTCTTCATGGCGCGAGCGATCGACAACATCGTGGCTTCGTAGTTGTATTGGAAGATTTTCTTGTCGTCGTTGGCCTGCCAGTGAATGAACACGCCGCAAATGATGACCAGCTTCTCGGCCTGGTCCTTGGGGATGATCCCCTTCTCGACGCTGTCGGCCACGGCCTTGGCGACGGCGTACTGAGCCGGGCCGAACATGTGGACGGCTTGCTTGGCACCCTTGATCGTGACTTTGGTGATCATCACGGTGGCCGGCTTGACGGCAAGGTTTGGGGTCAACACGGCCAGCAGGTTGCTGTGGCCGGCGCTTTGGTTGGACAGAGCGTTGGCAAACGCGGTGCCGACGGGGCCGTCCTTGTCACCGATCAGCAGATCGATGTGAGCCACTTCGTTACCTTCACCGCACAGCGCTTCGCCGATGTACATCGACATGGTTGCAACTCCTTGAGTTTGCGGGGTCCGAGCACCAGTCGAAGTGCGCACCCCAAACGAAAAATCCTTGCGATGTGAGACGGCAGACGCTTTCCGTCCGGCTTCCACGTCCCTCACGACCATCGCGAGAGGCGGAAGATGTATGCCGACCGCCCCGAAGAATCAACTAACCCGCCGCGTGATCCCAGGGCAAGCTAGTTTTTGAAGATGCGTAGTCTGTTCAACAAGAGGTTGGGTTTGAGGGCGTGTTCGCGACAGAGATTGGGTGTTGATTGTCTCCAGCGGCGGGCGAGGTTGAGGGCCATGCTGCGGACGGCGTGCAGAGCACGGGCGGCATGGCCGGTGCGGGGGCGGTTGGCGTCGTCACCGAGGCTCACGTCCAAGACGTGGAAGCCGCGGTTCTCGATGTGCCAGCGGCCGCGCGAGTGATCCAACAGCAGCTCGGCATTCGCGGTCGTGCGTGAGAGGCTGGTGATCGCGTCGGTCGTGCT
>SYJG01000131.1 GCA_005798445.1 Planctomyces sp.
AACTTAATCTGCGCACACATCGCTGGGACTCCATTCCCAAAGGGCCTTTCCAAAACACACCCAATGAGAACGTCCCAGCGATCTTTTCCTCTACTTCTGCTTTGTTCAGAACCGTTGCGTTTGAGATGAGCGAGCGCCATCGCCCAAGACCTGTCTTAGCCACCGCTCAACATTCTTGGTGTGGGGATGTAATGGTAAGAAAACACTGAAATAATTCGGACATCACTCACAGATTCGGGAAGTTATTCCCCAACGAATACAAGATTACCCCCACTACGATCAGTCCGACTCCGATAACCGCCGCTAGCGGATTTACGGTGATAATGGAGAATACGATTGCCACGTCACCAAGGGCGATGAGAACGACGCCGATTACTCTTAGTGCTGTCCCTTGAGTTCCCGTCGGATCCACGAGGTTCACGGGATTATTCGTGACGTACAAATAACGATTCAACGATTGTGGGTTGATGCCGTCTCCCAACAGAGGGTCGGCCGTCGTGAACCTGCCAACCGAAGGATCGTAGTAACGCAGGCCGACGTGCAGCAGGCCGGCGTCTCCATCGTCACGATAAGCTGAGGTTGCGGCGAATTTGTAGGAATTCGGTGCCGCTCCTGTTTGGGCGACGATGCTGCCGAAGCCCTCAGACACGTAGGCGGACACGACCGCTTGACTGGCGTCCGTGAGCTGTCGCGCGCTTCCGAGGCCATCAACTAAGTAATACGCGTAGTTCGTCCCGTCGTCGCGGCTCAGAAGGTCGCGGCCGTATGTGTAGTGCGCGGTCAGTGTCGCACCCTGCTTTTCCGTGGTGATCCGCACGACGTCATGGAAAAAGCTGGTGGTTACGCCGCCGGTTGTGCGACTGACTCGGCGGGTGAGGCCGTCGTATGCGAAGCTCACGTTCGTCGGGCCAGTGATACTGGTGAGTTGATCGTCGAAGTTGTACGCGAAGTTGGTGGTTACGCCCCCTGTGGTCTTGCTTAGCAGGTTGCCATTTGCATCCCAAGTGTTGGTTGTGCTTCCGGCCGTCAACAAACGGTTGGCATCGTCGTAGGTGTAGCTGGTCCCCACGCCGTCGCGGACTTGGTTCAAACGATTTCCGGCGGGGTCGTAGCCGTAGCTGAGGTTGTACGGATTTGTGCCGGTGCGGACTTCGCTCGTCAGACGATGCAGCGAGTCGTAACCGTAGCTCACCTGACTGCCGTCGGCTTCGGTGACGCTGCTGCGCAGGCCATCGGTGTTGTAGCCGTAGGTGAAGCTGCTCAGCACGGTGGCGGAGCTGTTCTTGTTGATGACGCTCGTCAGCCAATCGGCCGAGTTGTAGCCTTCGGTGACCGTGGTGCCGTTCGGGTTGGTCTGACTGATGAGGTTGCTGTTGGCGTCGTAGGCATTGGTGATGGTGTTGGCTGCCTTCGACTCGCTCGTCATGCGGTTGACGCTGTCGTAGACCCACGTTGTCGTACCAGTGCTGTCCGTCAGGCTGGTCCGGTTGCCGTTGGCATCGTAGGCGTACGCCGTCGTGCTGGAATCCGGGTATGTCACAGTCGTCAAGCGACCCATCGTGTCGTAGCCGTGGTTAGTCACGCTGTTGCCATTCTCGGTGGCGATCAGCCCGTCTGGGGGCGCGGACGAGTAGCTTCGGTTGCTCGATTGCGGGTTGCTGACACTTGTCAGCCGAAAGGGACTCATTAGCTCGTACGCACAGGTCCACGTGTTCCCGCGCTGGTCACATGCTGGTACGCATCGTAGCCCAACTCGATGAAGAACGCGCTGGGGCTGGGTTCGTTGACTCTCCAAACGTGTGACGGTGATCCCGCGTAACTCAAAGTGAACGTGCGGTTGGTGAGTTGCACAGACAGTGCGCTCCCACGGCAGGTCCACCCGACGATCGGAATCGCAGTGACCTGATTGCCGTTATGAACCGTCATTTGCGAAAACGGACTGTTCGTGTCAGCCCGTTGCCAGCGTTCAGGAGGTCCACTCATGGCCATCCTCCACTTTCGCGAATCAGCGATCGTTTTGCAGAACCGAGATGACGGGTCGATATGAAGCGCCGCCGTTCAGCGACTGGTGCGAACGCTATGAACCGAATTTCTACTTGTCAATCGTGGACTGAATTTCTAGCGATCACCTCTTGGCATTTGCTGATCCAACGCGATGAATCGATCCAGGTTGGACGGCTTACTCGCTGCGCGGGTCAGCTTCCGCCGGTGGCGGCAGCTTGGAAATGTCGGCACCGGCGTTGTTGCCGTCGGTCGCGGCGTTGATGCCCGGATTGGGGGACGGGGATTCTCGATCGAGCGTCAGCGCGTCGAGCGACATCGTGGCCACGTCGCCGCGCTCGGCCAGCCAAAAGAGTTTGTCATTGGATGCTCCGACATCACCGACCGTCTTCCAATCATCGAAACCGTCATAGAAATTTTTGCCACCCGACCAGACGAAAAGCTTGCGGAAGTCAGCCTCGCTGGTATTGCCGCTCATGGCGACTAGCGGGCCGCTGCTGCTCGTCATCAGAATGTTGTTGCGCGCTTCGACCGCGACGGGAAGCAACTCGCGCGGCAAGTCACCGCTGTCGAGCCGGATGAGACTGTGACCGACAAGGGCCGTTACATGTTCGAGCCGCAAATCCAATCGAGTTTGTTCGGCGGGCTTTTCGGAGTGCCCTTCCACCTGGAGTAGCGAGCCGTCCACTGCGATCACAGAGTCTCGCAGCGTGAGATGTCCGGGTTTCGTGTTGCGGACACGAATCAAATCGCAGTGCCCACGCACGAAGCATTCGGTCAATTCAATCTCCAGCGGATCGCGGGCCACTCCGGTCGTGCTCATTTTCATATCGGCCAGCATCTGCCCCGCTTCCGTCGAGATATCAAACAACGCGGTTGGACGCTGTCCAGGATTGCTCAACGTGATGGCAACATCTTGCAGTCGCAGCTTGTCCGCACGATCAATTGCGAACAGACTGATTCGATCCGCCGCGAAGAACGACGGAACAGAAATCTCAAAGGCCACATTGTTGATCTGGACGGGACCGCTGCTGACGCCGATCAACCGCAGGTGTGCATCCGCCGAGACGCTGCCGAGGGCGAACTCGACGATCGGGCGAAAACCGCGTGCGGCTCGAATCGTGACGTTCTTCTTGCTGATCCGCAGCGGCTTCTCGGAACGGCGACCGTTGTACCGCAGTTCGATGACGCTGCCGTCGCTGACCGCCGCACAAGCCGCCTCCAATGTCGGGAATCGTTTTGCGGACGAACTATCCGAAGCCAGGACGATGACCCCATTCATTTCCTCAGTCGTTGCGGACTTGTCCGTGTTTGGATTGCTGTCGCGCGATCCCTCGGTCTCAGATCCGCCAGTAGTCGTGCGAGCGACTGTTGGCGGTTCAGGTTTGGTCTGCTTCTCACTGGAATTCAAACCGGATGCCGCCTTCTCGGTGGGTCCAAACAAAACCGAATCCGGAGGTCGAACCACCGAGGGGAATGTGGAACCGTCGGATGAATTGTCAAAATCCGGTAGCAACGGCATCGGAAATCGCGATGGATCACCGATGAGGTCGGCGGATTTGGTTTGATCTTTCGAAACGAAAACGGAATCTTCGTCGCTCAATGTCTTGTTCGATTTCGTCGATCCGAATCTGGAGCCATTGGCGGAGAGGTCCGTCGGAGGGGGTATCGCGTTTCGGTCGGTTTCCATGGATTGGTGATTGACGTTTTTTGAGTGAGACGCGTCCATCTTGGAGGGGGACGCAGTTTGAGTGCCGTTGCTCCCATTGCCGCTGGGATAAGGAAATCGTTCGACAAGAACCACGATCACGATCAGCAGCGCAACCATCGCAATGACTCCGACGTTTTTCCGCCAGAAGTCGGACATGGAGCGATTCGACTTCAGCCAGATCAAGCCTTCCTGGCTAATGCCGCGCAGGCCCAGCGAGCCGGCGATCAGCATCAAATCGTGAATCAACTGGTCAGGCGTTTGATAGCGCCGCTTGGGATCGCTGGCCATCATCTTGCGACAGACCAGAGACAGATCATCCGAGACCCGGCGATTCTTTTTTGCCGGATCTGGCGGCTCGCCACTTTGATGGTCGAGCAACTTCTTCAGCACGGTCCCGTCGGGATACGGCGGCTCGCCGGTGAGCATGTGATACAGCGTGCAACCCAGCGAATAGATATCACTGCGGACATCGACGCTTCGAGGGTCTTTCGCTTGCTCAGGAGAGATGTAATCAAACGTGCCCAGCGTCGTGCCGGCCATCGTCAAGTCTGGCGAGGATTCGGTACTCTCTTTGCGAGCCAGTCCGAGATCAACCAACTTCGCTCGGCCAGAAGGAGTGATGATGATGTTCGATGGCTTGATGTCGCGATGCACGACGCCATTTGCCGACGTGTGCCGCAACGCGGCGGCGATTTGCAGCACGAAGTTGACCGCCTCGTTGGGATCGATGCGGACTCGCTCACGAATCAATTCACGAAGATTGGTGCCGGTGATGAACTCGAAGGCAATGAAATGCAGACCTTGCTCTTCGCCGATGAAATACACGCGAGCGATATTCTCGTGATCCAGGCGTGCCGCTGCGCGAGCTTCATTCTGAAATCGCTGGACCGCCGTCTCATCGCGAGACAGACTCGGCGAGAGAATTTTCAGCGCAACGCCTCGCTGCAATCGGGTGTCCATCGCCTGGAACACAGCTCCCATGCCTCCGGCACCGATGCGAGCTTCGATCTGAAAGTGCCCCAACCGCAAACCGGCTGGTGCGGGGATCAGTGCCGGGTCTTGATAATCAACCTCTGACGGAAACAACCGCAACCATACTGACGAGCTGGGCAAACCTGGCCCTTCGGGTAATGGCAATGATGCTCCACGCCGCTCAGGGTTAATCACGGTTTCCGTTCTGTGTCCGACGCGCGCGGGGCGATAAGCCGTGGTGGGCGGCTGCGACGCGATCGCGGAATCGGAACGGGCTTGGTCCATGATTTCTCGTGGGATATCGCAGTCAGTTAGAGGGCGTCATGACAGATGACGGACACAAATCGTTCCACTAGAACGAAAACGTTTGACGACGAATGCTTGTCGAATGGATGTTATGAAGAGCGGATAACCGCGTATGGCCGAACGGCCGGGGCTACTGCGGACTGATAATCCGCGCGACGGCCTGATTGATTGAGGTGAAATAGGTCGTCATTTTGTCACTGACTTCGCCCGCAAAGCGAGCGCTTTCGAGAACATGTGAGGCGTGATTTCGCATCGTGATGTCTTCGACAACCGCCTCGCCCTTCAGTTCCATCTGGACGAGTTTTTTGAGGTCGTGGATTTTCGGCAACAAATGATGTTCGAGATGATCGACCAGCTCTTTGGTGAGCTGTTCGGCGTTCGTGAATTGCTCACGTAGTGTTTGTTGGGAAACTGGTCGCTCCGCCACCGTTTCACTCCTGGATTCGAGGGATTCGATCCGTAGGCTGTAAAATTAGACCCAGTTAGAATGCGAATGGTCAAGGTGTCGATGACGCTCGCTGGCAATTTGGCGGAAATGTCGCCCAGTGGAACGGGCCATTCTGTTTCGCCAATTTGATCGAATGGTGAGACGACTTTCCCCTTCGGAATTCACGTCGATGCGCATTTTGGTTTTGGCGGACATTCACTCGAATTGGCCGGCGCTCGCCGCCGTAAAAGAGCCTTTCGATGCGTGTTTGTTCGTCGGCGATCTCGTGGATTACGGAACCGATCCGGTTCCTTGCATCCATTGGGTCAGAAAACATGCGGCGGTTTCGGTGCGAGGCAATCACGATCACGCGGTCGCTCAGCGGATTCCCGTGAAGAAGGTCTCCGGCCTGCATCGCTTGGCGGCGGCAACGCGTCCGTTGCATTGGAAACTGCTCAGCGGGCTGCACATGAAATATCTGACGCGGATGCCGGTGACAAGAAAAGTGACGCTTGACGACAAACGATTCTACCTCGTGCATGCCACACCGCGTGATCCGTTCGACGAATACCTGCGAGAAGACAAGGCCGCTTGGGAATCACGTCTAAAGGGGATCGATGCCGACTTCGTGCTGGTCGGCCACACACACATTCCGTTTGCGCTGCAACTCGATGGTCCGATGGTGATCAATCCCGGCAGCATCGGCCAGCCGCGCGACGGCGACCCGCGTGCTGCCTACGCCATCATCGAAAATGGAAAAGTGGAACTTCGTCGAGTGAAATATGACATCGACGCAACGCTCAAACACATGCGCGACAGTGGCGTCGATTCCGACACGCTCGGCTTAGCAGAGATGGTGCTGCGTTCCGGAGGCCAATTCGACGAAGCCAAGTCTGCAAAGATTGACAAGCTGATTTCGGGCGATGAGCCGGACGAAATCCACGAAACGATCGAATTGGACGTCTTCAAACCCAGTGACAAACCTGCCAAGAAAAGGAAGTCCTCGGCCAAGAAAAAAAAGAAGCGGTGACGAGTCACTGGCTAACGTCGTTGCGAACCGCTGCGGTCGGCGATTGGTTTGCGCGAAATATCGGTCCAGCGCGTGATGTCGTACTCAAACGGGCCATGCGTCGACGAATCGAACGGGCCGTGATGGCGGAGATAGAATTTGATCCTCTCGATCTTCTTGTCGGCAAGCAATTCTCCGGGGTGCTTGGCTCCTGGCGGCCGGCCCCAAATCACGCGCGAGCCGCCGCGAGTGCTGAGCTGCAAGCAGAGATTGTCCCATGTCAGTTTTCGATCCGAGTTCGCCGGCGCGAGAATCGACTGAAATCCGAATTGCTCCCAAAACGGTTTGAGTTCCACGGCCAGCCGCGCCGCACCGAGCACGCCTGCATCTTTCCAGACAGTGCCTGCCGCACTGCCAGGCGGCACCAAGACATTCTCGATCACCGGATACTTGGCGATTTCCGCTGGCGCAAAATCCGCCGAGGGGAGCAGCGTCGCGTCCGCGTCGATCGGGAACAGTCCGATCTTGCCAGCTTGAGTGACCCGCACTATTGCAACTGGTTCACGGTATTCGAGACTCACACGCATTTTTGCGGGGACCGAGGTGCTGACCCGCACTTCACCTTTTACCCACGGATGCTGCTCGAATGCCGCAGCGACGCGGCGCGTGATGTCCAGGTCGAGCAACGATAGTTCGTCAGGCAACCCGGCTCGTCGAGCCACTTGCTCGGCCAAGTCGTGCGGCACCCAGTGCGGGGGAGGTGAGATTTCGATTTGCGAAGTCGCCAAGCGGTACTGATGATCGTTTCTCAAATCTGGCAGCCTCACACCCAGCTTCGGCACGAACACCCAGGCTGCGACCGAACACGACAACAACAGCAAAACCATCGGTTGCAACAGCCAATCCAGCAGTTGCTCCACCGGAGTCGAGGGTCGTCGCGGCAACGGATCAGATTCATCGGGCATGTGAGCGGGCATGGTTCGGCTATGTGGCCGGCTGCAAACTGTGATGAACGGGCGAGACCGGTTCACAATTCAAGCAGTTGTGAATGGACCGTTCGCAGATCGCTCCCAAACTGAGTCCAATCCGCGCCGCTGCCTTGGGGACCAAGCTGTGGCTGGTCATGCCGGGGATCGTGTTGACCTCCAGCACCCACGGCTCGTGGAAGCGATCGACTCGCAGATCCACACGAGCCAGTCCGCGGCAACCGAGCGCCTCGTACGCGCGGCGGCCAGCGTTTTCGATGGACTTGATGACGCTCGTCGGAAACGCGAAGTCGAACAGGTACTGTGTGTCGTCGTCTTCGTACTTGGCCGTGTAGTCGAAGAAGCCTCGGCCTGTTTCAATTTGAATCAGCGGCAGCGGCTCGCCGTCGAGCACTCCGAGCGTCCACTCGGTCCCGTCGATCGCGACTTCCAATAGTCCGAACGGATCGAAGTGAAAGCAGCGGGACAAAGCCTGCGGCAGCTCTTCCGGATTGCGAACGATCGTGATGCCAAGGCTCGATCCCTGCCCATCGGGTTTCACCGCCAGCGGGAACCCCAGCGCGTTCGCCTGCTGTTGGATACGTGCCGCTGTGTCCGATTCGTGAATGAGCACATAGGCCGGTGTCGGAACTCCGTTCTGCACGAAGCGTTCTTTGGCGGCTGATTTGCTGAACGCCAATCGCGACGCGACCGAATCGCTGCCGGTGAACGGGATGCCGGCCTCTTCGAGAACCTGCTGAACGTGCCCGTCCTCGCCGAACGTGCCATGCAGCGCCAAAAACGCGACCTCGAAGCTCGACCAGTCCAACTCAGTCAGTTCAATGTGTGCTGGATCGATTCGCGAGACGATGTGACCGCGCTCTGACAGACTTTTCGCGACGGCATTGCCGCTTTCCAAGCTGATGTTCCGCTCGCGGGACGTCCCGCCCGCCAGGACCGCAATTCGCAACGGTGAATTCCGCGACAGTGGTTTGTTCGCCATGAAGCCGCCTCCTTGCCTGAAGTCTTTCACGCTCCGCGTGAAGAAAGGGGCGGGCTTCTAACAAATCCAGAAAATTGGCTCCAGAGCGCGTCAAACCTTGCTGATCATTCGGGTCACTTCGTTTGCAGGGCGAGCGATTGTGCGTGTGCCGATCCGCTCCGGTCGATCAGCCAGATGTTCCGGAAACGGACCGGATTGCCGTGATCTTGCAGCTTGGTGGGCAGCAACGTCGGACCTTCGGCCGCTCCGCCGCCGGTCTTGTTTGCCAATTCGACGCGGTTCTGCACCAGCACTCCGTTGTGCCAAACGGAAACAGTGGCAGGACAGGTCTTTGACTTCTCGCCATCGAAGCGAGCGGCGAGGAATTCGATGTCGTATGTCTGCCAGACGAGCGGCGGAAAACACAAGTTCGCATCGGGAGCTTTGAACTTGTAGAGGCCGGCCGCCTCGTTGTTCTCACCTTTGAGGCCGAACGAGTCGAGCACCTGCACCTCGTAACGACTTTGAATGTAGACGCCGCTGTTGGCTCGCCCCTGCCCGCGAGCGTTCGGCATGTACGGCAACTGAAACTCGATGTGCAAGTGAAAGTCCTGGAATGACACTTTCGTTTCGGTGCCGATCATCAGCAAACCGTCGTCGGTCTTGCGACCACTTTTCCAGTGATCCGTGTGGCTGCCATCGAAGAGTACGATCGCACCGCACGGCGGCGCGGTTCCGAGTGTCTGGCTGCGACGCTCGACACGAATCATTTCACCGAGCGAAACGACTTGCTCGCTTGCCGGAGTTGGCGGCTGATGCACCGCCTGCACGGTCGCCGTGCTTTTGGAAATCTCAATCCGTTGCGTGGCATCATCACCGATCAACCGCAGCATCTCGCCATCGCGTTGACCCTTGAATTCATGCTTCGTCATCCCGGTCCACCAGCCGCCGCCCGGCAAACCGCCGCGATACAGCACTGCTTGGAATTCGTTTTTGCCGAGCGCCACCACTTGTAGACCGCATGACTCGCATCGTCCGCACGCATTCCTCGCTGAGCCGAGATACTCCCCTTGGAACCAATAGTCGCGATCAACTTGCTTTACGTCAGTCGCAACGAGCGGCGCGTCGGCGGCATTCGCGACTCCGGTGCCGATGACCAAGAGTGCCCCAGCGAAAACTCGAAGTCGCGCGACGTTCATGCTCTGATCCTTTGCTCGAACTCGAAAAGGCGAATCAGTGTGCCCAGCGCTCCGGCGTCTCGCAAGCCAACCGAGTTGGTTGCGCTGACGCGGGTGCGACAAATGATCCTGGCCGATTCACAACGGGCGGACGTTTGGCAAAGAAAGGGTACGACGAATTGAAGGAGACGACGAATCTGCCGGACGAACACATTCGTCGTCTCCTTCAATTCGTCGTACCCTTTCCCTCAGAATCGCGTTGTCGGCAGGCGACCATTTCGGAAGACTGCGCGACTGTGTGATCTCTGACATTGGGCATTCGCTGTGTTGGCAGGACTGTCTTCCAGGTTGTTTTGTCACACCCGCTGATACGGTTTTCGGGCCGTCATCCTCCTTCTCCTCTTGGGAGAGTTTCGGGGTGAGGGAGCCGATGATTCATGAGTCCCTCATCCGGCCTTCGGCCACCTTCTCCCAAGGGGAGAAGGGACGAAACGACGTCGATCGCGTCAGCGACTTTGCTCACGAACAATTTCTTCAACAGGCAAGGCACGATCCCAAATCCGCACCTCGCGGAGCCGGCCATGAAACGAGTCAGTCGGGCCGAAGCCGATGCGTAGCGGCGCATCGATTGAGAGATCGAATTGCGACGGTTCGAACGGTGCCGAGGTCGCGACTCGTTTTCCGTCCACGAACAACTTGAGTTCCCGACCAGCTCGCTGTGCTGCAACGTGATGCCAACCGGCCGGAAGTGAGCGGTCGAGAGTGACATTCGCACCGGCCGCAATCGAAAGGACGCGACCGCTTGGCAGCGTGCCGACGAACAGCCGGCCTTGGTACTCGGCCATCGTCCAGGCTCGGCGAAAAGTGACATCTGGAGTGAGATCGACACGGCCGACGCTCGCCCAGCGATCTTTGCCGTCAAAGCGAAACACTTCGGCGAGCGGAAGCGAGCCAGCGAACAAGCCGCCGTTGTGGACCAGCATCCCCATCACTTCCAACTCCTCGCCGAGCCGGCCGCAATCGGCCCACTGGTTGTCACCGTCGTAGCGAAACACTTTGCCGGTTCGCCACGTCCCGACGTACATCTTCCCGTGATGAATCGCGAACGAGTACGTCTGCGTGTTGAGCGCTTCGCCGACTTGGCCGCAATCGGTCCAAGTCTCTCCGTCGTAGCGAAAGATGTGAGCCTCGTCGTAGCACGATGCGAAGAGTTGACCGTTGTGGACACACATCGCTTCGACACGTTTGCCGTTCGGCACCGGCAGCGTAGTCCATTTCTGGCCCCCCTCGTACCGAAAGAAACCGGCGGGTTTGTAGAGCGACCCAGCATGCAACTTGCCTTGAAAGACCACGAAGCCGCCAATCCCTTCGGTCTCCGGAAGCTGCCCGCAGTCGATCCATTTTCTGTCGCCGTCGTACTGAAAGATTTTGCCACCGAGATTCGGGTTCTCGGATTCCTTCAACGCCGAGCCGCCGAGCCGATACTTCGACACGCCGACGTACAACTTCCCATCGAGTTCCGCGAACGCCGACACCGCGTTGCACGGAGCCGGACTACCGCAGTCGATCCATTTTTGGTTGCTGCCAAAGCGATAGACATGCCCAGCCTGATCTTTCCCCTGCTCGCAAGTGCCCGCGAAGAATTGCCCGTCGAACACCGCCAGAGCTTTCACAAACATCCCGTTGCCGACCTGCCCGTGATCAGTCCACTTCGATTCGAGCCGATCTTGATCGATGCCGAAATGCAGAGTCCGCAGGTTGGCCTGGCTCGCCGTGACGGAGTGCGATTTCAAACTCAAATTCCAACCGCGGCGCTTGTCCGCATCGAACTGACTCAGCAGGTCACCGGGCACGTCGTCGAGTCGCTCGCTCGTGTGCAGCCACAACGAAACCGTGAAGTCCTTCGCTCCGAGCTTCAGCTTGTCATGAGTTGGCACCTCCAGCCAATCATCGTGGCCATCGAGTTTCACGCCCTCCGTTGCCGAGAAGGTCAACTCGCCACCGTGAGCCTTTGCGTGTAGGCCGAGTGGTCCGGCATCCTTCGCGTCTTGTCGCAACGGCCAATGGGCGATTGGCGGATCGGCCGCCTCGCATAAGGACCACGACATGAGACCCAGCAAAACAGCCCGAATTACCAACGACATGTTCGTCTCCTGATTTCTGTCTTCTTGGCGAGTGGCAGGCCGTCAGCCCACCGAGCTGATTGACAGGTCGTCTTCAGAACTCGGAGGGCTGACGCCCTGCCGCTCGCCGGGATCTTCAAATTCACTTCAACAGGCTCTTTTCGACAACCGTTCGCGCCTTGTCGAAACACGGATTCCATTCGATCTCCGGCCGACCGTCGCGGAGACAGTCGCGGACTTTTTGCAAAGTGTTCCGAGCCATGTGCGGGCAGCGGTTGCAGGCACAGGTCTCGCCACTGGATTCCATAAGTCCGGGGATCGGAACGTAGTTGTGCTGCGGAGCGATCTTTTGCAGCGGGTGAATCATGTTGGCTTCGGTCGCGACAAGAAATGTCTGCGGCTCGGAGATCGACGAGACATGTTTGCGCATCGCCTCGGTGCCGCCGATGAAATCCGCATGTTCGAGAATGTTCGCCGGACATTCCGGATGAGCGATGATGAGGCTGCCGGGATTGTTCCGTTTGGCTCGCAGCATGTCGGTGATGCTGAAGACCTCATGAACCATGCAAGCTCCCGGCCACAGGATCATCTTGCGACCGCTGACCTCGGACAGATACCGGCCGAGATGCTGATCCGGCACGAACAAGATTTCCTTGCCTGCCGGCACGCGGTCGATGATTTCGCGAGCGTTGCCGCTAGTGACGATCCAATCGACGAGGCTCTTCACCGCCGCAGAGGTGTTGATGTACGCAACCGTCTCGAAATCGCGTCCTTCGGCCCTCAGCTTCTGTTGGAACTTCGCCAACTCTTCCGGCTGGCAGCTATCGGCCAGCGAGCACCCCGCCAGCATGTCCGGCAGCAGAACGCGCTTTGTCGGGCTGAGCATCTTGGCCGTCTCGGCCATGAAATGGACGCCGCTGAACACGATCGTCGAGGTCGTCACTTTTGTGGCATCGCGTGCCAGTTTCAGACTATCGCCAGTGAAATCGGCGACGTCCTGGATGTCCCCATCCACATAAAAATGGGCGAGGATCGTCGCGTCTTTTTCTTTCTTGAGCCGCTCAATCTCGTCCATCAGATCGAGCGGGTCTTCCTCGGCGGCGGGAGCTTGTCCCAAAATCGGCAATGTGGCAGGCATGACGTTTCCTCGTGGAGCACGCAGCTCGCGTGCATTGACTGTGTCAGATTATAGGTGGGGACTCCGTCCCGACCAATCGAGTCCGAATCAATGCGGTCGAGACGGAGTCCCAACCTACAATTCAGCGATCCATCTTGATCGAGTTGATCACGTTGGCTGATATACTCCGAGTCGTAGTTCGACATCCCCCTCGTGGAATCTCAGCCATGAACCGCAGCCCGTTCCCCGGAATGGACCCGTACCTCGAATCGAGTTGGGGGGACATTCACCAGAGCTTAATCACTTACTCACGCGACCAAATTCAGAGTCAACTGCCTCGCGACCTCAGGGCCAGGACCGAGGAGCGAGTCTCGATTGGCTCGCCGTTTCACGAACAGACGCGGGATGTCATTCCTGACGTCCGCGTGGTCGAGCGGCCGGATCATGGCGGCGGTGGTGCAGTGGCCATGCTCGAAGCCCCGATCGGCTTGGGGGAGCCGTTGCTCATCGCCGATGACGAACCGGTCACGGAAGGCTTCATCCAGATCGTGGATACCTCCAGCGGACAGCACGTCGTGACGGTGATCGAAGTGCTCAGCCCCACGAACAAGTTGGCCGGCGACGACCGCCGTCAATTTCTTCGCAAACGCAAAGAGCTGGTGCATGGTGGAGTCAGCATCGTGGAAATCGACCTGCTGCGCAGCGGCCGACGCATGGAACCACTCGACCGTCGAAGCCTTCCACGCGACTACAACACACCCTATTGCGTGTTGATTCGCCGGCCGTGGAAGTGGAGCTTCGAGTACTACCGCATCCCGCTGCGCGAATCCCTTCCGAAAATTCCGATCCCGCTGCGACAAACCGATCGCGATGTCGTCCTCGACCTACAAGCGGTCTTCGATCTGGCATACGTCAATGGCCGGTATGACGACACCGACTACAGCCTGGAACCCAATCCGCCGCTGCCTGCGGACGACGCGGCCTGGGCTGATACGCTGCTTCGCGAAAAGAGACGACGACCGGCCTCGTAGTCGTCATCGGCTGATTTCGACCTCCTCGCGCCTTAATGGGAAGCTTTGACCTCCATGAATGACCTCTTCGATTCGTCGGACTCCAGTCTCTTCAACATTGCCACGCACGGGCACGGCCCCGTCGGGCGAATGCCGTTTACCGAAAGCATGTTGCTGGATGCTCCGTCGGGCGACTTGTTCGGCATGACGCAGAATGCCGGCATGGGGTGGGAGGCGTCGCAGTTGGGGCGGCCTCAGTTTTTGATCGTCAGCACGCAAGGGGGCATTCGGGACGAAAGTGGGCGGCCGATTGCGTTGGGCTATCACACCGGACACTGGGAAGTCGGCCTGTTGATGCGGGCGGCGGCCGAGGAATTGAATCGGCTCGAAAAGCTGCCGTTCGCGGCTTATGTCAGCGATCCGTGCGACGGGCGATCGCAGGGGACTGTCGCGATGATGGACAGCCTGGCGTATCGCAACGATGCGGCGATCGTGTTGAAACGCTTGATTCGTTCGCTACCGACTCGGCGCGGCGTCATCGGCATCGCGACCTGCGACAAGGGACTGCCCGCGACGATGATAGCTCTAGCGGCTCAGCACGATTTGCCCTGCGTGATCGTGCCCGGCGGAGTCACGTTGCCGACTCGCGATGCGGAAGACGCCGGCAAGGTGCAATCGTTGGGAGCACGCTTCGCTCATGGCGAAGTGACGCTCGAATACGCGCAGGACATGGGTTGCCGAGCCTGCGGCAGTGCGGGTGGCGGCTGTCAGTTCTTGGGGACGGCGGCGACATCACAGGTCGTGGCCGAAGCACTGGGTCTGGCGTTGCCGCACACGGCGCTGATGCCGTCGGGGCAAGCGATCTGGTTGGACGCGGCTCGCCGATCGGCTCGCGCGGTTGTCGTGATGGAAGCTGCGGGGCTGACGATGCGCAAGCTGCTCACCGACGATTCGCTGCACAATGCGATGGTCGTCCATGCGGCCTGCGGCGGCTCGACAAATCTGTTGCTGCACATTCCAGCGATCGCGTTCTCGGCCGGGTTGAGGCGGCCAGTCGTCGATGACTGGAACCGGATCAATCGGCAGGTGCCGCGACTGGTGGATGTCCTGCCGAACGGGCCGAAGGGACATCCGACCGTGCAGTTTTTTCTCGCGGGAGGAGTTCCCGAAGTCATGCTGCATCTGCGCACGTTGGACCTGCTGCGCTTGAACGCGCTGACGGCGACGGGGCGGCCGCTGGGCGAAGTGCTCGACTGGTGGGAGACATCGGATCGCCGCCGCATGCTGCGAGCATTGCTGCGTTCGGCCGACGGTGTCGATCCCGATGACGTGGTCATGTCGCCGGATCGTGCTCGCACTCGCGGCTTGACGAGCACCGTGACATTCCCCGTTGGCAACATCGCGCCGGAAGGCTCGGTCATCAAAAGTACGGCGATTGATTCCAGTGTGGTCGATGCCGACGGTGTCTATCGCAAGCTCGGCCCCGCGAAGGTCTTCACGTCCGAACGGGACGCGATCGCGGCGGTGAAGGGGCGTGGCTCAAAAACAGTCGAAGCAGGGGACGTGATCGTGCTGATGTGCCGAGGACCGCTCGGAGCCGGCATGGAAGAGACGTTTCAGCTCACCTCCGCATTGAAGTACCTGTCGTTTGGAAAGCAAGTGGCATTGATCACCGATGCCCGCTTCTCCGGCGTTTCGACCGGAGCCTGCATCGGCCATGTCGGTCCCGAAGCGCTAGCGGGCGGCCCGATCGGCAAGCTCCGCGACGGTGACATGATCGAAATCCTCATCGACCGCAACTCGCTCGAAGGCAGTTTGAATCTCGTCGGTGATGCGGATCGCCGATTCTCGCCGGAAACAGGTGCGCGAATCCTCGCAGAGCGAGAACCGGCTCAGCCATTGCTGCCTGATCCGCAACTTCCCGACGACACGAAACTCTGGGCGTTGTTGCAACAGCTCGGCGGCGGCACTTGGGGCGGGTGCGTTTATGACGTCGATGCGTTGGCAAAGTTGATTGCGGGCAATCGTTGAGATTTGGAGTGCGGCGACCCAAGTCGCCGCTTTCCAACACACGCAGATGCGTTTTTGACCGTGGATTCGCCATCAACCCGTTTTGAAAAGCGACGACTTGGGTCGTCGCACTCCAAAGGAAATCCGACATGTCCGCTCTGTTGCAAACGCCTCTGCATAACTGGCACGCCACGCATGGCGGGCGGATGGTGGAATTTGGCGGCTGGCACATGCCGGTGCAGTACCGCTCGATCACCGAAGAGCATCACGCCGTGCGCCGCGCGGCGGGTCTGTTTGACATCGCGCACATGGGGCGGCTGCGATTCTCTGGGCCGGATTCGGAAAGGTTTCTCGATCATTTGCTGACGAACGACGTCGCATCGCTGAAGCCGGAACAAGTGCGGTATTCGCTGGTCTGCAACGAAACAGGCGGAGTGCTCGACGACGTACTCGTCACGCGATTCGACGGCTGGCATTTGCTCGTCGTGAATGCGTCGAATCGACTGAAGATCGTCGATTGGATTGAGCGGCATCGTGCCGGCTTTGATGTGCAGGTCGAAGACAAGACGACGGAATGGTCAATGCTTGCGCTGCAAGGGCCGAGGTCGGTGGAGTTCCTGTCCTCGTTGCTTGATCTCGACCTCGTGGGAATGAAGTACTACTTCAGTTGCGGAGCCGACGTGTTCGGTGTGCGCGGGATCGTCAGCCGCACCGGCTACACGGGCGAAGATGGCTTTGAAGTGATCGCCTCGCGCGAGCATGGCATGAAGCTGTGGGAAGCGTTGATCGAACGCGGAGCCTCGGCCGGTTTGCTGCCCTGCGGCCTCGGCTGTCGCGACACGCTGCGACTGGAAGCCGCGATGCCGCTGTACGGACACGAGCTGTCGGAGTCGATCGATCCGATCTCGGCGGGGCTGTCGTTCGCGGTGAAACCGCAAGCCAAAGACTTCATCGGCAAGGCCGCGCTGCTGGCAAAGGCACAGTCGCCGCTGATGCAGCGGGTCGGTCTCGTGCTGGCGGGGCGGCGGATCGCTCGCGAAGGGGCGCAGATTTTGGCGGGGCAAGTCCGCATTGGCGAAGTCACGTCAGGAACGTTTTCGCCAACGCTCGAAAAACCGATCGCGATGGCGTACCTCGAACGAGCGGCAGTCAGCTTCGGCACCAACGTCGAAGTCGACATCCGCGGCCAAAGCGAGCGAGCCACGATCGTCAAGCTGCCGTTCTACCGGCGAAAGTAACTGGCACCGGCGAGCGGTAGGGCGTCAGCCCTCCGAGTGTTTTCCCTGGTGAGTTTTCGTGGTCGATGATTTTCTCGGTGGGCTAACGCCCAGCCGCTCGCCAGGTACAGCGTGGCTACTTTCCGTTCGGTGCGACCGTACGGATGTTTTTGTCTTCGACGCCGTCGAGCAGAATATTGGCCAGGACTGGCTCGGAATCTTTCATCGTGACCCAGCAGAAGTGATCGAACTTGCCGTCCTTTAGGCCGGTCAGCGTCGATGCACCGCCAGTCGTTGCCAGGATGTAGTAGTCCATGCCGTTGCGAACGCTCTTGGCGTAGACGTGATTGTGGCCGGAGAAGACCGTGTGCTTGCGGCCTTGCAGCGAGGCTTCGATTTCATCCCAGCCCAGCGTGGCGGAAGTGTCGGCCGGATCTTTGTGCGTCGTGATCGACCAAACCGGCTTGTGCATAAACACGAACGTCCAACGGACGTCTTTGTTGTTCTCCAAGACTTGTTTCAACCACGCTCGTTGTTCGGGTTTGAAGAAGTATTCGCGATCCTTCTTCGGCTCGTCCTCGGTGTTGAGCACCACGAACAGGCAATCCTGGTAACGGAAGTCGTAGTAGCTGCGGCCGAACTTGCGGTGCCACTCTTTGCTCATCGGCAGGTTGGCGATGTCGTGATTGCCGGGGCAGAAGAAGAACGGCATCTGGAACCGGCTGAGCTTCGATTCAAACTCGCTCCATTCGAGAGCCCATGTACCCGGGTCTTCCGAGTAGCCTTCGATCAAGTCCCCGACGGAAATGACGAACTCCGGCTGCAAGAGGTTGATCTTCTCGACCGCCTTCGAGAACACGCCCGGCCGACGTCCGCCGGTTCGGTCGGAGACGATCGCGAATTGAAAGCTGTTTGGCCGGCGGTTGATTTCCAGGTGTGTGAACGGATTCTTGGCCTCAACACGAATCGACAACCCGTCTTTGGCCGTCGCCGGAGCGCCACCTGTCGGAGCCCCCGTGACTTTCCATGTCGCGGCCACTCCCAACAATCCGATCACAGCCACCAAGATCGTCAACTGTCGCATGTCGTTCTCCGAGCCAAAGAGGGGGCGGAACCAAGCCTTGAATCGCGAGGCAAGTTATCGGGGCCGCGGGAGGCTCGCAACTTAGGTAAGTGCTCTGGAAACTAACCCGAATGAGACGTTTTGGCGAGCGGCAGGGCGTCAGCCCTCCGAGTGAATCGATCTGTTTGACTCGGAGGGCTGACGCCCTGC